>CAZCPD010000038.1:0-18569 GCA_964500425.1 uncultured Rhodocyclaceae bacterium
TCGTTCCCGTCGAGTCGCGCACCGTCGGCATGGTAGGCATGTTCCGCCAGCTCGTCATCTGGAACCAGCTCGGCCAGCTCTACACGCCGCAGGACGCCGACCAGTTGATGTTCTACAAGGAATCGAAGACCGGCCAGATTCTCCAGGAAGGCATCAACGAAGCCGGCGCGCTGGCCGACTGGATCGCCGCCGCGACCGCGTATTCGACGCATGGCGTGCAGATGCTGCCGGTTTACATCTGCTACTCGATGTTCGGCATGCAGCGCACCATGGATCTCGTCTGGGCCGCCGCCGACCAGCGCGCGCGCGGTTTCCTGGTCGGCGGCACGGCCGGCCGCACGACGCTCAACGGCGAAGGCCTGCAACATGAGGATGGCCATTCGCACGTGTTCTCGGCAACGATACCGAACTGCATCTCCTTTGACCCGACCTTCGGCTACGAGGTCGCGGTGATCGTGCAGGACGGCGTGCGCCGCATGGTCGCCGAGCAGGAGGACGTCTTCTACTACGTGACCGTGATGAACGAGAACTACGAGCATCCGGCGATGCCCGAAGGCGAACACATCGCGGCCGGCATCCTCAAGGGCATGTACCCGTTTCGCAAGGCCGTGGCCTCGAACGCTCCGCGCGTGCAGCTGCTCGGTAGCGGCGCGATCTTCCGCGAAGCCATCGCCGCCGCCGAACTGCTGCGCCAGGACTGGGGCGTCGAGGCCGACCTGTGGTCGTGCCCGAGCTACACCGAACTGGCGCGCGACGGCCAGGACTGCGCACGCTGGAACCTGCTGCATCCCGATGACAAGCCGCGCAGTTCGCACGTCGAGGATTGCCTGCGCGACACGCGCGGTCCGGTGATCGCCGCCACCGATTACATCCGCATGTTCGCCGAGCAGATCCGTCCCTGGGTCTGCCGCGACGGACGCAGCTACACGGTGCTCGGCACCGACGGCTTCGGCCGTTCCGACACGCGCGCCAAGCTGCGCCACTTCTTCGAAGTCGACCGCCACTGGATCGTGCTCGCCGCATTGCGCGCGCTGGCCGACGCCGGCCAGGTCGACGCGAAGCGGGTCGCCGAGGCGATCGTCAAGTACCGCCTCGATCCGAACAAAACCAATCCCCTGAAGGTGTGACCATGGCGCAACTGCTCGAAGTCAAGGTGCCCGATATCGGCGGCTTCAACGATGTCCCTGTCATCGAGGTCGCCGTCAAGCCCGGCGATGCCGTGAAGGCCGAGGACACGCTGCTGACGCTGGAATCCGACAAGGCGACGATGGACGTGCCGGCGCCCGCCGCCGGCATCGTCAGGGAAGTGCGCGTCAAGGTCGGCGACAAGGTGTCGGAGGGGGCGCTGGTGTTGGTGATGGAGAGTGCGGAGTCGCGAGTCGAGAGTGGAGAGACGAGAGCGTCTTCTCCCCTTGAGACCGAAGGGAGTGTCAGCCCGGCCAGGGCGGAGGGCGTCAAGCTCCCCTCTCCCCCGCCGGGGAGAGGGGCTGGGGGAGAGGGTGGCGCGCTTGCCACCGCCACTCCCACCCAAGCCCCCCGCCCCGACGCCGAGGAACCCGTCGCCAAGCCCGGTCCCGTGCATATGCCGTCACCCGCCGAGATCGTCGCCGAGATGGAGGGCAGCCACGTTATCGCGCACGCCAGCCCGTCGATCCGCGCTTTCGCCCGCGAACTCGGCGTCGATCTTGCCAAGGTGAATGGCAGCGGCCCCAAGGGGCGCATCACGCGCGAGGACGTGCAGGGCTACGTCAAGGCGGCGTTGTCCACAACGACGGCTTCTTCTGCTGCGGCCGGCGGCGGACTCGACCTGCTGCCCTGGCCCAAGGTCGACTTCGCCAAGTTCGGCCCGATCGAGACGCAGCCGCTGTCGCGCATCAAGAAGATTTCCGGCGCCAATCTGGCGCGCAACTGGGCGATGATTCCGCACGTCACCCAGTTCGACGAAGCCGACATCGGCGAGCTCGAAGCCTTCCGTGTCGCGACGAACAAGGAGAACGAGAAGTCCGGGGTCAAGCTGACCATGCTGGCCTTCCTGGTCAAGGCCAGCGTCGCCGCGCTGAAGAAATTTCCCGAGTTCAACGCCTCGCTCGACGGCCAGGGCGATGAGATGCGTCTGGTGCTGAAGCAATACTTCCACATCGGCATCGCCGCCGACACGCCCAACGGCCTTGTCGTGCCGGTGATCCGCGATGCCGACAAGAAAGGCATCTTCGACATCGCCGCCGAGATGGCAGCGCTGTCGAAGAAGGCGCGCGAAGGCAAGCTGTCGCCGACGGAAATGCAGGGCGGCTGCTTCTCGATCTCCAGCCTCGGCGGCATCGGCGGCACGGCATTCACGCCCATCATCAACGCGCCGGAAGTTGCGATCCTCGGCGTCTCGCAGAGCGAGCTGACACCGAAGTGGGACGCCGAAACCCGGCAGTTCCAGCCGCACCTGATGCTGCCGCTGTCGCTGTCGTATGACCACCGCGTCATCGACGGCGCCGCGGCGGCGCGCTTCACCACCACTCTCGGCCAGTTGCTCGGCGACATGCGGAGGGTGCTGCTGTGAGCGGCCTCATCGAAGTCAAGGTACCGGACATCGGCGACTTTCGCGATGTCCCCGTCATCGAAGTACTGGTCCGGCCCGGCGACACCGTGGTCGCCGAAGCCTCGTTGGTGACGCTCGAATCCGACAAGGCGACGATCGACGTGCCGGCGCCGGTCGGCGGTGTGGTGAAGGCGTTGAAGGTCAAGGTCGGCGACAAGGTGTCGCAGGGGAGCGTGGTGTTGTCGATCGAAAGTGAGGAAGGCGGCGCCAGGATCGAGGCTGCGGTAGAAGCTGCTCCGGCTGTCGCGCCTGTTCCGGCGCAGGCAGCACCCGTAGCGCAACAGCCGACATCGTCCGCTCCTTCCGGAGCGGTGGACCTCGTCGTCCTCGGCGGCGGCCCCGGCGGTTACTCCGCCGCCTTCCGCGCCGCCGATCTCGGCCTCAAGGTCGTGCTCGTCGAACGCAATCCGACGCTGGGCGGCGTTTGCCTCAATGTCGGCTGCATTCCGTCAAAGGCGCTGCTGCACGTCGCCGCCCTCATCGAGGAAGCACAGCACGGCAACGAATTCGGCGTCAGCTTCGCCGCGCCGCAGATTGATCTCGACCAGCTGCGCGCGCACAAGGACAAGGTCGTCGGCAAGCTGACGCACGGCCTCGCCGGCATGGCCAAGGCGCGCAAGGTCGAGGTGCTGCAAGGCGTCGGCCGCTTCGTCGATGCGCAGCATCTGGCGGTGACGACGAACGACGGCGAGAAGATCGTTGCGTTCAAGCAGGCCATCATTGCCGCCGGTTCCGAGGCGGTGAAGCTGCCCTTCCTGCCCGAAGATCCGCGCATCGTCGATTCGACCGGTGCGCTGGAACTGCCCTTCATTCCGAAGCGCATGCTGGTCATCGGCGGCGGCATCATCGGCCTGGAAATGGCGACGGTGTATTCGGCGCTCGGCGCGCGCATCAGCGTCGTCGAAATGACGGATGGTTTGATGCCCGGCGTGGACCGCGATCTGGTCAAGGTGTTCGAGAAGCGCAACGCCAAGCGCTTCGACAAGGTGCTGCTGAAGACGCGGGTGACCGGCGTCGAGGCGCGCCCCGAGGGGCTGCGCGTGAGCTTCGCCGGCGAGCAGGCGCCGGCTGAGGAACAGACGTGTGAATTCGACCTCATCCTCGTTGCCGCCGGTCGTCAGCCTGCCGGCAAGAAAATTGGCGCCGAGCACGCCGGCGTGCAGGTCGACGAACGCGGCTTCATTGCCGTCGACCAGCAGATGCGCAGCAACGTGCCGCACATCCACGCCATCGGCGACATCGTCGGTCAACCGATGCTGGCGCACAAGGCGGTGCATGAGGGCCATGTCGCTGCCGAGGCCGCCGCCGGCCAGAAGTCCTTCTTCGATGCGCGGGTGATTCCCGCCGTCGCCTACACGAATCCCGAGGTGGCCTGGGTCGGACTGACCGAAGAGCAGGCCAGGGCGCAGGGCGTTGCGGTCGAGAAGGGCGTGTTCCCCTGGGCCGCCTCCGGTCGCGCCATCGCCAACGGGGCCGACTACGGCTTCACCAAGCTGCTGTTCGACGCCGAGACGCATCGCATCGTCGGCGGCGCCATCGTCGGCCCCAATGCCGGCGACATGATCGGCGAAATCGCCCTGGCCATCGAGATGGGCGCCGACGCCATCGACATCGGCAAGACCATCCACCCGCATCCGACGCTCGGCGAGACCGTCGGCTTGGCCGCCGAAGCTGCACACGGCAGCTGCACCGATCTGCCGCCGGCGCGGAAGAAATAGTCGTTCGCGCCCGGGAAGCCGTGACCGAAGGAAACGCCCCGAAGGAAGTGGCCTTGGGCCATCCCTTGAGGGGCTCCCGGTGCGCTCGAGAATGCGCACGCACGGTACGTTGGAAGTCCGTGTCGGGGTAAGAAGCTGCCGTGGCCAAAGGCGACTGCGTCGCTGTGAAGCGGGGTGGAGTGCATGTTCAGGGTATGCATGCCGAATTCAGGTAAGCACTCCCTCTCCCCCAGCCCCTCTCCCACGTGTGGGAGAGGGGAGAAATACAGTTCATGCCTTGAGTGCATGTTCAGCGTCTCCTTGGCCACCGACGGAGTGCGCGGAGTGCGCTATCATCGCCCTCTTTGCCGGCGCATGGCGGTGGGGCGGGTATGAGCTTTTTGATGGACGAGTTGAAGAAGGCGGAGCGGCCGCAGCGTAGCGCCGATCGGCCGGTGGCTGCGCCGCCGCGCGCCAGCGTCATGCCGCCTCCCGCATCGGCCGGGCGGCGTGGCCCGCGGCTGCCGGCGCTCGCCGCGCTCGTTCTGCTGGTGCTGCTCGGCGGCGGATTCTTCGCATACCGCTGGGCATCAGGCCCGGCGACCGTCCCAACCGTCGCGGTGGTGCAGCCGCCGTCGGCGGAGCGCGCACGCGTCGCCTTGCGGGCGGGCGACCTCATCCAGGCGCGTGGCGAATATCAGCGCCTGCTCGATGCCGAGCCGGCCAGCCTCGATGCCCTGCGTGGGCTGGCGGCGGTCAGCCAGCGCGAGTTGAAGCCGGAAGCGGCCGAGCAGTACTACCTGCGCGCGCTCAAGATCGATTCCCGCGACGCGCTGGCGCAGACCGGCCTGGTCGGTTTGGTTGGCCTCAGGGCGCAAGGCGAGCCGAATCAGGTGGAGGCGCGCCTGAAGGCGCTGCTGGCGGCCCAGCCGGAGCTGACCTTCATTCACCATGCGCTTGGCAAGCTCTTTGCCGCGCAGGGGCGCTGGGATGAGGCGTTCGAGGCGTTCTTTCAGGTCTATCGCGATGAACCCGATCATCCCGACATCCTCTTCAACCTGGCCGTGAGCCTGGACTATCTGAAGCGGTCCGGCCCGGCGGCATCCTATTACCGCCTCGCCCTGGCGGCGGCGGAGCAGCGGCCGGCGAGTTTCGATCGGGGTCAGGCCGAGACCCGTCTGGCGGCGCTGAGCAAATAGCGCGGGGCGGCGCTGCCAAAACAGAAAAGCCCGCCGGAGCGGGCTTTTCTGTTTCCGGCGACAGCCCCTTACAGCGTGCGGCAGAGCGTGTAGGTATTGGCGTCGTTATAGGTCGCGGCGGCGGCGCCCGGCGCCGTGTTGGCGCCGGCGACGCCCAGCGTGGCGCGGACGCTGCCGCTGTTGCCGACGCCGTCGTCGAGCTGGGTGTCCATCTGGCGCGCCGACTTGCCGGGCACCTGGCCGACGCAGACGGCGGTGCCGGTCATGCCGGTGACGCCCGCGCCGACGCCGAGCAGACCATTGAAGGCATTGCGCGGCAGGGCATTCACGCCGGCATCGGCCGGGTTGCCGCTGATGAAGCCGGCGGCCTTGAGGTGCTGCCAGAAGGCCGCGCCTTCGCCGCCGCCGGTGAACACCTGAGCCGTGGTGATGGCCAGGGCGCCGTTGTTGTTGCCGCCGACGGTGACCGTCGTCCAGCTGCCGCCGCGGGCGGTCAGCGTGGCCAGCGGGCCGTCGTCGCCGGGGATGCGGCGGAAGCGGTCGATGTAGCTGTTGTAGGCGGCCGAGACGCCGTTCATGTCATTGACGGCATTCTTGACCTTGGAATTCTCGATCATTTCCTGGCCCTTCAGCACGCCGCCGAGCAGCAGGCCGATGATGACCAGGACGATGGCGATTTCGACCAGGGTGAAACCCGACTGGCGGGCGGGGATCTGCGGAATCCTGTGCTTCATGCTGTTCTCCTGTGGAATGGAAGCGGACACGACGGCTACGGTTGCATTCTTGTCCCGAAAGATGACGCTGGGGAGTCAGAAAAATTTACGGTAGGGCGCGAGTGGGTATTCCTGGCTCGGCGGTTGTGAAAATTTGTCGCGCGCGCCATGCTCGGGGGGGCGTCCGTGGGAGCGGCCTCCAGGCCGCGAACCGCTGGGTGCGCACGGCTATCATTCGCGGCCTGGAGGCCGCTCCCACCGCAAGCGACGGTGGGTTGGCGCAAATGAGATGATGTTTCCTCGGTCTTTCAGAGCGATCATTGGGCGCTGGCCGGCAGGCGCAGCAGGAAGTCGATGCCGCTGGGCGTCGGCGTCGCCAGCAGGTCGCCATGCGCCTCGCGCAGGCTCTTGCGCGCCTGATACAGACCGAGGCCGAGGCCGCCGGGGCGTCCACTGGCGAAGGGTTCGAAGAGCTTTTCCTGGGGCAGCGGGACCAAACCGAGGCCGGCCGGCCAGGGGCAATGGAAGGTGAGTTCACTCATGTCGCGACCGTCGGCGACCTGGGTCGTGCGCAATTGCAGACACGGGTTGACGGCGATCGCATCGCGCCAGGCGGCGGCCAGGTTGGAGAACAGGTTGTCGAGCGCGCGCGCCAGCAGGCTCTTGACGACCCAGGCCCGCGCCTGACCGTCGATTTCCGGCTGGATGCCCGACATCTGCGCGGCCTGGACGACCGCCTGGCGCAGGTCAATCGGCCCCGGCGCTTCGCTGGCGGGGCGCTGGCCGAGCGCGTCGAACAGGCGCTCGGCGCGTTCGCGCGCCAGCGGCGCGTTGTCGCGCAGTCGTCGGGCGGCGGCGAGCAGCGCCTCGGGCGTGGTGCAGGCGGCGAAGTCGGCGCTCACCCAGTTCACCCATTGGGCCAGGTTGCGCATGTCGTGCTGCAGATAGAGGGAGAGATGGGCGCGCTCGGCGAGCGCGGCGGAAAGCGCTTCGGTGCGTGCGCGCAGGCGCGATTCGAGCAGCAGGATGAAGACGCGGGCGAGGTGCTCGGCGAACATGCGTGTCTCGCCGCCGGGTGCGGCGTGCGTCAGCGTCAAGGTCAGTTGCGCATCCTCGCCGCCACGAATGGCGACGCTCAACGGCGCCGAGCGCGGATTCGGCGTCGCCGGCAGTTCGCCGAGTTCGCCGGCCACCGGCTGGCCGAACCAGCTGCCCTGCCAGCGCAGATGCTGCCAGCCGCTGTCGGCGAGCTGTGGCCAGGCCGCGGCGGGAATTTCCAGCGGCTCGATGTCGCGTCCGGCGAGCTTGAGCAGATTCTTCATGCGCCGGCAATAGCCGCGCGCGCGCCGGTTCAGATGGACGCTGGTCGCCAGGAGCACCAGTCCGGCCACGACCAGCACGATGGGCAGGCTATACAGGACGGTGAATGCCATACTTGTTCAGGTAGTAATACACGTGTTCGCGCGCCATGCCGAGGCGGCGGGCCGCTTCGGCGACGTTGTAGCCGCATTCCGCCAGCGTGCGCCGCAACAGTTGCTCCTCGGCGGCGGCGGCGGCTTCCTTGGGACCTTCGCCGATGCGTGTGGTCAGATGCAGGCGCGTTTCGCCCGATTCGGCGAGACGCGCCTCCTCGCGGACGAAGAGTCGTGCGCGCTGCAGCGCCTGCAGGATGGTTTCCAGCGTCGCCGGCTTGACGAGGAAGTCGAAGGCGCCGCGCCGCACTGCTTCCAGCGCCGCGGCATTCTCGTCCTGGCCGGTCAGGACGATGACCTTGGCATTCGGCGCGAGGCGCACCAGCTCGTCGAGCAGGGCCAGTCCTTCCGTCATGGTGCTCGGCTGTGGCGGCAGGCCAAGATCGAGCAGCACCAGTCCCGGCAGATCCTGCGGCATCCGGCCCAGATGCGCCAGGGCCTCGCCGCGGTCATGAGCCTGGCGCACCTGGAAGCCCTGTTCGGCAAGCGCGGCCGCCAGATAGCCGGCGAGCGCGGGATCGTCCTCGACGATCAGCAGCGATTGTGCTGAATTCGGCATGGCTTTGTCATTCTTCGCCGCGGCTGACGCGCGACAGCCAGGGCATGATGGCCAGACCGAAACCGCTGAAGACGAGGCCGAAACCGAGCGCCACGCGCAGCAGCACCCACTCGGTGGGCGTCTCCGGGCTGACCGCCAGCAAGGCATAGCCGGACAGCAGCAGGGCGACGCCCAGATACTGCATGCCGCGTTCGCGCAGCGCGTTGCGGCGGTGGCGGGCCAGCACGCGCTGCTCCTGCTCGCTCGGCCGGGCAGGCGGTCTGGGCGGCGTCGGCAGGAGCGGCGGCGGCCGGTTCATGGCAGGCGTCCGGCCTGGACCATGCGGTTGAAGAGGATGTTGGGCGCCAGCCAGACGACGATGTCGTCGAATTCGCCGCCCGTGCCGCCGACGCCGACTGGCGGGTTGCTGATGAAGGTCGCGTCGCCGTCGGTGTTTTCCAGTTCGTTGACGCCGGTTGGCGCGGCGTTTGCACCGCCCGCCATGTTGCGGGCGCCGAAGCCGTTCTTGCCATGGGAGAGGATCGCCGCCGGCAGTGCGGTGGCGAGCGCCGTCCCCGTCGCGTTGTTGACGCCCAGAGTGCCGGTCGACGTCAGCAGCATGCCGTTGGCGCTGTTGGCAAACGCCGGCGTCACGGCGTAGCGCAGGCGGTTGCCCCAGCTGTCCGTTCCTTCGCTGAGGCCCAGGGTGACCCAGGGCAGGTTGCCTTCGTTGGCAGCACAGGGGCCGGGGGTGGCGGTGCGATCTTCCACGCCATCGTTGGCGGTATCCGGGCACGGGAGGTGCGGATGATTGGTGGCATCGACATTACTTGCCGCATAGCCGAGCAGCGCTTCGCGCGCTTCTTCGAGCAGCCGCTGCGTGTCGCGGATTCTCTGCTGTTCGATCTGCGCGCCGAGCATCGCCAGGCCGCCGCCCAGCAGCAAGCCCATGACCAGCAGGACGATGGCCATTTCGATCAGGCTGAAACCGCATTCGCGTGATGATGGTCGGGTCATCGCATGTTTTCTCCGTGTCATTCGCTGCCCAGGTAGAGGTTGCCGAGGGTCACGCCCTGTTGCGACGCTCCGCCGCGGAAGCCGCCGGTGAAGCCGAAGTAGATCGAATTCATGGCGACGGGCAGGGCGAGGCAGCGATTCACGGTCGGCGGCTGGGCGAGGCGGTCGAGGTCGGCGGCGATGCTGATGCACTCGCGGCAATCGACCCAGACGCTGATGCGCGCGTAGGTGTTCGGCGCGGCGTGGCCGGCCGGATTGCAGGCGGTGCAGCCGGCGTTGCAGCCGGTGTGGATCTCGATGCGCTGGTTGTGGATCGCGGGCGGTGCTTCCTCGAATTTGTTGGCCGTGGCGTGCCGACAGCCGGCAGCGCTGCCGTCACAGGCGGTGGTGAGCGTGCCGTTGGTCGCCGAGTGGGTCAGGTTGCCGCCGTACATGATCGCCGTATGGTTCTCGGTGGCGTCGTTGTTGCCGGCGTTGCGATACACGTCGTTCTCGACGATGAACGAGACATTGCCGTGTGCATCGGCCATGCCAAGCGCGCCCATGGCGGCTTCGGTGCCGCAGGTATTCGGAGCGGAGCCGAGGTCGCCGCGCACCATCTGCAAGGTGAAACCGTTGCCGCGATCGGCGCCACCGGCCGGATCGGCGAAGGAGAATGCGTGCGTGTAGTACAGCCGCAGTGTCTTGCCGGCCAGCGCAATGCTGTTCGGATGCCAGAAGCAACCGCCGCTCGCGCCGGCCGCGTCGCCGATGGTCACCGTCGACTTGCTGGGGTTGGGGGCGATGTTCTTCGTGACGCCAGCGCCGGCGGTTACGAAGCCGTTGAAGTCCTTGGCAAAGGAGACCGTCTGGACGCCGGCCGGCAGGCCGGTGACGCAGCGCACCAGGTCGCTGGTCGGCGCCGCCGCGTCGAAACTGGCGAGTCCCGTGTAGTTGCCGCTGTTCGGAAACAGCGTTGCATTGCCGCCTTCCAGATACATCGCCGGGTTGTCCTTGCTGGCCGCGGTGTCGCGCGTCTGCCCCGTCGTGCGCGACCCGCCGAACAGCAGCACGGCGCTGCAGCCGGTGGTGGTGATGCCGCTCACCGTCACGCTGGCCGGCGTGGCGGGCTTCGTGTAAAGGAGGTTGTTTTCCCAGTTGCTGCGCACGGTGTTGTCTGCTTCGAGTCCGGCCGGCGGACAGAGGATCGTTGCGTCGAGGATGCCTTTGTTGCTGGGCGAGGTGTCGGGCAGATCGGTAGATGGCCAGTTGCCGAGGCAGCTGGTGAGATCGCTCAGCATGCGGTCGATGTCGTCGCGGAAGTCGGTGCGACGCATGATGGGCTCGAAAATCTCGGCGCTGGTGACCCAGACTCCGGCATCGTTGTTGGCGCCGCTGGCGCTGCTGGCCGCCGTGGCGAGGGTGATCGTGGTGACGCCGGCGGCCGGCGTGCCGATGCCTTCCAGATAGTTGGTCTGCGTGACATTGCCCCCGCATTCGCTGGCGGCGCCGGCCCGCGCCTGCGCTCCCAGCGTGGCGCCGGGCGCGAGGATCAGCACCAGCGGGCGATCATGCGGCGTGGCGCCGGCCAGCAGGTTGCCGTCGGCATCCCGGATGACGAACTGGCCCAGCGTGTCCCAGTTGAAGGCGGCGGTCTTCGGGTTGTACTTGGCGCTGCCGGACAGCGCATACCAGAGGCATTCGCCGCCATGGTCGCGTAAGGGCGGCAGCCCGAGCGTGCGCCAGGGCAGGCGGCCGTAGACCGAGACATCCTGCGCCCCGCAAGATAGAGCCGTGATTCCGTTATTGGTCGCGTCCGGGCAGAGCAGAAAGCCGAAGCCTTCGCCGGCGTGGCTGTCACGGTAGGTGACCGCCGAACCGATCAGGGCGTCGCGGGCCTGGGCGAATGCGGCGGCGTTGACGCGATTGCGCTCGTTGCGGGTGGAGCGGTTGAGCGCGCTGACGCCGAAGTAGGCGGCGAGCAGGCCCAGCGCCAGCATCAGCACCATCAAGGCCGCGCCGCGCTGCCTTGACGTTGCCCGGAGCGCCGGGCGTCTCATGGGACTCTCTTGACGGCGACGGCGCCCTGCGGAAGAAAATCGCTGCGCTCGCCGGTCATCAGGTCGAGGCTTTCGCCGATGCGCAAGCGCTGTCCGGCGATGGCGACGCCGGTTTTTTCGATGGCCGGCGCCGGTTGTCGGGCGATGGGGCTGCCCTCGGGCACTGGCTGGCCGTTCAACCAGGCGGTGCTCCTGCCGTCGGCGCGCTTGACCAGTCCATCGAGCTGAAGGCTGGCCGGCGGTTGCTCGGCGACCGGCCGGCTGTCGTTGCGCGCGCGGGCGATCTCCTGTCGTTCGGCGGGACTGAAGAACAGCATGCCCAGGGCGTCCGCGTTTTCTGCGCTGGCCTGTGCGGGAAGCAGCGCCGCGAGCGCCAGCCACAGCAGGGCGGCCGTCGCCCGGCGCGGCGGCTGTGTCTGTGTCTGCGATGTCTGCGCGGGGTTCATGGTTTCAGTTTATGGTCGGCGGCCGGGCGTGGCAAGTCACGGCGCAGGGCAAGCGCATTTGCACGATTCCCCGGTCGGAACGGAATGAAGCCGTTAGTGGGAGCGGCCTCCAGGCCGCGAGTGGATCCGGCATTCGCGGCCTGGAGGCCGCTCCCACGGAATATCCGCACCAAATGCGAACGCCCTGAATCACGACGCGCCTTCCGCGGCCGTCGCCCCGTCGCTCGTCGGCGGCAGGGTGAAGAAACGCAGCGTGCATTGCGCCGTCAGCCCGCTGGCCGAGGGGGCGGACAGCCGGCAGGATTGCACGCGGAAGCGGTCGGCGATGCGTGCCTGGAATTCCCGCAGCAGCGCCAGCAATTCTTCCTCATGGATGTCGCGCATCTCGATCTGGAGATCGTGGATCAGTACGCCGCCGGCACTGCTCGTCGCCTCTTCCGCCGCCGGTTCGCCCCCCGCCGCCGCTTCGCCGGACATGGTGGCAGCGGGCGGCAGCGAGAATGTCAGGGTGTCGGGCAGGCCGAGATGGCGCCGCGCCGCGAGCAGCTGTTCGGCCCAGTTTTCGCGGTCGGGTGAGCTGAGCAGGCCCTGTTTGCGCAACGTCATGAATTGGCCGATATGGGCTTCGATGTACGCCAGGTCCTGCTGTTTTTCCGCCAGTCCGGCTTGCTGCGCGCTGGTCTGGGCGCGGCTCTGCATCAGTGTCTGCTGCATGTCGTCGCGAACATGTGCGCTGCCGAAGACGATGGCGAGCGACAGGACGATGGCGCTCGCCAGCACGATCAGGCTGAGGCGTGCCCGCTGAAGGATGGTGCGCAAGGGCTTGTTCATCGCTGCGCCTTTCCTTCACTGCCGGGCAGGGTCAGACACCAGGTGAACGTCCGGCTTTCCTCGCCGGCCAGCACGGCGCCGCCGCGCAAGGTGCCCTTGGCGAGTTCCTTTTCCGGATCGAGCAGCAGGCTGACGCCGTCGATGCGGCCGAGGCGCGTGGAAATGTCATGCAGCACGCGCACCTTGCCGCGCGGCGTGACGGTTTCCGGCAATGTCAGTTCGAAGGCCAGCTCCACCTTGCGCCCGGCGCCCTCGACTCCGGCCTCGGCCGGTGCGGGCTCGACTTCGACCGCCGGCGCGGCGTCAGCCTCGGCTGCCGGAGGCAGGAGTTTTTCGCACGGCTTGGCGTTCTCACCGAGCAGGCGCCAGTCGAGGCTGCTCAGACGGAAGCTGGTTGCGTTGTTGATCGCGCCGCCAATTCCCTGCAGGTGGCTGGCGATCGACGGCGCCGTGACAAGCTCCCGTTCGTTGAGGGCGACGGCGCGCCGCACCAGTTCCGGGGGGACCGAGAAGGTGGCGATGCGCTGTTCGATGTCATCGAGTTGTGCGTTCAGTTGCTGCGAGTTGGCTTGCGCCCCGATGTTTTCGTACTGGATATCGGCGATTTCCAGGACGTTGCTGCCCGAGGCCGCCAGGCCGGCGAGTACGCAACCCGCCGCCGTCGCCAGGGCGCCCTTGTGCAGGCGATTGGCGAGATGCACGGTGCGCCGTTCCATCGGCGCGAGTTGGCCATAGGGCTGTTCGCGCAGGGCCAGGTCGAACAGCGGGAAGCGCCAGTCGCCAGGCGCTTTGTCGTTCCAGGGCGGCGGCGTCGGCGCCAGTTCCAGTCGCGCGGCCGCCAGCGGCGCGGCGAAGTCGGCGGCTTTGCCGAGGATCAGCACCGGCGGCGGTTTCGCACCGCGCTGCAGGACGCGCGTGTTTTCCAGATAGCGATGGGTGCGGATGATTTCCTCGGCCTGCGCGGCAACCTGGTCGGGGATCGCAGCGAGGCGGGTCAGCGCCGGGATGCGATTCTTCAGGAAGACGATGCGCAGTGCGCCGGGGCTCGGCAGCACGACGAACAGGTCGGCCGGCAATGATTTGTGCTGGCCAAAGCGCGTCAGCAGCAGGGTGGTCGGGCAGAGCGCCGCCACGGAGACGCCGAGGCTGTCGAGCTCGCTGTTCAGTTTCTCGGCGGCGGCAATGCCGAACAGCGTGTGGCGAACCGGTGCGATGCGGTCGAGCAGCTTGTTGCCGTGGCGGAAGGTCAGCGGAGCGCGATAGGGCGTGTCGGGAAAGCGCGCCGCCAGCTGGCGGGCGATCAGGTCGCTGCGGTCGCGTCCGTAAAGTCGGGGCGTTTCGATTTCGGCGAGGCTTTCCTCGGCCAGGTCGGTGACGACCCAGACCGGCTGGCGGGTGTCCGGCTCCCCGATCAGCGGCTGCCAGCCGTTGCGGTTACGGGCCCACAACTGGCGTCCCGCCGCGCCGAGATGAAGGAGCGTCGTCATGTCTTCATCTTCGAGATGGTGTCGTAGATCGGGCTCAGTACCGCCAGCATGATCCAGCCGAGGATCAGGCCCATGATCACGGTCATTGCCGGTTCGATCATCGCCTGCACCTTGCCGATGGATTCTTCGATGTCGCGCGCATAGAAGTAGTTGATGTTGTTGAGGGCGGTGTCGAGGGCGCCGGTGGATTCTCCCACTTTCAACATGCGGATGACCATGTTCGGGAACATGCTCTCGGCGGCGAAGCTGGCCGAGATCGAGTCGCCGTTGGCGATGCGCTCGCGCGCGCGGCCGATGGCCTGCTGGATCACCAGGTTGCCGGAAACCTGCTGGCAATACACGAGTCCTTCAAGCAACGGAATACCGGTGCGGTACATCAGCGCGAAGGTGTCGGCGAAGCGCGCCAGGATCATTTTCTTCAGGGTTGAACCGATATAGGGGATGCTCAGGATCAGTTGGTGCAGCCGGTACCGTGCCTTCGGATTGTTGCGCACCAACGCTGCGATGCCGATGCCCAGCGCGATCGGCGCGCTGAGGATGGCCCACCAGTAGTCGACGAAGACCTTCGACAGCCAGATCAGCGCCCGCGTCTGCAGCGGGATTTCGCGTCCCATGTTGCTGAGGAAGCCGACCAGTTGCGGCACCAGATAGGTCATCAGGAAGAACACCACGCCGGTGATGACGACCAGGACGAAGCTCGGGTACATCAGCAGCTTCTTGGTCTCGGCGGCCATCTCGTCCTGCCATTTCAGCGAGCGGACGATTTCCTTGAGCACTTCCGGCAGCTGGCCGGAGACTTCGCCGGCGCGGATCAGGCTGCGCACCACTTCGGAGAAGATGCCGGGATAGGCGTTGATCGCCTCCGCCAGCGTGGCGCCCCCTTCGATCTTCTCGGAGAGTCCGGCGGCGAGGTTGCGGCTTTCCGCCGATTCGGCGTCGTCGCGCATGTCGCCCAGGGCCGAACGGATCGGCACGCCGCCGCGAATCTGCATTTCGAGCTGGAACAGGAAATTGATGACTTCGCGTGGCGGCAGGCTCTTGACAGTGCGACGATGCTCCTTGAGCTGCGTCGCGCGCATCAGCGACAGACCCAGGTGCCTCAGTTGCGCTTCCAGATCGGCGTCGTGCAGCGCCTCGACGTGGCCCTTGACGATGCGCCCGGACGCGTCGGCGGCGCGATAGCGGTAATGCGGCATCAGCTCACCAGCTCGGTCAGGTCGACCACCCGGGCGATCTCCTCGATCGTCGTGACGCCCTCGCGGACGCGGCGCAGGCCGTCCATCGCCATGGTGACGAAGCCGTGTTCCAGTGCGTGCTTGTTCATCGCATGCAGGCTGGCGCGTTGCGCCACCAGATCGTCGAGGCCGCCGTCGAACTTGAGCAGTTCGACGATCGAGGTGCGGCCCTTGTAGCCGTTGAGTTCGCAGGCCGGACAGCCGACCGGGCGGTACAGCGTGACCTGCTCGTCCGGCGCCAGGCCGAGCAGCTGCGCTTCAAGCGGCGTCGGCGCGTCGGGCTTGCGGCACTTCGGACAAAGCGTGCGCACCAGGCGCTGGCCGACGATGCCGATGACGTTGCCGGCGAGCACGTCGGGCTGGATGCCGAGGTCGAGCAGGCGCGGAATCGAGCGGATCGCCGAGTTGGTATGCAGGGTGGAGAACACCTGGTGGCCGGTCATCGCCGCGCGCAGGGCCATTTCCGCCGTGTCGTGGTCGCGGATTTCGCCGACCAGGATGATGTCCGGATCCTGGCGCATCATCGAGCGGATGCCCTCGGCGAAGTCCATCTTGACGGCGTCCGACAGCGAGGTCTGGCGGATGATGGGCATCGGGTATTCGACCGGGTCCTCCAGCGTCATGATGTTCACGCCTTCCTCGTTGAGATGGCCGAGGATGGAGTAGAGCGTCGTCGTCTTGCCCGAGCCGGTCGGCCCGGTCACCAGCAGGATGCCCTCCGGTCGCGCCAGCATCAGCTGCAACAGGGTCAGCTGGTGGTCGGAGAGGCCGAGGCCGTCGAGCGGCACGATGCCGCGCTTGCGGTCGAGGATGCGCAGGACGAAGTTTTCGCCGTGGATCGTCGGCTGCGCGGCGCAACGAAAATCGACCTGGCGTCCGGAGATCGACAGCGAGATGCGACCGTCCTGCGGCGCGCGCGTCTCGGCGATGTTCATGCCGGCCATCACCTTGAGGCGCACCACCATCGCCGACCAGTAGCGCAGGTGCAGCACGCGCACCTGGCGCAGCACGCCGTCGATGCGGTAGCGGATGCGCAGGAACTGGGATTCCGGCTCGAAGTGGATGTCGGATGCGCCGCGCAACGTGGCGTCGGCGAGCAGCGAGTCCATCAGACGCACGACCGGATGGCTGTAGCCCTGGGTTTCCAGGGTCAGACTGGCCATGTCGATGTTGCCGGTTTCCAGTTCCTGGAGGATGCCGTCGATGGACAGTTCGTGACCATAGAACTGCTCGATGGCCGGCAGGATTTCGTTGCCGCTCGCCAGCCGCCAGACGGGCCGCGGGCCGCCCGCCAGCAGCGAATTGACGTAGTCGGCGGCGACGATGTCGTTGGGGTCGGCGCTGGCGATCAGCAGCTCGTTGCGCTCGGCATTGAAGCTGACGGGAAACAGGGTGTGGCGTTTGGCGACCTGCTTGGGGATGTAGCTCAGCGCTTTCGGATCGGCGGCCACGTTCTTGAGGCTGATCGCCTGCTCGCCGAGGTTTTCCGCCAGCGCGCCGCGCATCGCGACTTCGGTGACGAAGCCCAGCGCGATCAGCGTCTCGCCGAGCGGCTTGCCGGAGGCCTTCTGCTCGTGCAGGGCGATGCGCAGCTGATCCTGGGTCAGCAGCCCGCGTTCGATCAGCAGGTCGCCGAGGCGGACGGGCGGCTTGCCGGTCGGGGTTTGTGGAGCGTTCATGAAAGGGTTCCCGGTTTCAAGGCGCGGCGGCTTGCTCCTCGCGGGGGGCCGTGCGCAGCTGCTCCAGACGCTGCAGGGCGGCCGCGCGGGGGATGGCGTGCGGCGCGCCGGCCTTGTCCGCCAGGGCGATGGCGCGTTCGTAATAGCTCGCTGCCTGTCCCGGCTTGTGCAGCCGGTCGAGTGCGACCGCCAGGTTGTAGGCGTGCAGGCCGTTTTCCGGCTCCAGACTGGCGGCCTTGAAGAAGGCCTGCTGGGCCTCGGCGAGGCGGCCCTCGCGGGCGAGGATGCCGCCCAGCGCGGCCTGCGCCGCGGCCGAGCGCGGGTTCCGTTCCGTGAGCTCGCGCGCCATACCGCCGGCATTCTGCGCATCGCTGGCGGAGAGCAGGGTCAGCAGGCCGGCGTTGGCGATCGGGTTCTCCGGTTCCTGGCGCAACACGCGCCGGTAGTAATCGCGCGCCTGGTCGGGACGCCCCTGGCGCTGCTCAATGTGGGCGAGGCCGAGTAGTGCATCGCGTTCTTCGGGATGGACCTGCAGCGCGCGGCGGTAGGCTTGCGTCGCCTCGTCGAGCCGTCCCTCGGTCAATGCGGCGTAGCCGGCCTCCAGGGAACTCGGCCCACCGCGCTGGCTGACGGTGACGGGCGAAACGGTCCGGGCGGTCTTGCCCGTGGCGGGCCGGGTCGCGGCAACGGCGGCAGGCGGTTTGGCGCGCGCCGGCAGGGTTGCCGCAGCGGGTGCGGTGGGTGCGGTGTGCGGGCTGGCCGATGGGGCGGGTTGCGGCGCCGCTGCTGTGCCGCCGTTTGCCAGTGGGTCGCGGGTTGCGTTGCCTGTCTCGGCGCTGGCGGATGCTTCCGCGGCGGGTGTGGCTTCGGCAGGGGCGGCGTCCGCCTGCGGTGGCGCGGACGAGGCGGGCGCTTCCGCTTGGGGTGGCTGCGGCTGGACGAGGCTGGACGGCGGTGCGAGCAGATCGTCCCAGAACCCGAGGAAGAAGCTGCCGGTCGCCAGACCGATCAGGACGGCGGCCACGCCCAGGGCGATCGGTCGCTTGCGGGATTTGGGCGGCGCCACGCTGACGCTGGCGTTGAGGATGTCGCGCGCGGTATTTGTATTCGCATTCGGCGGCGGCGACGCACGCGTCGGCGCTGCGGTCGCTGCGGCCGGTTTTGGCGGCGGCGCGGCTTGCGCCGCGGGCGACATCTGGGGGAGTGGCGTTGTCGGCGCAGCGGGTGGGGCGGCGATGGGAGCCGCGGACGCGGCGGCTTCGCTGCGCACTTCGGGCTTCGGCGCGACGGCGGGTTCGTTGTGCGGGGCGGCGGTTGCCACGGCCGGCGCGCTGGCGGCCGATACGGGCTCCGTGCGCGCTGCCGGCGCCGTCAGCGGCTCCAGGCTCAGATTCAGCGGCGCTGTCGTCGCGGCCGGCGCGGCAGCGGCCCTGGCGGCCGGCGGCGGGTCGATCGCCAGTTCCAGCGTCGGGAGTTTCGTCGCCGGCGCTGGCGGTGGTTCCACGGCCGGGACCGGCGTTGCAGCAGGTGCAGCAGGTGCAGCCACCGGCGCGGCGGCGGGCGCAGCGGCTGGCGTGCCGGCCGCCGCGGCCTTTTCCTTTTCCTTGCTGGCGCGTTGCAGGGCGT
>CAZCPD010000039.1:0-7109 GCA_964500425.1 uncultured Rhodocyclaceae bacterium
TGTGCACGCTGTTCTCCCTGCACATCCTCGCCTCGCTCAAGCACCACTTCAAGGATCATGACGGCGTGCTGGCTCGCATGTTGCCCTTCCTCGACAGGAGCCGCTGATGAAACGCCTTGCCGTCGCGGCGATCGCCGCCCTGCTACTGCCGCTCGCGGCCAACGCCGTCGAATACGGGCAGTTGCAGGCGGAGACGAGCGGCGTCCGCTTCATCTCGAAGCAGATGGGCGTGCCGAGCGAAGGCCGCTTCGCCAAGTTCTCCGCGCGCATCGCCTTCGATCCGGCCAAGCCCGAAGTGGCGCGTGCCGAGATCGAAGTCGATCTGGCCAGCATCGATGCCGGCGGAGCCGAAGCCAACGAGGAAGTCAAAGGCAAGGGCTGGTTCAATGTCCGTGAGTTTCCCGTCGCAACCTTCGTCGCCAGCCGCCTCAAGCCGCTCGGCGGCAACCGCTATGAAGCCACCGGCAGGATGACCATCAAGGGGCGAACGCGCGAAGTCGCCGCGCCATTCACCGCCAGGATCAACGGCAATGCCATCGTCCTCGAAGGCGACATCCCGATTCAGCGACTGCAATATGGCATCGGCGAGGGCATCTGGTCCGACACCGCGACGGTCGCCGACGAAGTTCTGGTTCGCTTCCGCTTCGCGCTGACCGCCGTGCCCGCACCTGGAAGGAAATAAGGGAAGATCACGTTTCGCCCGTTTCAGGCGCGGCGATTGCGATATTCGTGTTTAAGGTATTATCCGGCGACCGGACGATGTCAACGCCGATTGCGGCCGGCCTACTGATCACCAAGCATCACCCAGCAAACCATGGAAGCCAGCGGAGGGGGAATGTCCACACCAAGTGAACCGACCAAGAGCGAAGTTCTCGCCGCCCTCGACGCATTCCCGAATGTCATGAAGAAGACCCAGACCATCTGGGGCACCAAGGAGTGCGACCTTTTTCTGCAGAGTCTCTTCATGGACACCCGCGGCGGCACGCGCAAGGGCTTTCCGATGGAAGCCGCCGAGGAAATCATGTTCCTGGTGAAGTTCAACAAATACGTGCGCGCCCTGCCGCTCTCGCAGCAGTTGAACATTCCGATCGCCGAGGCTTTTCGCATCGTCGACAAGGCGGACCAGGTGCAGCTGGTGGACAGCCCGTGGGTCGATCCGAACAGTTCCAACGAGGCTTCCGTCCACCAGCGATCCCAGCCGAAACGGGCCGAGGAATATCACTATCAGACGGTTCCGCGGCCGAAAAAGAAAAAAGGGCTGGGCGTGCTGATGTGGGTCTTCCTGCTGGCGCTGCTGGTGCTGGCTTACCTGCAGCTCTACCCGGCCATCAAGGGCGGCAGCTGAGCGCTGCCGGTCGCGACCATCAGAATTCCAGCGGGTCGACGTCGAGGCGCCAACGCAGATCGCGCGGGGTCTTGAGCGCATACAGCTGCGCCATCCATGACGCGAGAAATGCCTGCAAGACCGGGCGGCTGGGCGATTCGGCCAGGAGCTGCGCACGCTCAAGCGCCATGACGCGGTACATGCGCATCGGCACCGGATCATAGAGGCTCACGCCCTCGGACATCACTTCACGCGCCGCCGCCGCCGCGTTCTTCAGGAAGGCCAGCGAATCGTCGAGTTGTCCGGCCTCGGCGCGCAGCAGCACCTGGAAGGTGAATGGCGGAAAGCCCGCCGCGCGGCGCTCGTCGAGCTGGGTCCGCGCGAAACTGGCGTAGTCGTGCGCCACCAGCGCCTGGTAGAGCGGATGCCCCGGATATTCCGTCTGAATCAGCACTTCGCCCGGCAGTTCGGCACGCCCGCTGCGCCCGCCGACCTGCATCAGCTGGCTGAACAGCCGCTCCGGCGCGCGGAAGTCGGCGGCGAACAGCGCCGCATCGGCGCCAACCGCGCCGACCAGCGTCAGGCGCGGAAAATCGTGGCCCTTGGCAAGCATCTGGGTGCCGATCAGAACGTCGGCGCGGCCGCCGTGGATATCGTCGAGCAGCGCCTGCCACTTGGCGGGCGTACTCGCCGAATCGCGGTCAACGCGCAGGATGCGGGCTTCTGGAAAGCGGGCGGCGAGAGCTTCTTCGAGGCGCTGCGTGCCGCGCCCGAAAGGATGGATATCGAGGTTGCCGCAACCCGGGCAGTTGTGCGGAATGCCGGCCTCCAGCCCGCAGTGATGGCAGCGCAGGCGCTTGTCGGCGAGATGCACCACCAGATTCGCGGCGCAACGCCGGCAGCGGCTGATCCAACCGCAGGCCGGACAGGCCAGCACCGGTGCATAGCCGCGCCGGTTGAGAAAAATCAGGCTCTGCTCGCCGCGTTCGAGGCGCTCGCCGACGGCGGCCAGCAACGCGGCGCTCATGCCGTCCTGCAACTTTTCGCGACGCGTGTCGACGCAGCGCACCGTCGGCGGCGCTTCGGCAACGGCGCGGCGCGTCAACTCGACCAGCGTGTAGCGGCCGCCATCGGGCCGCGCGTGATAGAAGCTTTCCAGCGACGGCGTCGCCGAGCCGAGCACGATGGGCACGCCGCGCTGATGGGCGCGCCACACCGCGACATCGCGTGCCGAATAGCGCAGCCCTTCCTGCTGCTTGAAGGACGCGTCATGTTCCTCGTCGACGACGATCAGGCCGAGGCGCGGCATCGGCGCGAAAACCGCCAGGCGCGTGCCGAGCAGGATGTCGACGCGGCCTTCGAGCGCCGCGATGAAACCGCGCGCGCGCGCCGCTTCGGCCAGGCCGCTGTGCGCCGAGACGATGCGCGCCTCCGGAAAGCGCGCCGCGACGCGGCCTTCGAGCTGCGGCGTCAGCGCAATCTCCGGCACCAGCATCAGCGCCTGTTTGCCCTGCGCCAGGGTCTCGGCGATCAGGCGCAGATACACCTCGGTCTTGCCGCTGCCGGTGATGCCATGCAACAGGAAGGCGCCGTAGCGGCCGAAACCCGCGCTGACGGTGGCGACGGCGGCCGCCTGCTCGGTCAGCAAATCGGGCAGCGCGGGCGCGGGCGCCGCTTCCTGCGGCTTTTCCTTGCGCTTGGCCGGCAGCTTGCCGCGCCGCAGGTAGGGCGGCAGCGCCATCGCCATCACCTCGCCGAGCGGATGCTGGTAATAGCGGCTGCAGAACTCGGTCAGCGCCAGCCAGTCGGGCGGAAGCGCCGGCAGCTCGCGGAGGATTTCACCCGCCTGCTTGAGCTTTTCCGGCGCCTGATCGCTGCGCTCGACGACATCGACGATGACGCCGATCTTCTCGCCGCTGCCGAACGGCACGCGCACGCAACGGCCGACATCCGCCGCCTGCGCGTCCCCGGTAAGGTAGTCGAACAGGCGCGGCAGCGGAATATCCAGCGCGACACGCAGAATGGCCATGCTTGTTTCAGGAATCAGTGGGTTTGCAGCGACATGTAGATTTCACTTTGCCTATTCCACCCAATCCATTGTCCGGAAAGGGAAAATATTTTCGCAATTTCCTGTGGATAAATTTGTGGGCAAATGTGCGAGGTTTTCGGCCGCTTTATATCTTTGGCCATAGTCGTAAAGCAGCCTGAATAATATTGTTTATAAAAAACAATATATTAATTCAACGCTCGGGTATAAAGCGGGCCCCAGGCGGCTACCTGAGCGGCTTCTCGCTTCTGTGCATAAGTCCAGCGGGGACAAGGGTTTTTTCAAGAAACCCTTGTCCCCGCTTGATCCCGGAATAAACGGATATCCTAACGCGCTTGTTGCCGATCATTCACCCGCGGAGAATGAATCAAGCGCAATTCAATATTGCCCGCCCCCTCCCGCCCTCCCCCTGCGGGGAGGTGACTGATTTGCTCGCTTCGCTCGAACAGCTGACCCGGCGTCAAATCCGTTATTTCACGCTAAGCCCTGCGCTGACGCAGTTCACGGCTGTATTCGTGCACGGTATTGACCAGCACCGTGACGTTTTCCGGAGGAGTGAACTGGGAAATGCCGTGGCCCAGATTGAACACATGGCCGCCGCCGGGGCCGCCGGCGTGGAAGTCGTCGAGCACCTTGCGCGCTTCGCGCGCCACCGCCTCTGGCGAGGCGAACAGCGTGACCGGATCGAGGTTACCCTGCAGGGCGACACGGTCGTTCACACGGCGCCGGGCTTCGGCCAGGCTCGCCGTCCAGTCGAGACCCACGGCGTCCGAACCGATCGCCGCGATGTCCTCCAGCCACAGGGCGCCGCCCTTGGTGAACACGATGCTCGGCACGCGCTGGCCATCGCGCTCCTTGGTCAGGGCAGCGACAATGCGCTGCAGATAGGCCAGCGAGAACTCACGGTAGGCACGGTGCGACAGCGCGCCGCCCCAGGTATCGAAGATCATCACGGCCTGGGCGCCGGATTCGATCTGCGCATTGAGATAGGCGATCACCGACCGGGTCGTCACGTCGAGGACGTGATGCAGCAGATCGGGGCGATTGAACATCATCGTCTTCAAGCGACTGAAATCGGCCGAAGCGCCACCCTCGATCATGTAGCAGGCCAGCGTGAAGGGACTGCCGGAGAAGCCGATCAGCGGCACCGAGTTGTCCAGCGCGCGGCGGATTTCGGCCACGGCGTCCATCACGTAGCGCAGGTGGTCGTAGGGATCGGGCGCGATCAGATCGCGGATTTCCCACTCCTCGCGCAGCGGCCGCTCGAACTTCGGCCCCTCGCCTTCACTGAAGTAAAGGCCGAGGCCCATCGCGTCGGGCACCGTGAGGATGTCGGAGAACAGGATCGCCGCATCCAGCTCATAGCGCGCCAGCGGCTGCAAGGTCACCTCGCAGGCCATGCTCGGCGACTTGCACAGATTCAGGAAATTGCCGGCGCGCTTGCGCGTTTCGCAGTATTCGGGGAGATAGCGTCCCGCCTGGCGCATCAGCCAGACGGGCGTGTAATCGACCGGTTCGCGCCACAGGGCGCGCAGGAAAGTATCGTTCTTGGGGCGGGCCATGTCCGGGTCCGGAGCTTGAATGGGAAAACGTCGATTATCTCACTTGCGCCGGAAATGCGCAGTAGTGCTCTGCTACCGTTTTCGGTTCAACCCGGATAAAGAGGGGTTACGCGCCAAGTCAGAGCGACCCATCCTTGATCCGTGCGAGTTGCCAGCAGGACTTTCTGGCAAACAGGTAGATCACCTGACAGTCCGTATCGGCCTTGAACAGCAAGACTAGTCGGGAGCGCCGATCAGGCCCCAGGGCTCAAGCGCAGCGCGCAGATCGTCCGGCAGGCGCGTTGCGCCGTTCGCCGTCACGCAGACCGTGACCACGTCGGCGAGGCAGACGCAGTGGCCGCCCTGGAACAGCGCCATGGCGATCTCGTAGGAGGCGTTGCCGATGTGGGCGAGGCCGGCGCACGCTTCAAGCGGTTGCGGATAATGCGCCTCGCGCAGATAGTCGTAGCTCGCGCGCGCCACCAGCAGCCGGTAGTCGCGCGCGCGGAACAGGAAATCGTCGCCGAACACCTTCGTGACGAAGCGCGTGCGCGCCTCCTCGTGATATTCGGCAAGCGCGAGATTGTTGATGTGCTTGAGGATGTCCATGTCGGCGAAGCGCGGCGCAACCGTCATGGCGAAGGGATAGCGTGCGGCGTCGAGGCGGACGGGATCGAATTTCATCGACGGCCTTCTTGTTCAGCCTAGCGCCGCGCCAGGATCAGCGTGCCCTTCTCGCGAGGGTCGAGGTCCACGTGGGCCAACGAGCTGAAGCCGGCCGCCGTCAGCCATTCGGCATAGTCCTGATGACGATAGATCTGCGTGCCGGTCTCCAGCAGCAGCGTCAGGCGGAAGGCGGCGTGAAACGGGTTCAGTTCGGTTTCGGCGAGGTATTCGTGGATCACCAGCAGGCCACCGGGGCGCAGCGATTCGCCGATGCGCTGGATGATGCGGCGGTTCTCGTCGGCGCTCTGGTTGTGGGCGACCGAGAGGTAGAACACCACGTCGGGCTGGCAGTCCCAGTCGACGTCGAACAGGTTGCCGGGACGCAGGCGGATGCGTTCATTGAGCCCGGCGCGGGCGATGGTCGCCGGCGTTTCGGCGAGTGCGCTGGGCAGGTCGACGATCACCGCGTCGAGTTGCGGATGCTGCTGGCAGAAGCGGATCGCGTGCAGGCCGTGCGAGCCGCCGAGGTCGAGCAGGCATAGCTGCCCCTCGGCCACCGGCACATGGCGCAGCAGGTCGGGGCCGAGGTCGTGGGCGAAGGCCGCCATGTAGGAGGAGAACAGCGGGCCGAGCGGCGGGTGGTCGACCATCGCCTCCCAAAGCGTCTTCTCCGGTCCGCCTTCGCGCACGGCGTCGGTCAGCGCGCCCATCATGCCCCAGGCTTCCTGCGTCCATAGCAAGCCCGGCGTGTAGTCGACCTGTCCCCGGCTGGTGAACCAGCGCTGGGTGCCGGGCGCGTTGGCGAAACTTTCATACTGCTTTTCCAGATAACCGACGGCGACGAGGAAATCCGCCAGCGTCGCCGTGCCGCGCTCGCTTGCCTGGATCTTCGCCGCCAGCGCGGCCAGCGGCAGCGGGCCGGCGGCGAGCGCTTCGAACAGGCCGAGGCGGCCGGCCGAGATGATGGCCGCCGACTTCATCATCGGCATGTAGACGTCGAGCATCGCCAGCTCGGCAGATTCAGCAGGCCGGGCCACAGGTGCCGGAACGCCGTCCAGACTCATTGCAGCGCGGCTTCGATGGCGGCAATCAGCTGCGCGTCGTCGGGCGCCACGTCGGGCGCGAAGCGCGCCAGCACGCGGCCGTCGCGGGCGACGAGGAACTTCTCGAAATTCCACGTCACGTCGCTGTCGTTCGGCGGCAGCAGGTTCTTCTGCGCCAGCTTGTCGCGCAGGCCGCCGCCACCCGTGGCTTTGGGCTGCGCGGCGATCAGCTGGGCATACAGCGGATGGCGCGGCGTGCTGTTGATGTTGACCTTCTCGAACATCGGGAAACGCACGCCGTAGTTGGTGGTGCAAAAGGACTGGATCTCGTCGGCGCTGCCCGGCTCCTGGCCGAGGAAGTCGTTGCAGGGAAAGCCCAGCACCGCGAGGCCGCGTGCGCCGAATTTCTCGTGGAGCTTTTCCAGGCCCTCGTATTGCGGCGTCAGGCCGCAGCGCGAGGCGACGTTGACGACCAGCAGCACCTGGCC
>CAZCPD010000039.1:7209-14036 GCA_964500425.1 uncultured Rhodocyclaceae bacterium
GCACCGAGCGCCATGTAGGGATGCGGCTCGGTGAACACGAACGCGTCCGCCGGAATGGCCACCAGGGGATCGTGGCATTCGTCGATGGGGATGGCGAGATAAGTGGCGGACATGGTTTCAATGTAGCGGATTTGGCCGGGAGACGCGATGGTGCAATACCCTCCCCTCTCCCCCGACCCCTCTCCCACTGGTGGGAAGGGGAGAAGATCACTAATCCACCGGCGGCAACGGCAGCTCGCCCTGGCGCGGGACCTCGGCCACCGACTGGGCGGCGGCGGATTCGAGGGCGCTGGTGCGCACGCCGAGCAGGCGCAGCTTCTTGTCGAGCGGCACGCGCTTCAGGCATTCGCCAGCAGCGCGCCGGATGGTCGCGGCATCGGCGGTCGGCGCCGGCAGGGTGACGTCGCGCGTCACGGTGTGAAAGTCGTCGTAGCGCAGCTTGATGCCGACGGTGCGGCCGACGTAGCCCTTGCGCGTCAAGTCGGCGGCGACGCGCGTGCATAGCCCCGTGAAGATCTCGCCGAGCCGGGCGCGGTCGTGGCGCGGATGCAGGTCATGCTCGAAGGTGGTCTCACGGCTGATCGACTTCGGTTCGGAACTCGTCACCACCGGACGCTCGTCGATGCCATGGGCGGCGTCGTGCAGCCAGGCGCCGTAGCTGCGGCCGAAGTTCTCGATCAGCCATGCCGGATCGGCCGCCGCCAGCTCGCCGATGGTCTGGATGCCCAACTGCGCCAGCTTCTCTCCGGCCTTGGGGCCGATGCCGTTGATCTTGCGTACCGCCAGCGGCCAGATACGCGCCGGTAGGTCGGCCATGTCGAGCAGCGTGATGCCGTCCGGCTTGTGCAGGTCGGAGCAGATTTTCGCCAGCAGCTTGTTTGGCGTGATGCCGATCGAGCAGCTGAGTCCCGTCGCCTCGCGCACCGCCTGCTTGAGGCGCTGCGCGAGTTCGAGCGTTTCGCCGGGCACGTCGGTCAGGTCGATGTAGATTTCGTCGATGCCGCGATCCTCGATCAGCGGCGCGACACGGGCGACGGCGGCCTTGAACAGGCGCGAGTAGTGGCGGTAGGCATCGAAGTCGACGGGCAGCAGGATCGCGTCCGGCGCCAGCTTCGCCGCCTTCATCGTGCCCATGCCTGAATGCACGCCGAGGGCGCGCGCCTCGTAGGTGGCCGTGGTGAGCACGCCGCGCCCGACGTAGTCGCGCAGCCGGGCGTAGCGGCGCGTGCCGTCGGGCAGGGTTTGCGGCTGCTGGTCGCGGCTGCCACCGATGGCCACCGGCTGGCCCCTGAGATCGGGATAGCGCAGCAGTTCGACCGACGCGTAGAAGGCATCCATGTCGAGGTGGGCGATGCGGCGTTGGGCACGCGTTGCATCAGATGTCGCGCCGGCGTTGGTTTCCATGTGCTCTGCGGATCGTCGATGACCGATTACTATTACTTCGAAACAGGTATTCCCATGCGGCCATCCACCAGCTATGCTCTCGACATAGCCGCTGCATCTTCCTCACCGTCCCTACGCCACCCGGAAACACGACATGTTCAACAATTTCGATTTCTTCCGCAAGGAAGCCGATGCCTTCCCCGTCGCCATCGCCTTGCGCAACATGCTCTTCGATCCGATGTTCTACGACGTTGCCGAGCTTTCCGCCGCGGAGTTCGCTCAGATCACCGACGACTGCGCCAGCGGCCGCTGCGAGGAGGGCGGCATGCTGCTGATGCAGCCGGGCGAAGGCTGCGAATACCATTCGACCTCGAAGGCGTTGTGCGAGGCGCACCCCGACCTCGACGCCATCGCCGTGGCCGGCGTCGGCAGTTCGCCGCTGGGCACGGCGGCGCTGGCGCGTCAGGTGGCGAACACCATCGGGAGGCCCGTCGCCGGCGTGATCTCCAGCTACGGCCTGTGCGACGTGGTGGCCGAAGGCCTCGGCGGCTGGTTCGACTTCGGCATGCGCAACCGCGTGCTCTCGGCGATGGACTACTGGCGGCGCTTCTCGGGCCTGACTCCGGCCGGGGAGGTGGCGCAGGCCCGCAAGGCGTGGGAGGTGATGAGCACCGTGGGCAGCGTCGACGAGGAAGACGTCAACACGGTCGTGAATCTCATGCTGCGCCAGAACGGCAAGCTGCGCCTGATGGTCGGCCACAGCAAGGGCGCCATGGTGTTGCAGCGGGCCTGCGACTACTTCATCGAAGAAGAGCCGCGCCAGCTGCCCCCGGGGCAGCGGAAGATGCTGGGACCGCAATTGCGCGTGGCGACGTTCGGCTGCGGCGTCACGCTGCCGGAACGCTTCTCGAACGCCACGCAATTCGTCGGCACCTGGGACGTGCTCGGCCTGCTCAACACGCCGTGGAGCCTTGGCGCGAGCAATCCGCAGCTCAACTGGGTGCCCGACCGGCTGCACGATCTGGTGAAGGCGAATCCCTTCCACATGCCGATCGAGGAGAAGCTGCCGGCAGTCTAGTGGTCAGTCATTCTGTCAATGATGGATATACTTTTGTAGGTTCTGCGGTTTTTTCCATCAATTCTTCGGTGACTGGCCACGACGCCGATGCAGCGCCACATGCCCGAGCACTGCGCCGAGGATCAGCGCCACACCGGCATAGAAGGGCCAGCGCAGTTCGGCGCCCTCGCCCAGCAACACGGCGGCCAGCGCGATGGCATAGACCGGTTCGAGGTTCACCGCGAGCTGCACGCCGAAGGCGCTGATCCTGCGCAGCACGACGACGATCAGCACGAAGGGCACCAGCGTGCAGGCCAGCGCGAGCACCAGCAGCCAGCCGAGATCGGCCAGCTGTGGCCAGGCAAACTCGACGCCGAGCGCCGGCCAGAAGGGAATCAGCAAGCCGAGCAGCAGCGCGCCGGTGCTCATCTGCAGCTGGGTCAGGGCGAGCGCGGGCATGCGCTGCGCCAGTCCCTTGTTGATGCTGCTGAACAGCGCCGCGAGAAACGCCGCCAGCGCACCGAGGGCGAAGCCGCCGAGCATGCCCTCGGGAATGCCGCCGACCACCAGCGCCACGCCGGGCAGGGCGACCACCGCGATCAACAGATCGCGCGCAATGAAGGGCTGACGCAGCAACAAGGGTTCGAGCAACGCGAGGAAGACCGGCGCCAGAGCCAGACAGGTCGCCGCCACCGAGGCGTTGGCCAGCTTGACCGCGCCGTAGAAGCACAGCCAATGCACGGTGATCACGACGCCATTGAGCGCCGCCAGCCCGACGTCACGCCGCGCGAGACCAGGGAGCTGCCGCCACACCGGCCGCCACAGCCACAGGCACAGGCTGACGATGACCACGCGCCAGAACACCAGCGGAATCGCGGCGAGCGTGATCACCTTGCCGAGAATGGCGGTGAAGCCCCAGAGGAGCACGCAGAGATGGAGTTGCAGGTAGGGGTTGCGGAACATCGGCAGGGGAGGAAGGCGCTTCGTCGCAGCGGCGCGACAGGTCATTGGTGATTATGCTCCCCTTGCCGCGTCAGAGCCTCTGTGGGAGTGGCCTCCCGGCCACGAATCGCGTCGCGCGCACCGCTGTCATTCGCGGCCGGGAGGCCGCTCCCACAAGTCCTATAATCCAGCGACGACCACATGACAGGGAGATCGACATGGCTAACCCCTACGAGTCCGGCCTCGACAAGACCCCGGCGAATTACGTCCCGCTCTCGCCGCTGACCTTCCTGGCGCGCGCGGCCTACGTCTATCCCAATCGCATCTCAGTGATCCAGGGGAGCCGGCGCTACACCTGGCAGGAGACCTACGCGCGCAGCCGGCGCCTGGCGTCGGCGCTGCGGGGGCGCGACATCGGGCACGGCGACACCGTCGCCTGCATGCTGCCCAACGTCGCGGCCATGTACGAGGCGCACTTCGGCGTGCCGATGAGCGGCGCCGTGCTCAACACGCTGAACACGCGCCTCGACGCCGAGTCCATCGCCTTCATGCTCGAACACGCCGAAGCGAAGGTGCTGCTGACCGACCGTGAATTCTCGCCGGTGGTGAAGGCCGCGCTGGCCTTGTTGAAGGGCGAAAAGCCGCTGGTGATCGACGTCGACGATGTCGATCATGAAGGCGGCGAGTTCCTCGGCAGCATCGAGTACGAGCAATTCCTCGCCGAGGGCAGCCCCGACGCGGCGTGGTCGCTGCCAGCCGACGAGTGGGAGGCCATCTCACTCAACTACACCTCGGGCACCACCGGCAATCCCAAGGGTGTGGTCTACCATCACCGCGGCGCCTATCTGAATGCCGCCTCCAACATCATCTCCTGGGGCATGCCGCAGCATTCGGTGTATCTATGGACGCTGCCGATGTTCCACTGCAACGGCTGGTGCTTCACCTGGACCATGGCGGCCAATGCCGGCACCAACGTCTGCCTGCGCAAGGTCGATCCGGCGCTGATCTTCGCGCTGATCCGCGCGCATGGGGTCACCCATCTGTGCGGCGCGCCCATCGTCTACAGCATGCTGATCAATGCACCGGAAGAGCTGCGCGCCGGACTCGCCACGCAGGCGCACCAGGTGCACGGCCTGATCGCCGCCGCCGCGCCGCCCGCCGCGATCATCGAGGGCGCCGAGCGCATGGGCATCGACATCACTCACGTCTATGGCCTGACGGAAACCTACGGTCCGGCCGCGGTCTGCGCCAAGCAGGAGGAGTGGGAGAAGCTGCCGCTCGACCTGCGCGTAGCGCGCAACGGCCGCCAGGGTGTCACCTACCACATGCAGGAGGCGATCTCCGTGCTCGATGCCGGGAGCATGCAGCCGGTGCCTTGGGACGGCGAGACCATGGGCGAGGTCATGTTCCGCGGCAACCTGGTGATGAAGGGCTACCTGAAGAACGAGCAGGCGACCGCCGAGGCATTTGCCGGGGGCTGGTTCCACAGCGGCGACCTCGGCGTGATGCACAGCGACGGCTATGTGAAGATCAAGGACCGTTCCAAGGACGTGATCATCTCCGGCGGCGAGAACATTTCATCGCTCGAAGTCGAGGAAGCGCTCTACCGCCACCCGGCGGTGATCGCCGCCGCCGTGGTGGCCAAGCCCGACGCCAAGTGGGGCGAGGTGCCCTGCGCCTTCGTCGAACTCAAGACCGGCGCGGCCGCGACAGAAGCGGAACTCATCGAACACTGCCGCGCGCATCTGGCCCGCTTCAAGGCGCCTCGGCAGATCGTCTTCGGCGAGCTGCCCAAGACGTCGACGGGCAAGATCCAGAAGTTCATCCTGCGGCAGCAGGCGCAGTCGACACAGGCGATCGAGTAGGCTCTTCTCCCTCGCCCCCGCACAGGGGGAGAGGGGAGAGGGGACAAGGGCGGAGAACCGCACCACTGTTAGCTCGCAGCCATGCACTGCCCGGAGAGGCGCACCAATGCTCGCTCTCCGGGCAGCGGCCTCAGCCGGGCCGGTTCGTGCGCCCGGCGAAGCGGGCCGCGTCGCGGATCTTGTCGTACTCCGGCAGGATTTTCTCGAACTGCGCCGGGGTGCTGGCATGGATGATCATGCCGTCGGCGCCGGCCTGGAACTGGTCGGCCCAGCGGCGCGCGCAGGTCGCCGCGTCGCCGACCGCCGCCGGATACCAGTCCTTCGGGATCAGCGTCTCGATCTCGCGCAGCTCGTCCAGCGTGGCCGTGCTGTCGATGCCGCCGCGCATGTTGGCGACGACGGGCGCGGCGCGGAATTTCTCCAGCACCGCCATGTCCCAGCCGTTGATCCGCACCAGCAGCTCGGCCAGATCCGGCGCCTGCAAGTAGGTCGCCATGCGGCCGACGATGAAGCGCAGGCGGCGCTCTTCGTCGGGATCGCAGACCGTCGCCACCATGGTCCACACCTTCACCGACGCCGGATCGCGACCGGCCTTTTCGGCGCCGCGCCGCACGTGTTCGATCGACTGGGTCACCGCTGCATCGGAGAAGAAGGTTGGCAGGATCGCGCCGTCGAAAGCCGCGCCGGCCAGCGCCAGGCTCTTCGGCCCGTAGGCGCCGAGCAGCAGCGGAATCTTGTCGGCCTCATTGAGCCAGTCGGCCATGTGCAAATACGGGTAGCTGCCGAGCGGGCCGTCATGGCCCATGACGCGCTCGCCGTTCCACAGCTTGCGCATCAGCTCGACGAAGTCGCGCAGCATGGCGTTGGTCGCCACCGGCACGCCCCAGGTCGCCATGCTGACGCCGACACCGCGGCCGACGCCCAGCGCGAAGCGGCCGTGCGACAGGCGGCTCGCCGTCGTCGCCATGCTCGCCGTGATGATCGGATGGCGCGTGTTGACGTTGGTCACGCCCGAACAGATGAAGATGTCATTGGTCACGGCCGCCGCGGCGCCGGCCAGCACGCCCATCTCCTTGACGTCGACGCGCTCGGAAATCCACGCCGAGCCCATGCCCAGCCGCTCGGCATGGCGCACCTGGTCAAGCATGTCGGCCGGCGAGCGCGTGTGGCCGGGAAGGGCGTAGAAGCCAAGTTCTGGGTAGCGGGAGGCGATCATTGGGTGCTCCTGGGTTGGACAATCGGCGGATTATGACGCGAACAGGCGGCCAGCTTCAGCCTCGATAACGAACCACCGTGACCTCGGCCGTCGACTCGATCATGGCGAATGTCTCCAGCATCAGTTGCAACGCCGCCGCCTGATCGAAGCCGCCCGTGCCGGCGCCGACGATGGGGAATGCGACGGAACGGAAACCGTGCTGGTTCACGAGCGCCATGACCGAGGCCACGCCATTGCGTATCGACGCCGGCGATGATCGCCACAGCATGTCGATGCCGGCGACATGGATGATGGCGCGGCAAGGCAGGCGTCCCGCCGAGGTCATCACCGCGCCGCCGAGGGGAATCGGCCCCTTCCGGCCCAG
>CAZCPD010000039.1:14136-17724 GCA_964500425.1 uncultured Rhodocyclaceae bacterium
GTCTGTACTGGCTTTGCGGATTCATCTGGCTGCACCGGGGGCCGCTGCGCAACCTGTTGCACCGTGACCTCGGCAACGCAGCTGACCAGGCGGAGCAACTCACCCTCCGCCAGGCGGTCAGCCGGCTTGTTTGCACGGTCGCGCTGTCCGGCATCGCATTCGGCATCTACTCGGCGACCACGGGCGAGGAGCGAATGACCGGGGTTTGCCGTCGCATCACCCCCGGCATGGAAGTTGGCGACTTGAGGGCCTTCGCCAAACGCCACGGCCTCGGGCCCGTGCGAAATCTGGGATCGCAAACCGAACTTGCCTATCTGGCCGAGGCGCGAACGATGGGGCGACATGCCTGCCGGGTCGAACTGGCAGGCGGAAGAGTACGCCAGGCGACCTACAACTTCGCCGATTGACGGACGCGCATGATGCGGAGATTCACCCGCGCCGCACACGGCTGGCGTCGATTTTCTCATCGATCCCGGAACAAGCATTGCAAACGTCATTTATAGCAAATAGAATGGGCGTTTACATGAATAGAGGGACCGGTCGATCGCCATCCGCGGCGATCGAAAGTCAGACCGGGTTCCACCGATCAGAGAGGGATGGTTCCATGGCAATTGCTTTGGTCAGCGCTATGCCTTTTGACACCGCGTCGACAGGCAACAAGTTCGCTCCCGTCGCGGCCGGTTACGCGAAGCCGCAAGCCACGCCGATGGACCCGGAGACTCCGGCCGCGATGCCGTCTCCCGCACAAATCGGCCAAGCGCTCAGTCAAGTCAATGACTCCTTCGGGAAAAAGGGACAGGAGCTGGTCGCCTTCGTCGAGCGGGACGAGGAGACCGGCATCGATGTCATCAAGGTCGTCGAAAAGGGCACCGAAGAAGTGATCCGCCAGTTCCCGTCAGAGGAAATCATCCAGATTGCCAGGACGATCGATCAGACCGGTGAGGGCCAGCTCAGCTTGCTGCGGGTCAGCGCATGAACTGATTCGATCGAGAGGGTGGCGAAACCGAACCGATCCGATCCGGTTCGCCCCGACAAAGAAAATGGCCGCCGCAACAGGCGGCCATTTTCTTTGGTTCCCGGCGCCACGTCGCCCCGGCGCGGGACCGCTCCATGGTGACCATATCGGGCACCTTGGCCGCCAACACCCCCGACCCCGCCACTAAAATTGCTCGTTTTTCCGTTGATAGCCTTTTGGCATAACTCGAAAGGAGCAAGAAGTGACGTTACCCAGCAGTGAGACCCGGTGCGCCGGGGTCAGCAAGGGCATTTACGGGATCCGATCCCGCCACCTGATCATGGCGCTGCTCGCCAGTTCCGCGTTCGCGGCCGTGACCGGCTGCTCGTCGGCGGTGGGCACGGATCTCGCGCCGCGCGAGGACATCCTGAAAACCCTGCGCAGCCAGGGTTACCTGTTCAACAAGCACGTCATCTCCACCGTCCAGGGCGCGACCTCGAACCAGGTCATCGTCAGCGGGCAACTGGCGCAGAAGACCCCGGACGAGCGGCACGTGCCCAATGGCTTCAAGGTCACCCAGTACCGCCAGCTCGTCGTCGAAAACGCGGGTGGCGCCTGGCAGGTGACCAATGCAACGCCGGTGCAGCGCGAGCAGCTTTCCTCGCGCCAGCGCTGGTAATCCTCACATTCACTAAAGGCAATCCATCATCATGCACGCCAACATTGCTTTGCAACCGACCTACGGTTATTCGCTGGAGAAAGCCGAAAAGGGCAAATGGGCTTTCTATCTCTCGCTGCTCGGCGCGCTGGGCATTCCGCTGCTGCTCTTCGGACTGCGCCTGGCCCATGGCCCCGAGCAGATGCAGATCTGGTGGGAATCCGCCAAGACCCTCCCCGAGACGCAACCGCAGGTGCTGACCAGCGCCTGGATGACCTTCATGGGCGTCGGCATCGTCGTCTGGCACTCCTGCGTCGTCAAGGGCTGGGCGCGCACCGCGACCTGCATCGCCGTCGGCTTCTTCATCGCCTGGTTCTATGAATTCCTCGGCACGAACTACGCGGGCGGCGGCGTCTTCGGCCCCTATCACTACAGCGACACCCTGCTCGGCGGCCATGTCTACGGCGTTCCCTGGGTGATCGCCCTGGGCTGGGAAGCCTTCGCCTATCCGGCGTTCTACCTCGTGCTCTACCTGCTGCCCAGCGAGCAGCTCGGCGCAGAGACCTCGTTCTGGCGGCGGCTCGGCAACAACGCGCTGATCTCGACGCTCGGCGGCCTGTTCTGCGTCGTCCTCGACTTCATCGTCGACCCGATCTCGGTGGAAGCCGGCAACTTCACCTGGCACGTCAATGGCGGCATCTACCCGTGGCTCGAAGGCAGCGGCGAACCCATCACCAACTTCCTCGGCTGGTTCATCTGCGGCTTCACGATGATGCTCTTCTGGTGCTACATCCTGCAGACCACGCCGTCAAAGCGGCATTTCCGCTCGAAGTACCTCGACATCTACATCCCGCTGGCGCTCTACGCCACCTGGTTCACCAACTACATGTCGCAGGCCATGCTGATGCAGCAGCGCGACGACGTCATCATGTTCGGTCTGTTCGCGCCGGGCGGCGTGATCCTCATCCTGCTGGTCAAGATATTCCTGGAGCAGCAGGGCTATCACCCGCATCCCATCGGCCACGCGATGGCAAAGGATGCATTGAACCGGCGCGCGGCGTAAGGAAGCAGCGCCCAATATCGTCGGTCGGGTTACGCTGCGCTAACCCGACCGACGCGCTGATAATGACCATTGGACACGCCATGAAGAAACGCATACGCATGCTTGGTTGCCTGGCCGCTTTCTTCACCCTGACTCCGCTCGCCGCGCACGCCAGCGATGCGCCGGCCGCTCCGCTGACCACCATCCCGACGCTCGACACGGCGCGCTACCTGGGCACCTGGTACGAGATCGCCAAGTTCCCCAACTGGTTTCAGCGCGACTGCGTCGGCGACACCTCGGCCGATTACAGCCCGAAGGCAGAAGGACAACTCCAGGTCGTCAACCGTTGCCGCATGGCCAAGGGCGAATTCAATGTCGCCGTCGGCGCGGCGCGCCAGGTCGGCGATGCGACGTCGCCGAAGTTCCAGGTGCGGTTCGCGCCGGCGTGGCTGTCCTTCCTGCCGATGGTGTGGGGCAATTACTGGATCATCGATCTCGACCCGGACTACCGCCTGGTGGCGGTCAGCGAGCCGAAGCGGGAGTATCTGTGGATCCTCGCGCGCACGAAAAAGGTCGACGAAAAGCGCTACGCCGAGCTGCTCCAGCGATTGCGCGACCAGGGATTCGACACGCGCAAGCTAGAGACGACGCCGCAGGTCGAATAGCGCGCCAGCACCCCTCTGGAAACCGCGCCGGTGCTTGCTCTCAGGGCAGGCGCCTGTGGAAGGCGCGCCCATGCTTGTTCCTGGCGATGCCCTGAGCGGCTCAGCTCTCCGCCGTCACCGCCAGCGCTGGATGGCCGTGACTGCCGCCGGCCCACAGCGCCACTTCGGGCGGCAGCATCTGGGCAAAGACTCGTAGGACTCGGGACTCGTAGGGGTCAAGTCTTTCGGTGCCATATGGCACCGAAAGACTTGACCCCGTTTCTGCGCG
>CAZCPD010000040.1:0-17500 GCA_964500425.1 uncultured Rhodocyclaceae bacterium
CTGCCGTCCTGACTTCCAGATCCACTTCCCGCAACACGCCGTAACCGTTCGGCTCCGTCACTTCGATCGCATGGCCGGCCGCAGCTGCCGGCAGTGGCGTAAATGCCTGGCCGAGGAAGAGAACCGCTGCCAGCAACACCTTGCGGAAAACGTCCGGATGCACGCGATCCATTCCCGGCAGCGGTTCAAGCCGAAAGATGGAACTGAACAGGTCTTTGGGGAGGCTTCCGATTCGGCGATTGTCGTGTCGATCCCGATCGGCGTTCGGATCAAATTTTCCGCTGCAGTCGGTTGGCATCGATATTGAGGTGTAGCGAGTCACTTTGTTCATGTCAGCCGGCATCACGCCGTTTCAAGTAAGACAGGTCACTGCATTGTTCTGCTGCAACAGCACCGGAAAACCGGAAGGTATAGGACCATACGATATTATATCCGCGTATATCGATATCCATTCATACGAAACGCTAACGAGACGCTGAACAAGTACCCACCGTTCTGGCTCAGCCTGTCGAGGCCCCTTCTAACGGACATGACTTTGAAGAAAACGCCCCAAAGCATGAAAGTCATGCCCGTTTCCCTCACCCCCAACCCCTCTCCCGGGAGCGGGCGAGGGGAGCGTCTAGAGTCGCTTACGCGACTTTCACGTTAACCTATTGACTTGAATAGCCGGCCCTTCGACAGGCTCAGGGCGAACGGACATAACCGGTATTTCCCCGAACGGACTTCACGCCAAACGCCAACCTATGCACTTTCTGTGCGGCGCTTTCGCCAATATCCATTTACCTTCCCCCTTCACATGCGCACGACGATTTCATTGGTACTCGAAAATCGATGCGCACGGCCGACGGGATTCAGGATCGCTTCCGTATGGTATCTAAACGCGACGTAACGCTCCGCGGGTACGAGCCAGTTACCCTTCTGTGCATCAAGTAATCGCCAGGCTCCATCGAAATACAGTTCCGCCCAATTATGGTAATCGCGGGCATGCGGGACAAAGCTTCGATCAGTTACGTAGCCCCCGACCATGCGAGCAGGAATACCGCAGGCGCGAGCCAAAGCCACGACCAGATATGCATACTCAGTACAATCACCGCGCCGATGACGCAAAGCGTAAGAGGCGCCTAGGTCTTCTTCGATATACCCGGCATAGTGAATATGCTGTTGCACCCAATCCAAAATGGCCTTGGACGTATTCTTTCCGCCTTGTCGCAACAAGCCAGCTGAGATTTCGGCAATCTCCTTGTTATCGGACTCTATGTAGCGCTCCGCATTAAGCCAGGGTTCGAGGTCCTTTTCATGGCCTGCCCTGGGTTCGGACTGCAACGCAACCGTAGCCGAGACATTCACAATCCGGCTACCCAATGGCTGCAGGGTGGGCACTTCCATTTCGAGCACGCAATGGCCTATTGCGTCGGATAGCACACGATGCGGCTCCGATACGATCAATTGCTCTAACGCTTGGTTAGCTGTTTGCGGATGCGGCATGTAAAGCCACAGTTTCTGGTTCCGTGTTTCAGATACACTCGGGTTTTCGATCCGAATGACGAAGCGCAGCTGATAGACGTACCGATCCACGGTATGACCCGTGGCTTCCTCCCTGCTCATCGCCACGGAAACGCCAGTCGGCAGCGTAAGCCAAGACACGCTCGCCTTCAGAAAATCCCGCCGCCGAAATTGTTTAACAGACATAACGCCTTATAACCCGCAGCCCGGTTTTCTAGGACCACGCGCTCGTGCAGCCCAAAGAGCATGCTGCTGTTTGATCTGTTGAGCCACTGCCTCGGCGCCGCCCATGTAAACCAGCACCGGGATTGGATGCAAGTGCTGGCGAAGCATGATGAGCGTGGCGATCTCCGTCTTCGGGTCGGTAACGACAACAACCGAAGCCAGCGGTGCATTCTTGAGTTCCTTTCGCCGCCGCTCGATTATGTTGCTGACCGTACCGGGAGATAGATCTGCAACGGACACAGCAAACTTCAACGATTTCCGGACAGATTCTTGTCCGCCGGTTACCAGCACAAGATTCGCATCGAACTCGCTTTCGACCCACAACTCTGGCGCGTCAAGCCGGACAAGGTCAGCCACGCCGGCACTCTTGCCAATCACCGGCAATCCCTGCATTCCCCATGAAGGCATGCCTCCTCGCAACACCTTCGCCTGCTTGAAGCCGCTCGCCTTCAACCTGGCACATGACGAATAGAGCTCCCGCTCCGTCTTCCCATTACCGACGAGGATAACGTCATGATTGCGGAGAAACGCCTGCACACGCAACGTTGCGGCATTCATGTTCAATGCCCCATCAATGTGCGATATCGAGAACTCGGCAGCACTTCGGGTATCAACGGCAACCGAATTTGGCTGAGCCAACAATGCTGCTGCTTCGGCGGGACCGATTGCACACTCCAGCGCCGCTGGGGGCAATAGTTCGGAGGGAAAATCCAACTCCTTTCCAGCCTTGGCGTCATCGCGCGCACACGTGCCGGTGGCCTGCTTGATGGACTTCAGGCTTTCCGGCAAGGCACCATAGGCAGGCGCTTGAGCGAACAACAGGATTGAAGTGAGAATACCGAGTAACACGGTCGGCCCAGCATATCGCCATATCATGCTTGTTAGCACCTATATTCAAGGGAACTTCGAATCACCGGGAGCTGCCGCCGTAGCCATCCCTTTGTCCTGTGACTTGGGAGGCGGAGATGAAAGACCGGAAACACCCGACTCATTCCGAGAAGCGCTTCCGCCAAGGAACTCCTTGTCCAAAGCCAGATCCGATGGATAGGTAAAAACCCAGTCGCTGTATTTCGCACGCTGGCGAAAAGACTCATTGCCAGGCTCAAACCGATCCTGCTTGATAGGCTTTTCAGACGACAAGGAATGCACTCCCACGATGCGTCCACCCACTCGCACAATCCCCCACTCAGGTCTTGATGTCATTGGATCGACGAACAGCCTGCGCAGGTGTCGGCTAGCCCCCGGAAAGCGCCTGTCCTGCAACAAGTCCTCCAGGCTGGCCGGATAGACATGGGCCGCGTTCGCTTCGTAGTACGCTCCGATAGCCTGTCGAAACTGCCGCCCGATTGCAAGGAGTTCCGCCTCCTTGTCCCGCCGAATTTCCGTGTGATGGATTTCCGCCGCAGTTGTCAGCCCAAGGCCCGTGATAAATACCAACATCATCACCCACAGGTACGCAAAGCCACGCTGCGCCTGACCTGCCGTTAACGTGCGATCACAGTGCATCGTACTGGCGACCATCGTGCGCGAGCCCCGACGCCCCGCTCTTGACGTCCGCGATGCCCTTGAGGTCGGAGTTCTGGGAAGGCAGGACAATCCAGCTTTGCTTCGATTCGGTAATGGGGTCCACCGGTATGGCCCGCAGGTATTTCTGTTGGACAAGTTCGTCCAACGACTCCGGATAATGCCCCTTGTCCGCGTAGTACTTGTCCAGCGTCATGCGAAGAACCTTCAGATTCTCCTCGAGCACTACGTCCTTAGACCTGGCCAGTGATCCGAAATATCTGGGTGCTGCAATGGTCAGCAACAAGGCGACGATCGCCAACACGACCAACATTTCGATCAGAGTGAAACCGCTTACAGCGCACTCCCGGGAACGCACCCTTCCGAATGGGGAAAAACCAATAAATCGAGTCACGTGATCACCCTACCACGCCTTGTACGGCACGCCATTCAATCCAAGCTTGCCTGACCTGGAATAGATGTCGAATACATCGTCACCCTCTGCCGGATCATCCGGGGGAGAAGCATGACAACGGGTACCCCAGGTATCGGCCGGCCGCGCGTTTGCATCATCGCTCATCGGATCACGAGGCAACGAACGCAAGAAATACAGATTCTGCCTAGTCGGACTGCGCTGATCTGGCACCCCGGCTACCAGCTGTTCCAGCGATCGTGGGTAGCCGGAGTCACCAACCCTCATCTGAATTCGCCCTTGCTCGGCAGCACGCTTGTATGCGTCCAAGGCGTCCCGGATTTGAATCAGCGCGTGACGCAACTCCCTCTCCTTCTCACGCTGCGCCGCCAGTTGAGCCATCGGCGTGGCGATCAATACCAATACGGCCAAGATGGCAAGTGTCATCATCAACTCGATGAAGGTAAACCCATCTTCACGTCGCGTGGAGGCCACCACCACTCTCATCATGGCAGGATGCGGATCGGCAGTTCCAGCGGCACGGAAACGGGGACGTCCGGACTCGGATCAGGTGAAGCCGAGAGCAGTTGAAGTTTGGTCATCGTCGGTGCAGCCTTTGGCGTTCCAGACGGAGCAACCGCCTTCAGCGTGAGCATCGCGACGCTGCCGGAGCCATTGATCCCGACCTCCCCGCCCGATGCATTTTGCCTGACGACCGCGACAAATAGCTTGCCCTGTATCGGGTCTATGCGCTGCCCGAAATTCGTCGTGGCGTTGCCCTGCTTGAAGAAATCGCCTTCTTGCACATTCACGACCTGCAGAACCTTGGGATCAAAAGCGATCATCATGGGAAGCCCGCGCAACGTGCCCTGACTGGTCACCTGCAACACGACGCTGAATTGCTCACCCGTCCTGACCTGACCCGGTCCGCGCCAAGACAGGCCAGGGGTGGCTACTGGCGCGGTGGGCGGTACAGCGCTTGGGCTCGGCGCCCCACCCCCAGCCGCAGTCATTCCTGCATCTGTCGCCGCCGGACTAACGTGTGGAGCAGCGAGAGCCTTTGCTCCTTGCGACTCCCGCGCGGGGACTGCTCCCGGATTCGTAGCACCGACGCCAGGGGTCGTCGCCTTCCCGGAAACGGTATCGGGCTTCTCCGCCTTCTCCCCCCTCTCCCCTTCTACAGTGGTCATTCTGAGCGTTGCCGACCCGATACTGGATTCCGTACCCGAATCGAATTCGGCAGTCAGCAGATCGGGACGACGTATCGAGCGGATCACATGCGGCGTAATAGAAAGCAGAATTTCGCTGCGTTCCTTGTTGTCCATCTGGCTCCCGAACAATCTGCCCAGCACGGGCATTTCACCCAGGCCCGGAACCTTGTTTGCCGTCGCCCTGTCCTGATCGCTGATAAGCCCAGCCAGTATCTGGGTCTCGCCGTCCTTCAAGCGTAGTACCGTGTTCGCTCCGCGCGTACCGATCTGATACGACAGAGTGCCGGACTTGCTGATGATCTCCCGCACCAGGTTCGACACTTCCAGATTCACCTTGATAGCAACTTCTTCATCAAGATAGATGTTGGGCTCCACCTCGAGCTTCAGGCCAACATCGACATAACTGACCGACTCGGACACGAATCCGGTTGAGGTTGAAGTCGTCGTTATTACCGGTACACGATCGCCGATCTGGATCTTGGCCTTCTCCTTGTTGCGGACCCGGATACGTGGATTGGCGAGAATATTGCCATCCTGGTCTTCCTTGCGGGCGTTGATCGCAACGCCGCCGATCGCTGCCTGGACATGCGTTGCGTTCAGGTTCTTCAAGTCCTCGAACAACAAGGTGGTTCCGGAAGCGGGAAGCGGCGTCAGCATCAGCTGGCTGGGCCATTGGATGCCCAATTCCAGCAGATGCGAACGCTTTACCTCAAGAATCTCGACTTCCAGCATCACTTCCGGATCGCTCAAGTCTTGCAGGGCGACAATGCGCTCAGCCATGCGGATTGCGTCCGGCGTGTCGCGCACGATGATGATGCCCAATCTCTCATCGACCACAATGTCCTTGGTCTTGACGATCGTCTTGATCGAATTGGAAACCGCCTTCACATCCGCGTTGTTCAGATAGAAACTTCGGACGGAAAGGGCCTGATAATCCTTTAGCTTCTGGGGCGTCCCGGGAAAGATGAGAATCGAGTTCTCGTTGAGAATCTTGTGTTCCAGCTGGTTTGTCACCAGCACCAGACGCATCGCATCCTCAATCGTCGTGTTCTTCGCGAAAACCGTGGCCTTCAAGTCCGATCGAACATCCTTGTCATAGAAGAAATTCAGGCCCGAAACCTTCGCAATCACCTCAAGCACGGATTTCAATGGTGCTTCGCGGAACTCCAGCGTAATTGGCTTACGAAAGATCGCCGCGAGTTTGGCTTCCGGCCGCATATCCTTGGCCCGGGCATCCGTGATTCTGGTCATCAGTGCCAGAGCCTCCCTGTGCCGCGGGTTTTCAACGAGAACAGGGCGCAACTTGTCCGAAGCTTCTGCAAGTTCCGCCCGGCCTGATTTCTTGACCAGGACCTCCGCTTCCGCAACGAGCTGACGATGACGACGCTCCATCACGATAGCCTCCAGACCCTGTCGAGCCATGACGTTGTGTGGCTCGATTCCTTGAATTTGGCGATATATCTTTTCCGCATCGGATATCTGCCCAGACGAGCGCAACGTATCGGCCGTAGCCAGCAAGCGATTGACGATCGCTACCCGTCGAGTTGCCAACGCAATCCGATATTCGGCATTCTTTGGATCGAGGCTCACCGCCTCCTCGAGCTTGGCCAGCCCCGGTTCCACCTTGCCTTCGCTTATCAGTGCATGACCCTCCTGGAATGCCTGCATTCCCGCGCAACCGCTTAGTACAAAACACAGCAGTACCGAAAACAGAAAATCAATCGCCGCGCGGTTACGTCCAAAACGCCGTGGAGCAGAAGAAGGCCATCCAAAACCCGAATACGTCATGATCAATCCGTTCAATTCTTGCCGCCGATATCCAACGTTTGCGTTTGATTCAACGGCAGGTAAACCAATGTCAGCGTGCCGCCCTGCAAACCTTCCACTTTGTAGTAGTTCGCAATCACATCGCCAACGCGCGCCACAACGCTTTGATCGTTGTGTTTCAAGAAGATCGCCACTTGATTGCCTTCAACATATTTGCCCATGAACTGAAATGGCAACGGCGGCGCCTGAAGTGGGGGGGGCGCAGGAGGCGGCGAGGCAGGTAGGACTTGCCGCTGAGCAGGAGGCGCCCATTGGATTGCCGAAAACCCTCGGGTGGCGCGTTCGTGCTCGTCATCCGAATCCTCGCCACCGCCCTCGGCAACAGTGCGTGAATGAATGCTGAGGACTCGAAGGGACGATACTCCGCTGCCTGGCCTCGATGTGCGACCGTCATCAACCGACGTCGGTCTCGATATGGCCCGCGAGCGCACATGTTCTGCGAGCACCACGCCGTCATCGGCAGATGGAGGAGCAAACACTGCCGCTGCAAGCGTCGCAATGAGTGCAACGGCCAGACACCAACGAAACAGCTTGCGCTTCATTGATGAATGCCCTTGCTCGCAACGCCGTGTAAGACCTGGCCCGGATAGCGTACGAACAACACGCATTGAAGGCGCGCCTCGATCTCGGACGAGTCGATGCGTTCGCGTTTGAAACTGACGTTTTCCAGAGCCAATGCCGGCTGCGACAACAGAAGCCGTTGCATGAATCGATAGATCGCTTTCGTGTCCCCTTTTACAGGCAGCGACATCCGGTAACGCAGGTATCCCCCGCGTTCGTCAACCTGTGGCTGATACTCGCCGCGAGCAAGCTGAAGATGCTCATCCTCGGCCAGCAACAGGATTCGCTTGATCGTATCCGGAATCTGATCGTGGGATGGCAGGAATTCATCGAACTTCCCTAGCTTCGCCCGCTCGTCAGCCTGAGGTGACACAACGAGATGCACGGGCTGACGACCACGATCGAGCGACGGCTGTTGCAGCTTCTGCAATTCCCCGAGCTGGCTCTGCTCGAAGAACCATGCGAATAACCCAACGATCGCCAGGAAAGGCATACAGATGCCCAGCAGTCCGCCGCGCCGCATCAGCCACCTGAAGCCCCGTCGCGTCTCCCAGCGAAAGTGCTCCCACACATCGAGACTCCACCGCTGCAGAATATGACTCCTACCGGGTACAAAGGATTTCATCGGGCTTGCCATGACGCTTCCAGAGTGAATCGATAAGGATGCTCGGGAGCCGACTCGACAACTTCATGATGTTTCAGATAGGCGCGCGAAAACGGCTTGCGGTCCCCGACAAAGCCAAGATAGTTCGCCATATCGCTTCCCGTTCTTGCCTCTCCGACGATCTTGACTGCGGAAGAGTTGTCATCGGCGTCTCGCTCATTTCTCGCATCATCGGCAAGAATTTCCACGCTCAACAGAGCTACGCGAATGTCACGGGGTGGCTGCAGCGCCCGCATCAAATCGGCTACAGGAACATTCAATTGCCGCACGGCCGAGTTCACGGCATCGATCCGGGCGATCTCTTCCCTGCTCCAGGAGCGGTCGCTCACAATTGTTACCGATTCGACGCTATTCGCCCGGTTCTGCTGAACAAGACTGTGCTTTAGCTGAGCAGCCTGCCAACTGTTCGAGATCAACAATGCTACAAAGAACGAACCCAGCGCCGTCGCCCCCCACCCGACCGGAGAAAGACTCTGGCGGGATGGTTTTGCATCGAGGGGAGAGCGCAGCGCAGTCGATGAATGAAGCAAGCGCAATGCAGCGCTTGGAGCCGAATCAATCTGTTGCTCGGAAAGATCCATCGCGAACAGCGAATCCCCAAGAGTTTGTTCGATACCTTGGCAGCTTGTCAGGCTCACTACGGGCAACCTCTCCAAGCAAAGAAGTTGTGGATCGCGCAATTGCATACGGCGCCACAGGGCGGACACGCCCGACCATCCGCTGGCCGAGGTTGAATCAGCCTCGGAAGAACCCGGGGCCGATACCGCGTTGGCGCGCACAACAACATCGCTCTGTCGCCCGGCTCCATAGGTGATCAGCGACATGCCCTCGCACGCCAGCCCCACAGCCGCAAGTTTCTTCCCCCGCTCCTTGGGGCGCAATGCCCATGCTGCAATGCTGAAAGGCAGAAGCGAAACTATCGAGCCGTTCACGGAAATCGCGAATCGATCGATCACCGACAACAGCCACCGCGGATATGCCACAGCCAAATGCTCACGACCATATGGAGCGTCATCGAGGCGAATAACGTCATCATGCGACAAACCGTAGCCGGCCGCGGCGAACTGCTCACGCACGTACGTTTCAGCGCCGTGCTTCCGCCGCAAAGCGGGATTCCAAGGCAGGCAAACCTGACCGAGCCAGACATCGGCAACCAACACCCGAATGCCCGCAAGCCCACTGTAGCGCAGAGCCGACTGGCCCTGTGCGTCGTTGCGCGCGTTAAGCCACGAGGCAACGCCCGCGAAGGCACGTGCGACCACTTCCCCGGAAACAAGCGCATGGTTGTCATGATCGGCATCGCCCATTCCGTTCGACAGGTTGATGACGATCCGTCCATCGACCAACCATTGTCGACCGGTCTGCAACGCACAATCGACAAAGTGCGGGCCCACGACGACATAAAGCATCGGCCGCGCCGCAGACTTAACCGGCAACACGAGCCACCTCACTCAGCGTCGTTTCGCCGCGCGCCACCCACTGCCAGGCAGCGTCATGCAGGCTACGCAATCCCGTATGTGCGGCCCGTTCCTTGAGTGCCGAAATCGGCGCCCTGGAGACGATCATTTCACGCAACGTGTCGTCCATTACGAGCACTTCCGCGACAGCCCGCCGTCCCTTGTACCCGGCGCCACGACAATGACCGCAACCATTGCCGACGCGGAAATTCCAACCTTCCACCTTGCTTTGCGACAGGCCCGCATCGGCCAGTTCCGATCCGGACGGCGTCGTTGTCGTGGCGCAATAGGGGCATATCATGCGAAGCAAGCGCTGCGCAACGATGCCATTCAAGGCCGCAGAAAAACTATAGGCATCCACGCCCATATGCAGGAAACGCCCGAGTACATCGAAGACGTTGTTCGCATGGACCGTCGTAAACACCAGATGCCCTGTCAACGCCGCCTGTACGGCAATCTGGGCGGTTTCATCGTCACGGATCTCGCCAACCATGATCTTGTCGGGATCGTGGCGCAAAATCGAGCGCAGCCCCCTCGCAAACGTCAGCCCCTTTTTCTCGTTGACGGGAATCTGCAACACGCGGGGCAAGCGATACTCGACCGGATCTTCAATGGTCACGATCTTGTCGCGCCCGGTATGTATTTCCGTAATCGCCGCATACAGGGTCGTCGTCTTTCCCGATCCTGTGGGACCGGTGACCAGCAGCATCCCATGCGGCTTTGCCGCCAGCTTGCGGATGGCGCCGATGGTATGGGGATCCAGCCCCAGATGGTCGAGGCGCAACGCCTTGGCCTCCTCCGTCAATGACTGACGATCGAGCAGACGCAACACGGCGTCCTCGCCAAAGATATTGGGCATGATCGAAACGCGGAAATCGATCTCGCGCTCATTGACGCGCACCTTGAAACGACCATCCTGCGGGATTCTGCGTTCCGCGATGTCGAGCTCCGCCATTACCTTGATGCGCGAAATCACCTGCTCGGCCACTTCCTGGCCCTGAACCTGGGTAATGGGCACCAGTACGCCGTCGATTCGGCAGAGCACATGCAAACAATTGGCATCACATTCCAGATGAATGTCGCTCGCCTGCAACTTCAGAGCATCGTAGATGGTGGAATTGACGAGCTTGACGACATGACTCGTGTCGTCATTGATCGACGCCAGGGAAATGACTGCGACGACGTCCTCCTCCGCCTTGCCTGCCAGATGGCCATCGAAGCCGTCCATTGCCCGCAACTGACGCTCCTGCTGAGCGAAATACGCATGCAAGTCATCCGGGTGCACGAGGACGGGCTGGGGTTGAGCCGCGCGCAGGGCAGGCTGTCGCAGCGCCCACGCTTCCGCCATGCCATCGAATGGATCCGACAAGATCAGAAATGCCTTGCCGAGCGCATCGCGGCAGAACAGCAAACCGCGCTGAACACAATCCGTATAGGCGACACCCTCGAAATCCGGCTGCACGGACTGCATGTCACGCATGGACCACGCCGGATACGAAAAACAGTGCGCCAGCGCCGCCTGCATCTGCAACCGATCCCACGCGGTAATCTGCTGCAAGCTATCCAGCAACGGAACGTCGCGCTCGATCGCGTCGGCACGAGCGCGCGCAAGCAAATCGTCGGTCAGCTGAAAAGCTTCGCTCGACACGGCCATCGGGTTGGAGGTCACTACTGCAAGCTCCCGGCCAAGTCGAAAATCGGCATGTACATCAATATCACGACCGTCCCGATCACCAGACCGATCAGTGTCATCAGGATGGGCTCCAGCATGCGCGAAGCCCAATCCACCCAGCGTGCAAAATCATCATCCACGAAACGCGCCGTGCGTTCCAGCATCTCGGCCAACTGGCCGGATCGTTCACCAACCTTGATGAGCGACTCCGCCACCGGACTGGACAACTCTTCCGCGTTCAATGCAAAAGACAAACTCTGCCCCTCCTCGACTGCCTGACGACAGGCGATCAATCGCACTTGCTGAGCATCGCTCAACAAGCCCGAGACCATGCCCAATGCCCGTGGCAAAGCGATGCCGGAAGACAACAGCAAGCTGACCGCACGATAGAACCTAGCCAGGCGAAACTCATCGGCCTTCGCGGCAAGCCATGGGAGCCTCAAGCAGCGATCCAACAGCCAGCCGCGGCCGGCAGGATGCCCAACAAGCGCTAACACCCCGCCGACCAGCACGAGCAGGCACAACAGAGCGACCGGCCAGTTGCCATAGATGATCTTGCCGAAGGCCAAGAGCAGCTCGGAGAGCCAAGGCAGTTCCCGACCGGACGACTCATACACGGCAGAGAACTTGGGCACCACATAGCCCAACAGGAACAAGGTCACAAAACCGCCCACGACGAGCAGCATGGCCGGATAGATCGCCGCCGAAATGAGCTTCTTGCGTATGCCTTCGAACTGGAGTTGATAAGCGATGTATCTCCCCAGCGCATGAGACAGGTCACCCGTGCGTTCCGAAGCGCGCACGGTGGCGATATACACCTCGGGAAAATGTTGCGGCATGAGCGCGAGCACGTCCGAAAAGCTCCGCCCCTCCTGCAGCAGGCGCAATATGTCGCCCAGGGTTGCTCGTGTAGCAGGAGTCCGTTCCTTGGCGTGCAATGTTGCCAATGCTTCCGTCAGGTTCAAGCCGGCATCGAGCAGGGCCAGCAGCTCCTGACTGAACAGGAGAAGCGGAAAACGAACTCCCCGCCCGCTGTCGTCGGTCGCTTTGACGACGGCGGATTCAATCGCCAGTATCCGCCAACCGCGCGCCACCGTACGTCGAACCGCATCGGACTCCGTGATATCGCCAAACTCAAGGGTTTGGCGCACGCCGCCGGCGCCCTGCACGTGCAATCGCAGGCGCGCCGACGGGGACCGTGGCGACGCCTGTAGCAAGTCATCTTTCTTTGCAGACATCATCGAAACCTGGGTAGGCATCACCGATAGGAAATATCGGCTCCGTCACCATCGCCACCCGCCAGACCATCCGTGGCATAGGAAAACAGATCGAAATCCCCACCCTGCCCGGGAGATCGATAAACATAGGGTTTACCCCATGGGTCCGATGGTACCGACTTCTGCAAATAGGGACCGGCCCATTTGGACTCGTCGTTCGGTTTTGTCACCAACGCGCTCAAGCCCTGTTCCGTGGTCGGATAACGACCGGTGTCCACTCGATAGGCGTCGAGCGCCCGTCCAAGCGCTTCAATCTGCGCCTTGGTGGTTCCTCGCTCCGACTTTCCGAGTTGCGAAAAATACCGTGGTCCGACGTAAGCCGCGAGCAATCCGATGATGACGATCACCACCAGAAGTTCGAGCAACGTAAAGCCTTCCGCCGCTGCAACACGGGTCCGGCCACTTCCCTTGGACGCGACGATCATGGCTGCACCCCCACACTCCAGATGAAGCCAGATCCCGAGCGGAAGGTGTTGGCTCCGATCGGCCAGGTCGAACGCACGGAAATCGTGTCGCTGCTCGTGCCGGTCTCGCCAGAGCCAATCGCGCCGAAAGCCGCCTGACCATCCAGGATGGTGACGCCCGATGGCTGTTGAACCAGTGTCGCTGCCGCGCCGCCGATCGGCGCACTGTTGTTGTTGGTCATCTGCACCTGCAGGGTGTAAGTCCATGGCCCGAACAGACCGCCTGACGAAGAACTGACCACCTTCATGCCACAGACCAGGATGTTAGGTTGATTGGTCGAGCTATGCGTATCATCGTTCGCATAGTTCACCACCGTCACCGGCGTACCGACCAGGCCGACGTAGTTGGGATCCAGGGTCTGGGCCTTTCCGGGCACTACCTGATAGTACGTGTCGCCGGTATTGAAACAATCGTCCTTGCCGGTGACGATCACGCCTTGATATACCCACCAGTTTTGTCGCGTGAACGTCAGGCTCGTTTGCGCTACTGTCCCGACGTTCGGATTGCTCGAAGACAGGGGAATCACGACATCGGCGCTCGGCTGCGAAGTCAGTTTGATGTGGAAACGGTCCCACCCGCCGTTTTCGTTGGTGTAGGTAACCGTGTTGTACAACACATCGATGCCCCCGGTCTGCGGACTGTTCGGCACGACCACCGCACCCGGCGCATAGGCCTTCCCCACACCCTTGGCATCGTAGATCACCGCGTAGATGTAATAGACCCCGGGCGCGAGACTGGAAACGTCCCAGACATAGCTGCCCGTCTGCGCGCCCGCGCTCTGGCGCAATCCGTCGACGATCAGATTACCCGCATAACCGCTGTTGGTCGTGCCGTAATACAGGGCAATGGTCGGCTCGATGTTGGGATCGACGCCCTCCCAGCGTATCGTCACCTGCTTGAGCGTACCGGCCGGGGTCGCGACGATATCCGGACTAACAGGCGTTACAGGCGAAGTGACGGCTATCGTGGGATCTTGATAAGGCCCGGTACTGACATACAGAACAGCCGGCCCAGTCCAGCCGCTCGCTGCCCCCTGCGGATCGACCGCCTGCACGTGCCACCAGTATGTCGTCCGGTCATCAAGCGGCGGCGATGCAACCCAGGAGGTGTTGGTCGAAACGCCGTCCGCCACCTTCAGGCTCAGCGCCGCATCCCTGAACACCTCGAAGCGATACTGAACCGGATCGCCCTCGGGATCGATCACCGGATTCGCCTCCAGGGTCGGTTGCTGCGTGGCGGACCACGCGCCATTGCCGGGATTCTTGACGGTCGGGGTCGGCGGCGCTTCATTGGCCGCGTTCATCAGGAAATCGCCGACGACCCAGGCCGATTCCGCGCGTCCATCCTGAGCCTTCACTCGCCACCAGTAGCGCTTGTTCTCGACCAGGCCAGTGACGGCCCAGCTCGTGCTGCCGGTCGCGCTCTGTATTACCTGCCCGGACGTCCGCTTGTCGCCGGAATCGAAGGTATTGACGGTATCGATCTCGAACACGTAGGTCAGCAGATCGTTGTCCGCATCGGTGCTGTTCTGTATCGTCAACGCAGTATTCACGCTCGTGCTCTGGCCGCCGACGGCAGGGCTCAGCAAGACGGGATCGGTCGGCGCCGCATTGCCGGTATTCACCAGGAACCAGCGGGCGGCAGTGGGCATTTGCGCCCCGAGCGCATCCTTCGCCGCGACACGCCAGTGATAAGTCACGTGGTTCGACAACGGCATGCCCACCGTCCACCCGGTGCTGCCGCTGGCATCCTCGGGCAAGTCGGGCGACTGGGTGGCGAGCGTCTGCAAGGCCGCATCGCTGTAGACCTGCACCTGATAGGTAATGGCGTCGCCATCCTTGTCATGGCTGTTGGTCCAGGCCAGAACGGGTTGCAGGGTCGCCACCTCGACGTTCGGGACAGGGTTGGTCAGATTGAAGCTGTCGGGCGGGTCGTTGAACAGGTTCACGAAGAACCGGCCGTTCGCCCAGGCGCTGTTCAGCGAGCCATCCGAAGCGCGGGCGCGCCACCAGTACCAGGTGTTGTCCTGCAGGTCGGCGGTCGGCTGCCAGCTCGTCGGCTGGGCGATGCTGCCGCCATCGTTGCCCGGCAAGGCCGGCGCCTTGTCGGCGAACCCCGTCGCGACGAGCTGCGACATCGCTTCGTCGGCATACACCTCGAACTGAACCTTGATCGTCGGGTCCAGCGTGTTGGTCGACGTCTGCACCGCCAGCATGGGGCGCAGCGTCGTCACCTGCGCGGCGACCAGCGGGCTGGCGATGGTCGGCGTCCCGGGACCGGGCGGCGGCGCATACGACTGCACCTTGATGGTCGCCGAAGTCGTCGTGCTCAACAGACCGTCGTTGGCCGTATAGCTGAGCAGATAGCTGCCCGCCGTGCCCTTCGCTGGCGTCCAGTCGAACAGCGCGCGCGTCAGTCCCGGCGCCTGCGGATCCGGCGCCTGCATCGTGAATCTGGCTCCCGCCGGCAGCGGCGCCGCCGACAAGCTCACCGGCCGGCCGTCCGGGCTGCTCGCCTCGACCACGAAGGAAACCTGCTGCTCCTCCGTCACCGTCCTGTCCGGCACGAACTGGACCGCCGGCGGCCGCGCCGCCGCCGGCGGCGCCTGGAACTCGGCATCGTATGCCCCGGGGGTATTCACGTCGAACAGATTGATCCAGTACTCCAGCGCCTTCGTTTGCTCGTTGCGCGTCTTCGACAGCCAGACGTTCTCCGGCAGCATGGCCTTGGCATCCGCGCGCACGATCTGCCCCAGTGCTAGCCGCCCCGCCGAAGGATCGGGCAGTCTCACATAGACGAAGCCCTCCGTCGCCGGTATCGTCAAGCGATAGCTCGCATTCCCCGCCGCGTTGACGCCCGCCGTCAGCGTCGCCACGCCGCTGCGGTCCGTCACCAGGCTGTCAGGCGCATCCGATTCATACACCCGCAACACGTCGCCATCCTGCGCCAGGAAATCGCGCACCAGATCGCGTCCCGGCAGATCGACGCGCACGTCGCGCAGCATCAGATGCGCGTTCGTCGCCTGCAACAGCGAAGTCAGCGTGCCGCCGAGTTCGTTGGCATGGCTGAACTTGGCCGTGAATGCCGTGAAGCGGCCAGCCAGCGTGGTCTCCATGATCCAGCGTCCCGTCTTGCTGGCGCCGGCCGCAATGTCGCCGAAATTCAGCAGCAGCGTATTCTGGGCGGGCGCGTCGTTCAGATAGGCGCCGTCGATCTTGAAGTTGATCAGCAAGCCCTGGGCGTTCCCGAGCTCCTCGATCTTCGGCTGCGCGGAATCGATCTTGAGGCCCTTGGCCGTCGCCAGCCCGGTATTCCGGATGCGCACGCCCAGCGTGAACGGCTCGACGGGCTCGATCTCCGGCGTCATCGGATCGTCGGCCCAGACATTTTGCGGCAGGAAGTAATCCATCGTCAGCAGGGGCATGGGCTTGACGACGATGACATCGGGCGCGACCTCCAGCACCGTATCCTGGCCGCCGTTGCGATACCTGAGCGTGGCGCCGATCAGGTACTTCTTGCCCAGCGGGCTCGTCCCCGCGGCGCCCGGGGCGGGGATCAGCAGCCAATCGACGATGCCCGTCGTTTGCGGATTCACGACGCCGCTGCCGTCGATGGCGTCAATGCCCTGCTTGCTGGAAACACGCACGTAGAACTTCGCCGCCAAATTGTTCGGATCGTCGGTGATGGCCACCGGCACGCCCGACTCATCCATCACCTTGACATCGATCGCCAGATTCTCGAGGACGCTCGTATCCGTCGTGTTGTTGATCTGCATCTCGGCCTCGAACGCCTGGCGCTCCAGCGCCAGACGCTGCTTGACCTGGATCTTGACGCGCGCGCAGGTGCTCTCCTCCGCCTGTACCGGCAACGACGTCAGGCTCAGCAGCGCCAGCCAGCACGCCAGCCACCAGCGCAGCCAGCCCTGCGTGGCTATCCAGGCCGCCATCGCCACCCGCCTGCGTCCCGCTCGCGCCGACACTTCCCGACCTGCATCATTCATCTTCATATCCATCATCACATTCCACCAAACCTTGAACCGGGCCGACACGCCGTTATCGCTCCTGGGCGAGCAGCGTCAGGAACTCCCGCGCATCGAAACCATCCTTCATGTGCTGCCCCCGGACCACCAGATACGGCGTGCCGTTGCCGCCGAAGTCGACGAATTCGCGTTCGCAGCGCTTGTCGACATCCATGTTGCATTCCTCGAAACCGAAACCGTTCTGCTGCAGCCAGGCCTTGGCCTCGGCGCAATACGGACAGCGGCTCGTGCTGTATATCACCACCTCCTCGGGCCGCGCCCGATCCGCCAACGCCTTGATGTCGGCCGGCGTCCACGCCGTCGTCGCGCCGCCCACGCCGGTCGCCAGCCACGGCCCGAGGTGTTGCCGCAGGAACTGCGCCCCAAGCCACAGCCCCGCGAAAACAGCGATCAACAGCGCGTACCGGCCCCATGGCACCGCTGCCCTTGGCCGCTTGACCGGCTTGTAATACGCGATGCCGCATGCCGGACATTCCCAGGCCGGAGCGGGTTCATACCCTTGACGTATATGCTGGCAGTGAGGACAAACGGTGGTCATTGGGTAAGGTGTTCGTTGGGCGAGCGTGGCGGTGCGATGCACCGCCACGCAGGTAGGTAAATCGTGGTGCGTCCCCTATTTTTTTCTTTCTATTTTTTGCGTCCCCTATTGTTTGTTTTACCTAATCGCTCAATTTCTTTAGCCCA
>CAZCPD010000041.1:0-17168 GCA_964500425.1 uncultured Rhodocyclaceae bacterium
GGACGCCGGCCTGAAGAACCGCGACATCGACGGCATCCTGCCGTTCTTCGGCCTCAGCATTGCCGAGGAATTCGCGGTCAATCTCGGCATCCGCGATCTTTCCTATCAGGCCACCTCGCACGTCGGTGGCGCCGGCCCCGGCGCGTCGATCGCCAATGCGGCGAACGCGGTGAAGTCGGGCCTCGCCAACTACTGCCTGATTACCGGCGGCTGGTACGGTTTCTCCGGCAAGCGCGTGCGGCAGATCGTGGTGCAGGATCCGAAGTCGATGTCGGGCGGCATCAATGCGCGCGACTACTACTTCCCGCACGGCCTCACTGCACCGGTGCAATGGTTCTCGATGATCGCGCGCCTGCACATGATGGAATTCGGGACGAAGCAGGAACACTTCGGCGCCGTCGCCGTGGCGCAGCGCAAGCACGCGGCGCTGAATCCGAACGCGCTGCTCAAGGACAAGCCGCTGAGCATGGAGACCTATCTCGCCGCGCCGGTGATCTCCGATCCCTACCGGCTCTACGACTGCTCGCTCGAAGCCGACGGCGGCTGCGCTTTCGTCGTCACCACCAAGGAGCGCGCGCGCGACCTGCCGGGCAAGCCGGTCAATCTGCTCGGCATCGGCCAGGGGCAGCCCTATCCGGCCGATGACATCGTCACGCGCAGGGATGTGTTCCATCTCGGCGCCACCGATGCCGCCAGGCGCGCCTTCGGCATGGCGGGACTGACGCCGAAGGATGTCGACTTCGCCGAGATCTACGATCCGTTCACCTTCCAGGTGATCCAGCAGCTCGAAGAGATGGGCTTCTGCAAGCGTGGCGAGGGCGGCGACTTCGTTTCCAACGGGCGCATCGAACTTGGCGGCGAATTACCCGTAAATACCCACGGCGGATTGCTGTCCGAAGCGCACATTCTCGGCATGAACCATTACGTCGAAGCCGTGCGCCAATTGCGCGGCGAGTGCGGCGCGCGCCAGGTCAAGGATGCCAAGGTCGGTGTCGTTACCGGCTTCGGCGATTTCGGCGATGGCTGCATGGCCATCCTCGGTGCGGAATAGGGAGAACACCATGAGCGAAATTCACAAGCCCATGCCGGTGCTCGAAGGCATGACGAAGGAATTCTACGAGTTCTGCCGCAACGGCGAGCTGCGTTTCCAGAAGTGTTGCGGCTGCGGCCAGTGGCGCCACGTGCCGCGCCTGATGTGCTCGGAGTGCGGCTCCTGGGAATGGACATGGGAGCGCTCGTCGGGCAAGGGCAAGCTGTTCACCTGGACGGTGGTCGAGCGCCCGATGCATCCCGGCTTCGCCAACGACGCACCCTATGCGCCGGCGATGATCGAACTCAATGAGGGCGTGCGCATGATCAGTTGGGTGATCGACTGCCCGCCCGCCGAACTCCAGCGCGGTATGCCGGTGCAGGTGACGTTCGAGAAAGTCAGCGACGAGGTCACGCTGCCGAAGTTCAAGCGCGCGTGATGTTCGACTAATTCCAGATTCATCGACAACTTTTCAGGAGTACCGCAATGCCCGGCATGGAACATTTCCTCTACGAGAAGCGCGGCGCCATCGCCATCATGACCTTCAACCGACCGGAAGCGCGCAACTGCTTCACGCCGGACATGGTCGATGCGCTCTATGAATGTTTCGCCGATTTCAACCAGGACCCTCAGCTTCGCGTCGCGGTCTTCCGCAGCACTGGCGACAAGGCCTGGAGCGCCGGCGGCGATCTGGAGACGCTGATTCCGGCGATCAACTCCGGCCGGTTCAAGATCAACGCCGATCCGACCAAGCGCGTCTATAGCGACATCTTCAAGCCCATCATCACCGCGGTGAATGGCTTTGCCACGCTGGAGCTGATCCTCGGCGCCGACATGTGCGTCGCTTCGCGAAACGCCAGCTTTGCGCTCGGCGAAGTGAAGTGGGGCATGATCCCGGCAGGCGGCTCGCACATCCGTCTGCCGCGCGCCGTACCGTGGAACATGGCGATGGAGCTGGTGCTCACCGGCCGGCCGATCTCGGCGCAGCGCGCCTATGAAGTCGGCCTGGTGAACCGCCTCGTCGACACGCCCGAGCAGGCCTTCGAGGAAGCGATGAAGCTGGCCGAAGTCGTCGCCGAGAACGCGCCGCTGGCGGTACAGACGGCCAAGGAGATCATGGTCCGCGCCGCCGACATGGAACCGGGCTTCGTGCTGGAGAACGCGCTGTTCCAGAAGGTCAGCAAATCCGAGGACGCGCAGGAAGGTCCGCGTGCTTACAAGGAAAGGCGCAAGCCGGTGTTTACCGGCAAGTGACCTGCTCCCCTCTCCCATTTATGGGAGAGGGGTTGGGGGAGAGGGTGAACCCGCTGTGCAAGTGAATAGCCCCCCTCTCCCCAGCCCTCTCCCCCAACAAGTTGGTGGAGAGGGGGTAAGGCAGGCGTGTGCTTAATCAGCCTCAACATTTATTCCGCAGCAGGCGTCGCCAGAACCCGCACCAATGCTCGTGACTGCAGGGAACCCCTTGAGGGGATCCTGGCAATGCTCCTTTGAAGAACCGCATCAATGAACGACCTCCGGGCATCCCGCTCTAGAATGGCGGTTTGTCCGGCGCCTCAGCCCTTGGAGTCCCCCATGCCCATCCAGGAACCCCGCCTCGAAGACATCCCCGCCAGCACCCTGCGCCACGTCGGCCATGAGGTTCAACGCATCGAGGATGTCGGCCTGGTCACCGGCCGCGTCGAGTTCATCGACAACGTGTCGGTGCCCGACATGCTGCATTGCGCGATGCTGCACAGCGCGCAGGCGCACGCGCGCATCCGCGGCATCGACACCTCGCGCGCCGAGTCGCTGCCGGGTGTCGTAGCCGTCATCACCGGCGCCGATGCCAAGCGCTGGAGCCAGCCGTCGAACGGCTTTCCGGAAGGCACGGGTGCGTACTGCATGGCGATCGAGAAGGTGCATTACGTCGGCGAGCCGGTCGCGGCCGTCGCCGCGGTGAGCCGCGCGGTCGCCGAGGATGCCCTGGAATTGATCGACATCGATTACGAACCGCTGCCGCCGGTCGTCGACTCACGCAAGGCGATGGAGGCCGGCAGCCCACTGGTCATCGAGTCGCTCGGCACGAATGTCGCCTTGCAGCGCCAGTTCGTCTGGGGCGAGGTGGATGCCGCCTTCGCCAGCGCCGACCGCGTGTTCAAGGAATCCTTCCGCTGGAATCGCGTCGGCGCGAATCCGATGGAAACCTTCGGCTGCATCTGCCAGTGGGACGAGGTCGAGCAGGCCGTCACCATCCGCGGCTCGGTGCAGGCGCCGCGCCTGACCGCGCTGGCCAGCGCCGGGGTGCTGGGACTGGCGTCGAACAAGGTGCGCCTGATCAGCCATCCGCGCGGCGGCAGCTTCGGCGGCAAGGGCAATCCGCGCGGCATGAACATCGTCTGTCTGCTGTCGCGCAAGGCCGGCGGCCGGCCGGTGAAGTGGATCGAAGACCGCATGGAATACCTGACCAGCGGCGGCAGCCAGGCCTGGGACCGCTACTACGAGGCCGAGCTGGCGGTGAACCACGACGGCAAGGTGACCGGCCTGCGCGTCAAGCTGCTCGACGACATCGGCGCGAGCGGCGAGAACTACGGCTCGCTCGGCGCCGGCAAGCCGCTCGCGGCGTTCACTGGCTGCTACACGATACCGGCGGTCGGCTATGAGATGACCATCGTCCTCAGCAACAAGCTGCCGACCAGCGCCTATCGCGGCATGGGACCGCCGCCGCATTTCTTCGTGCTGGAGCAGATGATGGACATCGCCGCGCGCGGCCTCGGCATTGACGCCGCCGAGCTGCGGCGCAGGAACTACATCCAGCCCGATCAGTTTCCCTACACCATCCCGAGCGGCAACGAGTATGACAGCGGCAATTACGAGGCGGCGCTCGACAAGGCGCTGGCGATGGCCGACTACCAGACGCTGCGCACCGAGCAGGCGGCGGCGCGCGCCCAGGGGCGGCTGGTCGGCATCGGCGTGGTGAATACCGTCGAGCCCGGCGTGTTCGACTGGAACTCGTACGCTACCGTCGGCATGCCGGGCATCGGCGTCGCCGAAGGCATCACGGTGGCTATCGACGTGCTCGGCAAGATCACGGCGCGCGTTGGCTTCACCATCGAGGGCCAGGGCCAATACACGGTGGTCGCGCAACTGCTCGCCGACTACTTCGGCGCGCAGATGAGCGACATCACCGTGATCGCGCTCGATACGCTTTCCGCGCCGCCGGCCTTCGGCCCGGGCGGCAGCCGGTTGGGCATCGCCATCACCGGCGCGACCATGGGCGCGGCGGCCAAGCTCAAGGACAAGATGATCGCCATCGCCGCGCGCCTGATGCAGACGCCGGCCGAGATGCTGGAGCTCATTGACGGCCAGGTGCAGATCAAGGGCATGCCGGCGGCGAAGATGACCGTCGCCGAACTCGCCGGTGTCGCGCTGGCGCGCAGCGACCTGCTGCCGCCGGGCATGGAGATGGGCATGGAGGCGACCTGCGTATGGACCGCGCAGGAGCGCAATCCCATCGACGACCAGGGCCGCGCCAAGAGCTACCTGACGGCAGCCAATGCCTGTCATGTGGTTCTCGTCGAAGTCGACCGGCAGACCGGGCGCACCAGGATCCTCAAGTACTGGGTCGTCGACGACTGCGGCACGCGCCTGAATCCGGCCACCGTCGAGGGCATGACGCAGGGCGGCATCGCCCAGGGCGTCGCTGCCGCGCTGCTCGAAGAGTACCCGTACAACGCCGACGGCCAGCCGCTGGCGAGCACCTTCATGGACTATCTGCTGCCGACCATCCACGAAGTGCCGATGACCGAGAAGGGCATCGTCGTCACGCCCTCGCCGGTGTCACCGCTCGGCGCCAAGGGCTGCGGCGAAGGCGCGATCCACACCGCGCCGGCGGCAGTGATGTGCGCCATCAACGACGCGCTGGCGCCGCTGGGCGTGCTGGCGCGCGAGACGCCGGCATCGCCGCACCGGATCTGGAAACTGTTGCGCGAGGCATCGAAATGAGCGAAACAAAGGAAGTCCGCGGCTTCAACCCGGACTACGCCGGCAAGCGCGCCGAATGCGACGGCGGCGGCCCGATCGACGGCACGCGCCTGGCCGGCCGCCAGGACTACGCCGGCACGTTGACCGGCGAATACGTCGACCACAGCACCGGCAACACCCCGCCCTGGCGCTGGTACCTGATGAAGGACCTGACGCTCAAGCCGCAGAACTGCGAGGACGAGGCGATCTGGTGTCTGGAGGGGAACCTGTATCTGATCGACGGTTGATCCGGCGCGCCTTGGCGCCGTCGTGGCTGGTCGTGTCGCGGATCGCTTCGGGCATGGCAAGTGGAATGCGTTGATGCAAGACCGAACCCCACAGGCAAACCCCACAGGCAGAAGACTGGACGACTTCTGATTAGCCGGGTAGGATTTAATCCTACCCGAACAGGAGTCAGCCATGCGAACAACTCAACAAATGAGCATCACCCTGCCCAACGACATGGCGGACGTGGTGAAGACCAAGGTTCGATCTGGCGAGTACGCCAGCGAAAGCGAAGTAATCCGGGATGGCCTGCGGGCGCTGATGGCACGGGATCGCGCCGTGGAGAGTTGGCTACTTAACCAGGTCGGCCCTGCCTATGATGCCTTGAGGGCTGATCCGTCTCGCGCCGTCACCCCGGATCAGGTGCGCGCCCGATTGGCTGCCGAACACGCCAAGACGCGATGAACTATCGTGTCGTTTTCAGCCCGGAGGCACAGGAACAGCTTGCGGAGTTGTACCGCTACATCGCCGAGGCGGCATCGCCCGTCATTGCAGCCCGATATACCGAAGCAATCGTGAGCTACTGCGAGAGCCTGCGCACGTTCCCCCACCGCGGCGCCAATCGCGATGACGTGCGACCCGGCTTGCGCGTAACCAATTACAAGAAGCGGGCTGCGATCGCCTTCGACGTGGACGCCGAGCGTGTTTCCATCATCGGCGTGTTCTATGGCGGGCAGGACTACGAAACGATCCTGCAAGACGACGTGGACGACAACTCGGAACGCTGAGCCGCTTCACCTCGTCGATGATAAACCGTCAGGCAGCGAGCTTGGCGCTGGCCACGCGATTCAGGCTGACGCCCTGCTCGGCGGCCTGCAAGGCGAGCGAGCGATGCAGATCGGGCGGAATTCGGACGCGGAATTCGCCGCTGTAACGCTTTTCGGCGATCGGCACGGGCACCGCTTCGCCATTTGCCCGCAGGTCGGCGATGACTTCCGCGACGACTTGGCGAATTCCTTTCAACGCGGCCTCAGGCGTGCGCGCAAGCCAAGACAACGACGGAAGCTCGGCGCACAGCCCGATGTGCTCGCCGTCCTCCGGCGACCAAGTGACTCGATAGGTGTAATGATCAACGCTCATGTTGCATGCCCTCCAGCTTCTCGATGGCGAGTAATACCTGGTGCACCTGATAAGCCTTCGCCTTGCCCTTGTGGTTCTGGATGTTGATCCGGGGATCGCCTACTCATGGCATCTTGAAGATCAGATGGCTGGTACCCGCTTGACGCGACTTGCCGAAAAATTCCTCGCACGCCATTCTGAGATCGGTGAACCGCAGGGTCGCATCGCTTTTGTTCGAGATTTTTTCCGGTAGCGCCCATGGTCGGACGGTATCAATAATGGAACCATTGAACAAAATGGCCGGTCGCCCGGCTTTACCTCGAAGAATGCGCTCGAGCTTGGACCCATTTATTATCAGATGCGTTAATGCAAGACCGAACCCCGGCGTTGGAACCCGAACCCCGGCGTTGAACCTGGGGTGATGCGTGAATGCAAGACTTGTGACACCCCTCATTCGTTCGAGCCCGTTCAACGAAGAAACGCAAAACGGGAGCCTTGGCTCCCGTTCCGATTACTCGTACATGTCCTCAAAGAGCCATTTTTCTACGCAATGCACCCAAGCAGGCAAGGCCAATACCAAGAAGAGCGAGGGACCCGGGTTCAGGAACATTTGACTCAAAGGAAATCTGGTAGTCGTAGAACAAGGACTTGAGTTCGGCTGGGCCGTTCTCATCGAACACATAGCTCAAAGAGGAAGTTGCGAGCCTGTAATCCCCGCCCATCCCGTCAACCACCAAGCTGAATTTCGGGGCGCTTTTGGACGATTCACTAACTGAAATCGCGTTGTCCAGCGCGTCATACAACGTCCAATGTACCTCCCACCAATCATTTTTTGGTGCTGAAGGAAACGGCATGATGGAAATGGCGTCAATACCACCATCAAGGTGAAATTTGTAACCATCGAGGTCGCCGGGGTACTTCACATGCGAGGCGGTTCCGAGCACATAGTCGCCGCTTCCGACTGTTAACAAGTTTGCGGCACTACTGCCACTAGCCGAATCGCCGTTCACCGATTCATCGTAGATGAGCCCTGCTGTGGCGTTGCCAGAAACTACAAGCAAGGCGCATACCGATGACAGAAGCCATTTCTTTAGCATATCAATCTCCAAATCAACAATAATGAACACATGTGGGGATACATGGATGAATCAAATGGGTTCGCCGCTATTAACAACGGCCCAGAACGAAAGACGATAGCATACTCGAAATGCGGCCGTTTGTCCGCCTCAGGACACCGGTAGCCAACGGCCGCTCCTTTCGGCGAGCAGCCGACCCGCCCATGCCCCTCGCCTACTCTTCCCACTCGCGCCGTCGTTGCACAGCGCCGCGTCAGGTGACGCAGGTTTCGGCGCGCGTCAAGATAGTTGTCGCCTCGGTCATGCTGCCAACGGTCGAATATTTTGCCCAGCCAAATGCGTCTTTATGACGGAGTCGCGTTCGGGATTGAGCGTCACGGCGCCGACAGGCGCCCAGTTCCGGGTGTTATCGGACCAGCGTGCCGGATTGAGTTCGCGTGCGTGCAGATACTCATCATGTCGCGCAGCGAGGATCGCCTGATCCTTCCCGGCATGGCGCTGAGCCGGACTCACCAGCAGGGCCGTGGTCAGGTAAAGTCGGGGAATGGATTCCTGCGCCTCGTTCATTTTCGCGTTTCGCCTACTCAATCATGAAAAAAATAATCTTGGCATTCTTTTTCTGCGCGACCATGGTCGGCTGCGCGCATGCGCCATTCGGCGATCACTGGGTTCGCAGCGAGCTGTTCTTCGGCTTGTCGAAACCGGATGGATCGCTGATTTCGGGAACTGAGTGGCAGACATTTCTGGATGAAGTCATCACACCGAAATTTCCGGCCGGCCTGAGTGTGGTCGATGCTGCCGGACAGTGGCGCAACGCGACCGGCAACATCGACCGCGAACGCAGCAAGATGTTGATTCTGCTTCACCCGGCGAGTGATGAAGTCGATGCAAAAATCGATGCGATCCGCACCGCCTATCGCGTTCGCTTCAATCAGGAAGCCGTGATGAAAGTGAGTTCCAGCGCACGCGTTGCTTTCTGATCGCTTGTCGGCGCGCAAGTCGCGATTCATCCAGCGTCAGGCGGGTTGGCCGGTTCATCGCGCAATGGCCAGCCGAGCGAATGGCGGCATGTCGAACAGAACAGTCCATGCTGCATCGGGTAGTGGGGGTCGGTATTGCTCCAGATGTTCACGTCCGTTCCGGCGAACTCACGCTGGAGTGTTGCCGGCGCCGGCCCGTGATCGAGACTGACTTCCCGATCGACCCGCGACCAGGCTTGGGTCGTCGCGCCGATGACGAGACAGCCTTGCGCCAGCAGCCGACGCAGCGCCGGCGCCAGATGCGCACAGATTTGACCGTCCGGTGCGTCCATCCTGGCTTCTGTCGTTTCAGCGATGTCGCGGTTGGCCGGAAGCGTTCGTCATGGCGAATGCTGTGGCAGAGGTTGGAGACGTCCGCGCAGGGTGCTGCCATCCGCGTAACGCAGATTGTCGACTCGCCAATGTTGTCCAAAGCGAAGCAACTGCACATGGAGTACACGCGAGGTGGCCCCCTCGCCGAAGCGGATAGGCATCAGCGCGCGGCGGCCGGCGATCGACGCGCGCCCCGGGGCAAAGCGCGTCGGATATTCCTGGGTGTCGGTGAAGGGATCGCCATCAATCGGCGGTACGGCATCTTGCGGCATGGGGCGCCGGAAATATGCGGTGATGGCCTTACGCAATCCGTCTGTTAGGAAGGCGTGTTTCTGCGCGACACTCACTGCGGTGAATGCCATGTCATGTGTCAGGTGCGACTGAAACAGCGTCACTACGACATGCTCGGGCGTTGTCTTGTCGTCGCGTCGGACCAGCGGCCAGATGGCGTTGTCCAAACCGAGCAGTGCTTTCATCTCTGAAACAAGATGGTAATCGAAAACGCCGCTGGCGCAGGTCACGCGCAGCGTGAGCACAGGTAGCTGCACAATCCCGAGGCGGCGCGCCCCCTGCTCGGCGGGTGGTGGCAGCAGGCCTTGAAACAGGCCTTCAGCCGGCGACACCACGTATTCATAGTGGGGATGGCCGCAAGCGAGGGGGGCTGGGGCTTCGATGCCTGATGTCGAGAGTCGGACACGCCGATTGACCAGCCCGGTTGCCGGAGAAACGTCTGCCGCATCTGCCCATGGCGCAACGACGGGTGGGCCAATCTGCCACTCCATATCGGGAAGCGCCGCCGTGAATATTCGAGCACTTGTCTCCGCCATGGCGAGATCGGCGCCAACGGCGCCTGTGGCCAGAGCCAGCCATAGCAAGCCGAGGCGGCGCGTTGCGTTGCGCGTTCGGAATGCCCGCAAACCTGCAGTCGCTGTCATCATGTCATGCTCCATGGGTTGGCTGATGTCTTCTCCGGTCGGGATGAACTACAATTCTCGGGAGTCGCCGAACAAGTCCCCACCGTTCTGGCTGAGTCTGTCGAAGCCCATGATTTTACAAGCTTGCCTTGCGACAAGCTCAGTGCAAGCCGATTTATTCCGAATATCCTTACCGTGGTTACTACATCCCCTCCCTGCAATTGACCTACCTCCGTGTTGTTCGATCCCTTCCTTTCATGTCCCTCGCCGCTCTGGCGCGGGTGTTGGCATTCGCGCCGTGCATCTGGCTCGCCGCCTTTGCCGCGCAGGCCAAGGAGCCTGACGTGCAAACTGCTCTGATCCAGGCCGTGGATGCCGGCGATCTCGTCGCTGTGCAAAGGGCGCTTGAACAGGGCGCCGATCTCAACGCAGCGGGGCCCTTTCAGAGAACGCCACTTCATCACGCGGCGAAGACAGTGAATGTCAAATTGATCGAATGGATGCTCGCACACGGCGCGAATCTCGCTGCTCGTGACGGCGATGGGCGGGTGCCGCTGCACCGGGCCAATTCGATTTCGTCGGAGGTGTTCATGCGTCACGGCGCGGATACCCTGGCTAAAGACCGCCAGGGTACGGCTGCGCTCCATGTCGCCGCGGAAAAGGATGGCCAGATGTGCCGGTTGCTCATCAATTCCGGCGTGCCGGTGAATATCCGCAACGACGCTGGTTTGACACCGCTGCACTTCGCCGTGCTTGAAGGCAAGCGGTCTATCGTCGAAACACTGGTGGCTCTGGGCGCCGACGTCAATGCCAGAACGGCGTCGGACTACACCTACAAGTGGTCTTACGTTGGCTGGGATGTCCAGGGCCACGAACAACTTGTACCCGCCGGCTCAACGCCCATCTCGCTGGCGCGCTGGAAGCACAAGGACACATACTGGAGCAGCGGCCGCACCTTCACCGATCTGGCGGAATATCTTCGCAGCAAGGGCGCCGTCGAAACCAGCTGGTGGCGTTTCTGGAAATGAAGCGCCGCCCGTTCCTCTCACACAAGGCAATTGCATGCGCTTAGACGTCGAGCGCCACAAGCAGGCCAAACACCATGGAAACCATCGCCACGGGCAACAGGCACAGTAGTTTGGTACGGGGTGGTTCGCTCGTTCTCCACGCCAAGAACAGCGCAACGATGGAAGCCAGTAATGCGATCGCGGCAAGCCCGGCCACCCAGACCATGAGCACGATGCCGTCGCTCAACGAACCAAGAATCAGCAACGCGAACGACAGGAACCCGACCTTCCCCTCTTCCATTGGCGGAGCTGCGGGTGGGGCGAGCCATTGCCAGACTATCGGCGTAAGCAACATGGCCACAGCACTGGCAACGCCGATCCAGAACGATATCCGACGCAATGATTGACTCAACGCGCTGCCTCTTGCGGCGGCTTCTTGCCCCTGCCCCGGGTGCTTGTCGCTCACCCTGCGGCTCTACGGACGAAAGAATGGAAACGGTGTCGTCCACTTGTTGCGAGTATCGTGCGCCTGCGACCCTAGTCCATACAATTGCGCGCCCAAGTGATCGACATGGCTCACATTCTCGGCGAACAGCGAATCGTAAAAGGCCGCCTCATCCGGCCAACGCTTCAGAAACGTCGCCAGATCGTCCCCAAAACCGTCCCCGGACGGCAGGTCTCGATGCAACCGGGCCAGGCGGTCGCGCGCGCGCGCCAACTGGCCTGCCACCTTCCGGGCATATTTCTCCACCTTCGCCGGAGTCATGTCGCGATTGCTGCGACGATGCCCGAAGTCAGTCTCAACCTCGATCATTTCCCAGATCAGCGCACCGGCTTTTTCCATCAAGTGCTGCCGGTTCGTGTCTTGCGCCAGGGTAGCGTTACCGCCGATCCCGATACAGACAATCAGCCATTGCAGCAAGCTCCGAACGCGACGTTTGAGTTTCATGGCTTATCCAATCTGCGTTAAGAAAACACCGGTCAAGTCCTTTCGCATTGAGTCTGTCAAATTGCGGTCTCTTAAATTCCTGGGTTTCGACAGGTTCAGTGTGAACGGTGGATATTTCTCCTACTACCTTCTAAATCTTGATTCCGTCACGCTCCCGGAATGACGAACCGAAAGTATAGAAGAAGGCGTTACTTCGAGATCGGCTGACATATGCCGATATTAGGCTCAACCAGCGCCGCTACACCTTCATCCTTCATCTCTCGATCTCCTAAAAATCGAGAGTAGACGACATATCAAGTGTGTTTGCAAGCCCATGTCATAACTCGCTGACGGTAAACGAATTTTCATGCTCCGGTCCTGTTGCCCTGAGTCTTGCATTACCGCATCAACAACGCCCTGCTAAAGTGGGCGCGATGGAACCCCTGCTCCTCATCCTCGCCATCCTCGCGGTCGTTGCCGGCATCGTTGGTACCGTCGTCCCCATGCTGCCCGGCATGCCGCTGGTGTTCGCCGGGCTGTGGCTGATCGCCTGGGTCGACGGTTACGCGCACGTCGGAACCGTCACGCTCTGGATACTCGCCGCGCTGACGCTGCTGGCGGCGCTGGTCGACCATGTCGCGGCGCTGCTGGGCGTGAAGCGTGTCGGCGCGAGCGGCCTGGCGGTGGCCGGGGCGTTGGTCGGTGGGCTGCTCGGGTTGTTTGGCGGACTGGCGGGCGCCATCGTCGGGCCAATTGCCGGGGCGATGGCGGGCGAGTGGCTGGCCCAACGCGATCACGGCCAGGCGCTGCGTGTCGGCGCGGCGGCCGGGGTTTCCTTCATCGTGGCGATGGCGTTGAAGCTGGGCATCGTGTTCGCGATGCTCGCGGTATTCGCCCTGGCGTGGTGGGTTTGAGCGGCAATCCGCTCAGTCTTGCCAGCCCAGGATCTTCCTGACCTGGGCCAGCAACTGCTCCGGCTTGAAGGGCTTGATGACGAAACCGGAGATGCCGAGGATGACCGCCTCCTGCACTTCTTTCTTGCCGGCGCCGACATCGAGCATCAGGATGACCGGGAGCGACTTGACGTTGTCGTCGCTGCGGATCGCGCGCATCAAGTCCGCACCGCTCATGCCTGGCATGACGGTGTCGGCGATCAACAGGTCGTACTTGCCCGCTTGCACCTTCCGCAGCGCATCGGCGCCATTGCTCAGTTGATCGATGTTCAAGTCGGTGCGATTGCACGACAGCAGCAGTTGCACCACTGCCATGCGGACGTTCGACTGATCATCGACGATGAGGATGTGCGACATGGCCTGTCTTCTCCCGGGTGACGGCGGCCAGGCTTTTCATTGGCCGATATGGTTGTTTTTGAACAGATGCCGTTCTTTCCTGCCACAGCCATGATAAGGCGAAGCGGGTGTCAGATGAACTTCGAAATCACATCGTCCGCATACTTCCTGATGGCGTCCTTCTTCATCTGCAGCGTCGGCTGCTGCTGCATGATCTTGCCGATGCCCTTTTCGGCCTGCATGCCGGGCAACGCCCAGGGGGTCACCTGCAGGTCGGTGATGCCCAGATCTTCGAGGCGCTTGATGTCGTCGATGGTCGTCGCGTCCGGGCAGTGCAGCATGATGTCGAACGGCTGCTGGTCGCGGCCGTATTCGCGGCGGTAGCCGTTCAATTGGTCGATGATGGCGGGAAGTTCGGTCTTGCTGTGGATGATGCTGAGCCAGCCGTCGCCGAGGCGCGCGGCGCGGCGCATGGCCGGTTCCGTGGCGCCGCCGACGTAGATCGGGATCTTCTTCTTCGGCGTCGGCGCCATGATGCAGCGGTCGAAGTCGATGTGCTTGCCGTGGAATTCCTGGAAGCCGCCCTGCAGCAGCAGACGGATCGCCTGGATGGCCTCGTCCTGGCGCTTGCCGCGCGTCTTCATGTCGATGTTGAGCCACTTGAACTCTTCGGGCATCCAGGCGAGGCCGACGCCCAGCGCGACACGGCAGTCGGACACTTCGGCCACCGAACACAGGCTCTTGGCCTCCAGTAGCGGCTGGCGGATGGCGAGGCGCAGCACCGACGGAATGAAGCGGATGCGCTGGGTGACCACGGCCATCGCCGTCATCGCTACCCACGGGTCGAGCACCGGCATGTCGAGCGGCCAGAAGCGGGTGCCGTCCGGCGTGTAGGGGTAGGGAACGGAGACCTTTTCCGGGAAGAAGGGCGCGTCGGCGACCTGGATGCTGTCCCAGCCATGCGCGTCGGCGGTGCGGGCGATTTCCTGGTGTTCGCACGGGTCGACCATGAACAGGTGAAAACCGAATCTCATGCTGTTTCTCCTCTGGTTAACGTGAAAGCACCATATGGCGCTGGGTCAAATGAACGAGCGTAGCGAGCAAGTCAGTACCCCGCCCCGGGGCGGGGCAGGGGTGGGGGGGCAACTCTTCTATTGCGTTCTTTCATGAGATGGGGTGTCGAGTTCCCGCACATGAACGTTTGTCGTTATCGATATGGGCAGGGCGGCGACGAAACTGCTCTATCCATTCTAATCGTCAGGAAGCATGACCAAGCATTTCCCTTTAACCGTCGTGGGTAGGCTGAGGGTTGCGGCCAACCCCATAAACGGTTAGATTGTCAGGTTTCGCGCTGGAGTGGATCGGAGCGCCCAAAACCCGCCGATCGCCCGCAATTCCGGTGCATTCAGACTGAATAAATTCGAGCCGCCGATGTATTCCATTTCCGCCATCAATTACGTCTTCCTCACGCTGCTGCTGAGCGCGTCGCTGGTCAGTCTCGGCTTCGGTCTGCGCAAATACTGGCAGCGCATCGCCAATGGTCAGGCGTATTTCACCTCGGGCGCGCCGATCACGCGCGAGGCGGTGCTCGCCAAGGTCAACTGGCGGACCTTCATCCGGCGCGGCCTGCTGCTGGAGCGCCTGAAGAAGCGGCCGGTTTCCGGCATCGCCCACAACCTGCTGTTCTTCGGCGCGATCATCGAAATCCTCGGCCACGGCCTGTTTCCGCTGACGTTCATCGGCGTCGATGTCTATCACGGCTGGTTCGGGCGCTACTTCATGGAGTTGGGCCGCGAAGTCGGCGGTTTGATGATCTTCGCCGGGTTGCTGTTCTTTACCGTGCGCCGCTTTGCGCCGCCCGATCGTCTGACGGCGGGCGGCAAGACGCGCTCGGGCTTCAAGCCCATGGAAGCGCTGCTGCTGGTGGCCGTGGTGCTCGGTTTCACCGCCGAAGCCTTCCGCCTCACCAATCCAGAAGCGAATTCCCAGTTCGAATTTCTCGGCAAGGCGCTGGCGGCAATGCTGGCTGGCGTCGACATCCGCGCCCTGGCGACCGGCAACCTGCTGTTCTGGTGGCTGCACATGTTGTTCGGCGTCGCCTTCATCGCCCTGATCGCCCACACGCCGATGTCGCACATGGTGCTCGGTCTCGCCAACTCCGGCCTGGCCAAGAAGCGCTCCGGGATCACCCTGGCGCCGATCGATTTCGATGCCGATGAAGAGGAAGGCAAGGAGCTGCTGCTCGGCGCTACCAAACTTTCGCATCTCAGCCAGAAGTACCTGATGGATTTCTCCACCTGCCTGTGGTGCGGCCGCTGCCATGAAGTCTGCCCGGCGGCGCAGACCGGCAAGGCCCTGTCGCCGAAGTCGATCATGGCGATCTGCGCCGAATACATGGAACAGGGCAAGTTCGACGACGACTCGCTGATCGACACCATCGGCCAGGAAGCCGTGTTCAACTGCACGACCTGCGGCGCCTGCATTGAGCAGTGCCCGGTCAGCAACAGCCCGGCTGAAGTCGTCCTCGAATTCCGCCGCAACTTCGTCATGGAACGCTCGGAGATGCCCGACACCATGGCGGCGGCCAACGCCAATCTGGAAAAGCGCGGCCATCCTTTCGTCGGCACCTCGGCGAACGTCGACGACTGGAAGAAAGGCCTGGCATTCGAGGTGCCGCTGTTCGAGCCGGGCGAGACCGAATACCTGCTCTGGCTCGGCTGCGCGCCCACCTATGAGGAACGCGCCCAGGCCATCGCCCGCGCCACGGCGCAGCTGCTTGAAGCCGCCGGCGTCTCCTGGGGCGTGCTCGATGGTCCGCATTGCACGGGTGATCCTGCCAAGATGATGGGCAACGAAATGCAGTTCGTCGAGATTGCCCAGGGCAACATCGAGGAATTCCAGGAGATGAAGATTCAGAAGGTCATCACCATGTGCGCCCACTGCTACAACAGCTTCGACCGCTACTATCCGGAGCTCGGCGCCGAGTGGCAGACGATCCCGCATGCGGTGCTGATCGACCAGCTGATCAAGGACGGCAAGCTCAAGGTCGTCCAGAACAGCAACGAGAAGATCACCTTCCACGATCCCTGCTATCTGGCGCGCCACAACGACATCGTCGACGAGACGCGCAGCGTCGTTGCGGCCGTCGGCCAGCTGATCGAGATGCCGCGCAATCGCAAGGACAGCTTCTGCTGCGGCGCTGGCGGCGGCAACTACTGGGGCGGCCAGGGCGGCACGGCGCGCATCAACGACGTGCGCGCGCAGGAAGCCTTCGACACCGGCGCCGACAAGATCGCCACTTCCTGCCCGTTCTGCAACCTCATGCTGACCTCCAGCGCCGCCAAGCACACGGAACAGCGCAAGGTGTTCGACATCGCCGAGCTGGTCGTCGCGGCGCTGCCGACGCAGAGCCACTGAACCTTTCCACCATCTTTCAATTCACCCATAAGGACCACCGATGAGCCGCGCACTTGACGACGTCATCGTACTCGACCTGACCCGACAGTTCTGCTCGTCGTTGTCGGGCGCCTTTCTCGCCGACTTCGGGGCGCGCGTCATCCGCCTCGATCTGCTGCCGGCCGCTCCGGTTGCCGCTGCCGGCAAGTGGAACCACGAGGCCGACCTGATCCACCGCAACAAGGAAAGCCTGGCGCTCGATCCATATACCGAGCGCGGCGCGGCCCTGCTCAAGGAGGTCATCGCCAAGGCCGACGTGATCATCACCGACTGGCAGCGCGACGAACTCGCAGCGCTGGGTCTCGACTACGCCAGTGTCGCCAAACTGCGCGGCGACATCGTCTTCGGCCGTCTGTCGGGTTTCGGCCCGGTCGGCCCGGATGCCGATCTGCCGGCCATCGACGAACTCGCTGCGGCGCGCACCGGCATGATGCCGATCCTCCAGCAGCCCGGTCAGCCGCCCGTGTATACGGGGTCGGGCGCGATGCATGCCGCAGTCATGCTGGCGTTCGGCGTCGTGACCGCGCTGGTGCATCGCGTCGATTCGGGCGAAGGCCAGGAAGTCGATGTCTCGCTGTTCGCCGCCAACATGTATGGCGCGGCGCTGGATATCCAGGCCTTCCTCGCCATCGGCAAGGGCGACCGCTTCATCAATCCGATTTCGCGTCTCGATGTGTCGAATCCGATGTCCGGCTCGCTCTACCCGAGCGCCGACGGGCGCTGGGTGACGCTGACCATGCCCGACACCGACCGCTGGTGGCCGATGTTCTCCG
>CAZCPD010000042.1:0-17135 GCA_964500425.1 uncultured Rhodocyclaceae bacterium
CGCACCATCGAACACCGCGAAATCTTCCACGACGAGATGCTGCACCTGATGCGGCAGATCATGCAGGGCGAAATCTCGCCGCTGATGGTCGCCGCGATTCTCACCGGACTGCGCGTCAAGAAGGAAACCATCGGCGAGATTTCCGCCGCCGCGCAGGTGATGCGCGAAATGGCGACCCGGGTCGAGGTGCCGGAGCCGGATCGCCGCAACTTCGTCGACATTGTCGGCACCGGCGGCGACAACGCACACACCTTCAACATTTCCACCGCCGCGATGTTCATCGTCGCCGCCGCTGGCGCCAAGGTCGCCAAGCACGGCAATCGCAGCGTGTCATCGAGTTCCGGCAGCGCCGACGTGCTCGAAGCGCTCGGCGCCGACATCCAGCTGACGCCTGCCCGCGTCGGCGAGTGCATTGCCGCCACCGGCCTCGGCTTCATGTTCGCGCCGACGCACCACACGGCGATGAAGAACGTCGCTCCGGTGCGCCGCGAAATGGGCGTGCGCACGATTTTCAACATCCTCGGCCCGCTCACCAATCCGGCCGGCGCGCCGAACACACTGATGGGCGTTTTCCATGCCGATCTCGTCGGCATCCAGGTGCGCGTCATGCAGCGCCTCGGCGCGAACCACGTGCTGGTGGTGCACGGCAAGGACGGCATGGACGAGATCTCGCTCGGCGCGGCCACCCTGGTCGGCGAACTGAAGGACGGTGAAATTCGCGAATACGAGATCCATCCCGAGGACTACGGCCTGCCGATGTCGTCCAACCGCAGCCTGCGCGTCGCCAATGCCGAGGAATCGAAACAGGTCCTGCTCGGCGTACTGGCCAACACGCCCGGCCCGGCGCGCGACATTGTCCTGCTCAATGCCGGCGCCGCGCTGTATGCCGCCAATCTCGCTGACTCGATCAATACCGGCATCACCCTGGCGCGCGAAGCCCTGGCCAGCGGAGCCGCGCGCAGCAAGCTGGACGCCTTCGTGGCGTTTACGCGCGGCGCCGCCTGATCGTCAACCCTCTCCGCCTGCCCCTCTCCCGCTTGGCGGGAGAGGGGAGACGATAACTGAACCATGACCGACAAACCCGACATCCTGAAGAAGATCCTCGCCGTCAAGACCGAGGAAGTCGCCGCCGCGCAGGCCGCCAAACCGCTCGCGCAGATCCGCGCCGAGGCCGAAGCGCAGCCGCAGACGCGCGATTTTGTCGGCGCGCTGTGCGCCAAGATCGAAGCGCGCCAACCCGCCATCATCGCTGAAATCAAGAAGGCCAGCCCTTCGAAAGGCGTGATTCGCGCCGACTTCGATCCGGCCGCGATCGCCATCGACTATGAAAGGAATGGCGCCGCCTGCCTGTCGGTGCTGACCGACCGCCAATTCTTCCAGGGCGCGCCGGAATACCTGCAACAGGCGCGCGCCGCCTGCCGCCTGCCGGTGCTGCGCAAGGACTTCCTGATTGATCCCTACCAGGTCTATGAAGCTCGCGCGATGGGCGCCGACGCCATCCTGCTGATCGTCGCGGCACTCGAACAAGAACTGATGCAGGAGATGGAAGACATCGCCAACGGCCTCGACATGGCGGTGCTGGTCGAGGCGCACGACGATGCGGAAGTCGCGGCGGCGCTGAAGCTGCAGACGCCGCTTATCGGCATCAACAACCGCGACCTGCGCTCCTTCGACGTCACCCTCGACACGACGCTGCGCCAACTCGAATACATCCCCGTTGATCGCATCGTCGTCACCGAATCGGGCATCCTTCAGCCGACCGACGTCGCGCTGATGCGCAGCCGCAAGGTCAACGCCTTCCTGGTCGGCGAAGCCTTCATGCGCGCGCCCAGCCCCGGCGCCGAACTGGCGCGGCTGTTCGGCTGACCCCCCTACCGCTTCGCCGCTGGCTTCGTTCCCGGCAGCTTGCAGTCGAGCAATGCCTTGCGCATCAGGTCGATGGCCTTGTGACGCGGAAAGCTGGTGCGCCAGACCAGGCCGACGCAGCGCGTCGGCGTTGGTTCGACGAAGGGACGCACGCGCAGCAGCGCGTCGTTCTTCGGGATCAGGTCGGCGCAAGACGCCGGCATGACCGTGACGCCGATCCCCGAAGCGACCATGTAGCGGATGGTTTCCAGCGAGCTGCCTTCGAGCACCTGTGGTGCGTCGGGCGTGGGCGTGGCGTGAGCGCAGAGATCGAGCACCTGGTCGCGAAAGCAGTTGCCGGCGCCGAGCAGCAGCAGCGGCTCGTCGAGCAGCGCAACGGGCTCGATGGCCTTCTGTTTGGTCCACGGATGGTTTACGGGCATCAGCGCACGGAACGCCTCGTCATACACCGGCTGCGCCACCAGCCCCGGCTCGACGAGCGGCAGCGCGATGACGATAACATCCAGATCGCCGGCCTTGACGGCAGCGACGAGATTCTCGGTGTAGCCCTCCTGGATCACCAGAGGCATCTGCGGCGCGCGTTCGCGCAGCAGCGGCACGAGAGTGGACAGCAGGTAGGGCGCGATGGTGTAGATGACGCCGATGCGCAATGGGCCGGCCAGCGCGTCGCGACCCTGAGCGGCCAGCTCGGGAATGCGTCCGGCTTCGGCCAGCACGCGCGCCGCCTGGGCGACGATATGCTCGCCGATCGGCGTGACGCTGACTTCGGCGCCGCGCTCGAAGAGCACCACACCGAGTTCCTCTTCAAGCTTCTTCACCGCCACCGACAAGGTCGGCTGGGCGACGCAGCACTTCTCGGCGGCACGGCCGAAGTGGCGCTCGCGCGCCAAGGCAACGATGTAGCGCAGGTCGGTGAGCGTCATGTTTTTGTAATGATGGATGCCTACGCCGGCGCCAGCGGCTGGAACAGCACGTCGAGATCCTCGGCGGTGATCAGGTGCTGGTTGGGTGCGGCGCCGGCGAGCAGGTTGTCGGCGAGATTGCGCTTGCGGTCCTGTAGCGCAAGTATTTTTTCCTCAACCGTGCCCTTGGTCAGCAGCTTGTAGGCGAATACAGGCTTGTCCTGACCGATGCGATAGGCGCGCGCCGAAGCCTGCTCCTCGACCGCCGGATTCCACCACGGATCGAAGTGGATCACGCTGTCGGCGGCGGTCAGGTTGAGACCGGTGCCACCAGCCTTGAGACTGATCAGGAACAGCGGCACTTCGCCTCTCTGGAAGCGGCTGATCGGCGTTTCGCGATCCTTGGTCTGGCCGGTCAGCTTGACGTACTCGATGCCCTGCTGCGTCAGCGCATCCTCGATCAGGCCGAGCATGCTGGTGAATTGCGAGAACAGCAGGACGCGGCGGCCTTCGTCGAGCAGCTCCGGGAGCATGCCCATCAGCAGCCCCAGCTTGGCCGAATCGGGCGGCAGGGGCTCGTCGCCCGCCTTGCCCGCGCTCTTCTTTGGCGCAGCGCTGGGCAGCTTGACGAGGCGCGGATCGCAGCAAACCTGCCGCAACTTGAGCAACGCATCGAGAATCATGATCTGGCTCTGCGCCACGCCCTTGGTGGCGAGCACCTGACGCAGTTTCTTGTCGAAGGCCAGGCGCAGCGATTCGTACATGTCGCGCTGCTCGCCGGTCAGTTCGACCCAGCGGATCACCTCGGTCTTCGGCGGCAGTTCGGTCAGTACCTGCTCCTTGGTCCGCCGCAACAGGAACGGCCGCACGCGCTCGGCCAGCTGCTGGCGGCGCTCGGCGTCGTTCTGCTTTTCGATCGGCGTGCGGAAGATGCTGGCGAAGCGGCGCACGTCGCCGAGCAAACCGGGCATGAGGAAATTGTATTGCGCCCACAGCTCGCCGAGGTGGTTCTCCAGTGGCGTGCCGGTCAGCGAGAGGCGATGGCGCGCCTTCAGCTGGCGCGCGACGCGATGCGAATGCGCCTTCGGATTCTTGATGAACTGCGCCTCGTCGAGCACCAGCAGGTGGTACTCCTGCTGCAGCAGCACTTCCTGGTCGCGCACCAGCAACGGATAAGTGGTGAAGATCACATCCGCCTTGGAAATGTCGGCAAAGCGCGCGGCGCGATCGGGACCGTGCAGCGTCAACACCTTCAGCTCTGGCGCGAACTGTTCCGCCTCGTTGCACCAGTTGGTGATCAGGCTGGTCGGCATGACGATCATGCTCGGCAGATCGGCGCGGCCGCTAACCTTCTCCAGATGCAGGTGGGCCAGCGTCTGCACCGTCTTGCCGAGGCCCATGTCATCGGCAAGGATGCCGGCGATACCGTAGCTGCGCAGGAACTGCAGCCAGTTGAGGCCGGCCTGCTGGTAATGACGCAGCGTCGCCTTGAAGCCGGGCGCCGGCAGAGCTTCTTCGATGCCGGTGAAATCGCGCAGCTTGTGGCCCAGTTCGCGCAACCGCTCGCCGCCGAACCACTGCCCCGGCAGGGCTTCGAGTTCCACCAGGGTGGTGGCGTTGAGGCGCGAGAGACGCGGCCGTTCGCTCTCTCCCGTGAATTCGAGCAACGGCCCGAGCCACGCGCGCATGCGCTGCGCCGGCACCGGCAGGACATGCCGCTCGTCGAGCGGCAGCGGCACCCGCTCCGTGTCGGCGAGCTGACGCAGCTCTTCCATCAACTGTGGCCGGTTGGCAATCAGGCGCGCCAGTGGCTCGACCAGACTGACACGTTTGCCATCGACGACCACGCCGAGATCCAGGTCAAACCAGTCGCCGTTGGTGTTGAACTCATCCTCGAAGACCTCGACGAACCAGTCCTCGGCCTCCTTGAGCTGAAAAGGGAAGTCATCGTCGATCGCGACCTCGACGCCGGCATTCTCCAGCGCCGGGCGTGTGTGTTCGAGGAACAGCATCCAGCTGCCTGGATCCTGCAACGCCGGCAGCAGACAGTCGTTCGCGGCATCGGCGCCGACGCGCTCGGCCTTCGGCAGACGCTTGCGATAGCTCTCCAGGCCGTGGGCATGCAACAGCGTCCACGCCGCCGCCTCGGCGTCGAGATCGCGCATCACCGTCAGGGCGACGCCGCCGCGCTCGCCGCGCAGCAGCGGCGGCGGCGACTCAATGCCGGGCGTGCGCGCGAGACCGGGATACTCGAACCAGAGCGTCGCCACCGCCATCTTCTCTTCCGCGCGCAGCGGCGCGGCCATGTTGAAGCGCGCCGCCTGCAGTCGCAGGATCGCACGCGGCTTGCCCGCTGGCTGTTCGGGCGCGGCGGCTTCCGGCAGCGGCAACGTGAAGTCGCGCTTCGCGCCGAGTTCACCAAGACGCAGACGCGTCAACAGTGCATCGATCTCATCGAGCGGCGGCGCGGCGAGCAACTGGCGCGCCAGCTCGTCGGGCAGATCAACCTGGACCGGTCCGATTTCATGACATTCGGGATTCACGTACCACGCCGGCCAGGTCGGCAGCAGCGTCAGCTCCGCGTCGCCGCATTGCTCGATCTGCATCTGCTGGCGGCCCTCGGCATTGCGCCGCCAGACCAGATTCGCCTTCAGCGCGGCCCCCTGATGCAGCAACGGCTGTTCGATGCTCTCCAGATGCAGGCGGCCGGTGCGCAGCGCCATGCGCAGCAACTGGGCGCCCTCCTCACCGCGCAACTGCTGCGAGGACTCGTACACGAACATGACGTTATCCTGGAGAGCAAGGAACAGGCGCAGGATCGGCATATCGCCCGGCTGGAACCAGGCGGGCACGTTGCCCCAGGTCAGCTGATGCAGATCGGGACGCAACGGTTCCGGCTTGCCGTGGCTGCCGTCCTTGAGCAGGCGCGTCTTGAAGAGCGTCAGACGACCGTCGGCGGGCGTCAGCACGTACTGGATCTGCTGGCCGCCACTCGGTTTGACCGGTTCGACGACGGCCCCGGGCTGTTCTAGAGACTTCAGCCAGGCCAGCGTTTCGGCGGAAGCTGCCTGCGCTTCGTCGCCGCCAGCGGCAGCCTCCTCGTTGCGCCGACCCTGAGCCTGCCAATGAACGAGAACCGCCACGACATGCGCGCAGTTGAACCCCTCCGCGCATGAGCAGATGCCCGCGACATGGGTAATGCGCTTGCCATCATTGGCAAGCTGGATGTCCTGCTTGTACTGCTTGCCGCGGCTGCCGTGGCAACTGCCGGTAATGCGCACCTTGCCGGGCGCGGTCTTGAGACCGTCGATGCTGGCGTGTCCGTCGGCAGCGAGCGCCTGGCCGCGCGTAATCGGCGAGGGTTCGAAGTAGTCGTCGAACTGCAGGTGCAGAAGTCGGGCGTCGTCAGACATCGTGGCCGTCGATTCGTATCGAAGCAAACCGCATAGATTACCAGAGTCCGACGCTTTACGGCTCGTTTGGTCCCGATCGAAGCGACGGATTCGCTTCTCCGGGCCGAATTTGCTTCCGGATGAGTTTTGCCGCGAGAGTGTGACTTTTTCCAGCATCCGACCATGCCTGCATTCTTGCCAAGCACATGCTCGCCCCGCCATACTCTAAAAAATATTGGCAAACCCGCCGAAAGGCGGGGACGCAAAGCCACGGGGCTTTGCCGGGCGTACAGCGCCCGGCTGCCGGCCGGGTTGCCGATGCGGCGAAGCCCCTTTAGCGTGAAAGCCGCGTAAGCGACTCTGGATGCTCCCCTCGCCCTCTGCGGGAGAGGGGCTGGGGGTGAGGGAAACGGTCATGACTTTCATGCTTCGTGGCGCATTCTTCAAAGTCATGTCCGTTCGCCGGATCGTCCTGCATGAGTCATGCAGCCGTGTCATTGCTCCCTTGCCCAACATCAAGAAAGAGCCGCAATGAACGATGCTGCAAAACGCCGCTTCGAGGAATTGAAAGAGGGGGGGCTGCTGCCCTCCCCGAAAGGCGTTTCGCTGTCCGTGCTCGAGATGACCCGCCGCGCGGACGCCAGCATCAGCGACCTCACCCGCCTCGTGCAGATGGACCCGGCCATGGCGGGCCGCGTGCTGCGCTACGCGAACGCCGCGCGCGGCGGCAGTCTGCGGCATATCGCCTCGCTGAGGCATGCCGTGACCTTTCTCGGTCTGTTCCGCGTGCGGCAGATCGCCCTCGCGTTCACGCTGATCGACCAATACCGCTCCGGCCGCTGCCCGACTTTCGACTACACCGAATACTGGAGCACCTCGCTCGCCGCCGGGATCGCCGCCCAGCAGCTCGCCGCACAGGCGCACTGCCCGCCCGACGAATGCTTCACCTGCGGCCTGCTCGCCGGCGTCGGCCGCCTGGCGCTCGCCACCGTGTTCCCGATCGACTATGCGAAGGTACTGCACATCGGCGGCTCGCCGGCGGACATCGCCAACGAGGAATTGACCCGCTTCGGCATCGACCATGCGACGCTCTCCGCGGAAATGCTTTTCGCATGGGGGTTGCCGGACATCTTCACCAACGCCGTGCGTCATCACGAAGACCCGGGCAATGCGCCATTCGCGCCGGGGTCGCGGGCGCAAACCCTCACCGCCGTGCTGCACTTCGCGATGCGCATCGGCCAGCTGCTCAACCTCGACGAAGCGCGGCGCTGGGACAAGGTGCCCGCCCTCTACCACTCGGCCGCGCAGCTCGGCATCGAGGCCAGCGACGTACCCGCGCTCATCGAGCGCACCATGATCAACTGGCAGGACTGGGCGCGCGACCTCAACCTGCCGACGCGCACCTATCCCGACCTGCACGCCCTGCTGACCTCACCGCCGCTCGCCGCGGCCGGGGAAAATGCCGGCGACGGCTCCCTCTCCGCGCTGCTCGTCGTGCCGCTGCGCGTCGCCCTGCTGGTGCCTGACGCGGGCCGACTGCAGACCGTCGTCGCCGCCCTCGACTCGCTGGGCCTGCCCGGCGACCTCGCCAGCGACTGGCCGGGGCTGCGCAAGATCCTGCGCCAGCAGGGCTCCGACGTCGTGATCGTCGACGCCGGCAGCGACATCGACGACGCCATCAAGCGCCTGCGCGAACTCCGCGTCCAGGCCGGCGCGGCGCTACATTGCATCGTCCTCGTCCCGAACCGATCCGAGAAGGAAGTTGCCCGCATGATGCTCGCTGGCGCCTCCGACTACCTGCTCCACGATGCTACCGAAGCCGCCGTCGTCGCCCGCCTGATGAACGCCCAGCACCTCGTTTCCCTGCAAGGCGCCGTGCGTGCCGTGCGCGAGCTCGCCGTCAGCTCCTCGGGCGAATGGGCGCGCACCAACCGTCGCCTCCAGCACGAGGCGCTGACCGACGTGCTCACGCAACTGCCCAACCGCCGCTACGGCATGGACCGCTTCGCCCAGGAATGGTCGGTCGCCACCAGCAGCGCCCTGCCGATCTCCTGCATGATGCTCGACATCGACCACTTCAAGAAGGTCAACGACCAGCACGGTCACGACACCGGCGACCTCGTCCTGCGCCAGGTCGCTACCGCCATCAAGGAAAGCTGCCGACGCAGCGACGTCGTCTTCCGTTATGGCGGCGAAGAGTTCTGCATCATCTGCCCCGCCACCGGCCGCAAGGAAGCCGCCCAGCTCGGCGAACGCATCGCCAGCGCCGTGCGCAACTGCCTCTTCGGCGGCGCCGAAGCGCAATTCACCGTCACCCTCAGCGTCGGCATCGCCGTGCGCCTCGCCGAAACCGGCGAACCCGACGACCTCATCGCCACCGCCGATCAGGCGCTGTATCGGGCGAAGGCGGAAGGGCGTGATCGGGTGATCGTCGCGGAAGAATCGGCGGGATGAGGGGGATCACCGACCATTCACGCCGACAACCCGTCGCCGTCTACTCGCCAGTCCTCCCTCACCCCAACCCAAACACCTCCCGATATTCCGGCACCGTGCAGTTCCAGCGCTTGGTTTCCTCGATGCGGCGGCGCAGGGCGTCGGCGGCGACGGGTTCGCCGTGGGTGATGAAGGTGCGGCGCGGCGGGCTCGTGAAGCCGTCGAGCCAGTGCAGGATTTCGGCATAGTCGGCGTGGGCCGAAAGATTGGAGAGGTTCTGCACCTCGGCGCGGATCGGCACGTATTCGCCATGGATCTTCACGCTCTCGGCGCCGGAGAGGATGGTCGCGCCGCGCGTGCCGGCGGCCTGGAAACCGGCGAAGAGGAGGGTGTTGCGTTCGCCGGGCGCGAAGGCCTTGAGGTGGTGGACGACGCGGCCGCCGGTGGCCATGCCGCTGGCGGCGAGGATGATCATCGGGCCGGACCTGGCGTTGAGCCGCTTCGACTCTTCGGCGCTGTTCACGATATGCACGGATTCGGCCATGGCCTGGCATTGCGCGCGACTCAGGCGATGCTCGCCGGCGTGGCGCTGGAACACCTGGGTAGCCTCGGCAGCCATCGGGCTGTTGAGGTAGACGGGAATGTCGGGAATGCGGCCGGTCGACTTGAGCAGGTGGAGGTAATACATCACTTCCTGCGCGCGGCCGACGGCGAAGACGGGTACGACGACAACACCGTGACGCGCCGCCGTGCGGCTGATGATGTCGGCGAGCTTGGTCAGCGGATCGGCCGGATCGTGGAGACGGTCGCCGTAGGTGGATTCGAGCACCAGGAAGTCGGCTTGGCGTATCGTTGCCGGCGGCGCCATGACAAGAGAACCGGGCCGACCGAGGTCACCGGAGAAGACCAGGGAACGTTCGCCGTCGTGGAGGCGGACACAGGCGGAACCAAGAATGTGGCCGGCCGGCGAGAAGCGCAGCGTCAGGGGTGCGGGGCCGTCGCCGAGCTCGATGTCGCGCTCGAAGTCGAGCGGCTTGAGGAGATGCAGGCAGCGCCGCGCATCCTGCTCGGTGTAGAGCGGCAGCGCCGGGGTGTGCTTGGAGAAGCCGTGCCGGTTGGCGTACTCGGCTTCTTCTTCGAGCAGGTGGCCGGAGTCGGGGAGCAGGATGCCGCATAGATCGGCCGTCGCCGGCGTGCAATACACCGAGCCACGGAAGCCGTTCCTCGCCAGCAGCGGCAGGTAACCGCTGTGGTCGATGTGGGCATGGGTCAGGACAACGGCACCGATGGATCCTGGATCGAATGGCAGCGGCTCCCAGTTGCGCAGCCGCAGGTTCTTGAGGCCCTGGAACAGGCCGCAATCGACGAGAATTTTTCGCGAACCGACGGTGACCAGATACTTGGAACCCGTGACGGCGCCCGTCGCACCGAGAAATTGCAGCTTCATTGCGCGCGCCCTCCTGTATCAACCGGTAGCGAGATGCTACCGGAAGCAGGGGGCGGCCGGACGCTCGGGGAAGAATTGACGCAGCCGGGTCGCATTGAACTTGTCGCAATGCTCGGTCGCAATATCAGGGTTCGACAGGCCGGCCCGAGCGTAGTCGAAGGACTCAGAGGTTGTGAAAACTTGTCACGAACGCCATGCTTGCTTAGAAGAGTTTCCGTGGGAGTCCCTCGAGGGATTCCCACCGCAAACAACGTTGGGTTGGCGCGAATGAGATGATATTTTCGCAGCCTCTCAGTTGAAGACGCGCTCCCTGTCGGCACGCAGGCTGGCGCGGCGGTCGAGTGGTATGCGCGGCTCGGCGAGATGCATCTGCTGACGGCGCTGCTCGCCGTGCTGCAGGTTGACGCTGCGCCGGACCAGCCCGTCTTCCTCGCGCTGCGAGAAGAAGAACGGGTAGAGCGAGCGCTCGCGCGCTTCACGCGTGCCGCCGAAGCGGAGAATCTGCGCGGCGGCGAAGGACATATCCAGATGCAGCAGCGTGGCGGGGGCGTTGACGCGCTTGCAGGTGCGCGTAGGGCCGATCTGTTCGAAACCGAGCATGCGTCGGTAGAACGCCGCATGGCGCGGATTGACCTCGATGAAGGCATCGGTGACGCCGAGGATCGGTCCGAGCTGGATGTAGGCGAGGTGGAACAGGGAGGCCAGGACTTCCTTCGAACCGAGTTCGGGATCGACGGCCAGCTTGGAGAATTCGCCGACGAGGCGGCCTTCGTGCCGGTAGGTATCGATTTCTTCGCGGTAGAGCTGGTCGGCAAGCAGGCCTTGCGGCGAATCGACGCCGACGGAGAGGGTGCCGAAGAGTCGGTCGTTGGCGGAGGCCACCAGCGTGATGACATTCGGCGTACAGGAACCGACATCGACGACGCCGCGAGTCTCGTAGCCGCGATTCGAATAGAGCTGTTCGATCAGCAGACTGGCGTTGCTGCGCTGCTCGAAACTGTCGGCGAGGCGGACGTGATAGCCGTCGCGCTGCATCACGAAATCATGGCCACCGTGCGGCGGCATGTCCAGATCGTCCTCGGACAAGGAATGTAGCGCATGCATGAGAAGACAACCCCCTTAACCGACCATCGATATTGCTACTACTTTCGGCCAATCCGCTTACATTAGCACAACGATGTTCTGAATGCGCTCTTCGCGGCGCATATCAAGTCCGTGGAACGACGGTATTGCCGACGATCTCGACCTGTCGGCCAACGGCGACATCCGGCGCTTCGCGCCGATACAGGGTGCGCAAATTGCCGTTGTCCATGCGCACGTTGATGCGATAGGACGTCGTGCGTCGCATGTCCTGCTCGATGCGATTACCCAGCAAGGCTCCGCCGCCAGCGCCGAGGATGGTCATGCCGGTACGGCCGTTGCCCTTACCGATCTGGTTACCGAGCAGCGCGCCCGTGACTCCTCCGGCGACCGCGCCGATGCCGGTGCCGTCGCCCTTGCGCTCGACCAGGCTGATCGATTCAACGGTGCCGCAGGCGGCACAACTAGCGGCCACCGCGCGGGGCTCCGCATCGCCGGCCACTTGGCGCGGCGCCGCTGTCCGGACCGGCGCAGGCGCGGCAGTCCGCGCGGCAGTTGCCTCACGCAGCGTCGACGTGGCGGGCGAGGCCACGGCGACAGAGGCGGTCGTCGCGACCGAATCGGCCAGCAATTCCTGCGGCGTGGAATGAGCGATCGGCAGATGGCCGGTCAAGGTGGCGATGCCGAGCAGGCTGAACAAGGTGACGGATATCGCGGCCACGACCAGCGCGGGATAGAGCAGTTTCGGTGGGGAGAGATTCATCGTTGCATCCATGAAGCGGTTCCTCGGTTCCTGAAAAAACAGACACTGGAACGTCTATAGCAATGGTCGTGCCACCGGAACGAATCATTGAAATTCAATCACCTGCGACATTCATCGGGACGCAGCGGTCGGCGCGCCTGTCGCCGAATTGCGACAGGCGCGCCGGACCGGATGACAACCGGCTGAATGCATGGATTTATTTCTGTCGCAAAAGGCCGACAGTGGGCGGAGGATCAGGGCAATCGCATATGGACTCCCCTCGCCCACTTGTGGGAGAGGGCGCTTCTATGCGCCACTGAGCGGAAAATCGCCCCCTCTCCCCAACCCCTCTCCCCCACTTCGTGAGGGAGAGGGGCTCCAAATAACGATCGCCGTGCCAATGACGAATGTGTGTGCGATTGCCCTGGGCGGAGGATGGGCCGGTGGCGGCGCCGTTACTTGAACAGCGCCGGATCGAGGGCGTGGCGCTGCAGCAGCTTGTAGAAGTCGGTGCGATTGCGCTGGGCGAGCCGGGCAGCCTGCGCGACGTTGCCGCCCGTCATCTTCAGCAGACGGACCAGATAGTCGGATTCGAAGCGGCGGCGCGCTTCGTCGAAAGGAACGACCTCGTCGAGATCGCGGATCGCCTTCTGCACCAGGGCCAGCGGCACGATGGGACCGGTCGACAGGGCGACCGCCTGCTCGACGACGTTGAGCAACTGGCGCACGTTGCCCGGCCAGGCGGCGCGGATCAGAAGCTCCATCGCCTCGGGCGCGAAGCCATTCACGTCCTTGTTGTAACGCTGCGCCAGGGTGCGCAGGAAGTGGTTGGCGAGTAGCGGGATATCATCGCGCCGCTCTTCCAGCGCGGGGATCGCCAGGCTGACGACATTGAGGCGGTAGTAGAGATCGCTGCGGAAACGGCCGGCGCCCATCTCCTCCTCCAGATCGCGATGCGTGGCGCTGATGATGCGTAGATCCACGGGCTCGCCTTGCGTCGCGCCGACCGGGTACACCTCGCGCTCCTCGAGCACGCGCAGCAGCTTGACCTGCAGCGGCAGAGGCATATCGCCGATCTCGTCGAGAAACAGCGTGCCGCCATTGGCGGCGCGGATCAGGCCCGGATGGTCCTTGACGGCGCCGGTGAAGGCGCCGCGCACATAGCCGAACAGTTCCGATTCGAGCAGGTTGTCGGGAATCGCCCCGCAATTGACCGCCACGAAAGGCTGCTCGCAACGCCCGCTGGCGAGGTGGATGGCGCGCGCCAGGACCTCCTTGCCGGCGCCCGACTGGCCGCACAACAGCACGCTGGCGTCGCCCGTCGCCACCAGCCTGGCCTGCGCCAGCAGATCGGCCATGGTCGGGTTCTGGGTGATGATGGCGGCCCGCCATTCCTCGCAGACCACCGGGCCGTCCTGATGGCCGGACGACAGCTTGATGGCGCGCGCCACCTCGTCGAGCAGGATCTTCGGCTCGTAGGGCTTGGTGAGATAGCCGAACACGCCGCGGTTGGTCGCCGCCACCGCTTCGGGGATCGTGCCATGCGCCGTGAGGATGATCACCGGCAGCGTCGGATAGTTCGCGCGCACGGCGTTGAACAGCGCGTTGCCGTCCATCCCCGGCATGCGCATGTCGGTGATGACCAGTTGCGGACGATCGGCGGCGATCTGCGCCAGCGCCTGCGCGCCGCTACCGGCGGTGACGACGACATACCCCGCCGCTTCGAGGCGGATCGACATCAGTCGCAGCAGATCCGCGTCGTCGTCCACCAGCAGCACCTTGCCGAGCGGCGCGCTTCCCGGCGGGCGGTTCATTTGCCCGCTCCGCTAAGCTTGCCCCGCTGCAGCAGATTCCGCTCGATGTTGATCAGCGCTTCGAGCTTCTTCGTCGCCGCGTCGACCTTCTTTTCGAGTTCCTCGGCGCGCCGCTGCTCCTCGCGCAGCTTTTGCGTCTGCGTGTAGGCAATGTCTTCGAGGCGCCGCCGCTCGGCGAGATCGGCGCGCAACAGCGCCGCCAATGCCTGCAACTCGCCGCCAACGCCTTCCGCTGGCGTGATGGCTGCAAGGGGTTCGAGCAATTGCAGGGCGCGCCGCTGACTGGCGACGGAGGCGCCGGGCGTTGACAGCGCAACGGCATACTGCAAGGCAATGAAATCGGACTTATCCGCGCCGTGCGCCAGCCGCAGGCGCTCGGTCTCATCGGCGAGTTCCTTGCCGCCCATGGCCCGTATCGACTGGGCATGGCGCAGCAGCGCCAGCACCGTTTCGGCCGGCGACGAGCGCTCGCTGACGACGGCGTCGGCGCCCGCTTCGGTTTGCCGATCGAGCTGCGCACAGCCGCTCAAGCCGAACGAACCGAACGAGCCGCCCAGAAGGAGACCGGCCAAGACGGCGACGATGCGCGCCCGCTGCAAATTGATCATCATGCCACCCCCAGCGGCAAGGTCACGGTGAAATGCCCCCGCCCCTCGCCTACCGCGATCGTCCCGCCCATGGCGAGGACATGATCGCGCGAAATCGACAGGCCGAGACCCGTCCCCTGCACCGCGCCATGAGCATCGGCGCTGCCCCGGTAAAACGGTTCGAAAATCCGCTCGCGCTCGGCGGCCGCGACACCCGGCCCCTCGTCGATGACTTCCAGCACCGCCTGGCCGTCCTGCCGGCGGGCGATCACCGTCACCTCGCCGCCTTCTGGCGAATACTTGAACGCGTTCGAGAGCAGGTTGTCGAGCACCACACGCAGTCGTTCGAAATCCGTCTGCATGACGAAATCCTCGCCCTGCTGGACCACCCGGATGTTGCGCGCCGCAAAGGCCAGCTTCTGCCGCCTGACGATGGCGGCGATCAGATCGCCCGGCCGCACCGGCTGACGCTTGACCGCCGCCATGCGGAACTCGGCCTCGCCATGGCGCAGCAGAGTTTCGATCAGCCGCTGCAACTCGATGCTGCTCTGGCGCAGAATCCGCACAATCTCGCGCTGGCGCTGCGCCAGCGGCCCGGCGACTTCCTCGGCGAGCAGCTCGGAACCTTCACGCAGCGCGGTCAGCGGCGTTTTCAGCTCATGCGACACATGTCGCAGGAACTGGCTCTTCTGTTCCTCCAGATGCACCAGCCGCAAGCGCAGCCAGTCGAGATGGCGCCCGAGCCGCTCCAGATCGGCCGGTCCATTGACGACGATCGGTGCATCGAAACGCCGCTCGCCGAGATCCTGTATGCCCTGGTTCAACTGGCTGATCGGCTTGGCGAGCAGATAGGTGAAGCCGGCAACGACGAATATCGACAAGGGCAGCAGCAGGAACAACTGGGTCTGCCCGCGTTCCTCGGTCTCCACCGCCAGCCGCCGCAGCGCCTCGGCCTCGCGATCGATCAGGCCGCTGGAACGAATCAGCAAAGCCTTCGATGCCGCGGAAATCAGCGCATAGCGATCGGCGACCTCGGCAGCGTCGAGCGTGTCCTCGCCGTTGCGCCGCAGCTCGTCGTGAATCGCCGCCTCCCGCTGCATCATGTCGTCGAGAATGCTGCGAACTTCAGGCTCCAGCGGCATGCTCGCCAGAAGCGCACCGGCCGCGACGAAGCGTTCGCTCATTTCCCGGTAAGCCTCCCAGAGCACCTGGTCGTGCAGCACGGCATTCTGCTGCGCCGCCCGCTCCAGGGAAACCGCCGTATCGTTCAGCTCGCGGCTGCTGTGCGCGATGCGCGCCGCGTCATACACGGCGCGCTGGCTTTGCACCGCCAGGCGCTTGATGGCGACGCGGTCGCTGATCAGGCCGACGAGCAAGGGCAGCACCGCCAGCATGAAGCCGACGAACAGCAGCGTGAAGAAGGAACCCGGATACTTGATTTGCATGAACACGAGGGCGACGAGGCAAGGCGCGGAGATATCTACCCGCGACAAGGAAAATGACAAAGCCAAACTTCCGAGTTTACCGTCAATCGCCGCATTGCAGTCAGATCGATGCGTCTCTGGCAAAGCAATCGCACATGCCCCCCCGGCGCCGTGAGAAAGGAGAAATTCCAAATGCGATTGCCCTGCCCCACTGGCCAATTTCGGGGTTACACTTGCCGCCGTCTGACAGCCACGGAACGCGCAATCATGAACCCTACCGCCCAAGAAACCTTCTCCGAAGCCGATCTCGACCGACTGGAAGAGTTGCTCGATTCAGAAATCTTCAAGGGCGAAGCCATGCTGCTCGATGAATTGCAGGCGCTGCTCTGCGCCATCATCAGCGGCCCGGAACCGATTCCGCCGAGCGATTGGCTGCCGGTCGTGTTCGGCGACGATCCCGCGTTCGAGAGCGAAGCACAGACCAGCGAAATCATCGACCTGCTGATGCGCTTCTACAACGATCTCGCCGAGAGACTCGCCGCCGGCGACGACTGGGAGCTGATCCTCTACCCCTACGCCGACGATCCCGAAGAGCTCGACTTCGCCACCTGGGCCGATGCCTACCTTTACGGCAGCCAGCTCGGCTGCAACTGGTACGACGCCGTCGGCGATCATGCCGAGGAGTTGACCGAACTGCTGCAGCCGCTCTTCCTGCTGAGCGGCATGCTCAAGGAAGACGCCCTGCAACGCCGCGAGGCGTGGATGTCGGCAGCCCAGGAAAAACTCGCCATCGCCAGCGCGCAGGAAGAACTGCCCGAACTGGTCAGCGCCATCCACGACTTCTGGCGCGCCAAGGAGGCGTCGGACGAAGCCATCTCCGACGACACGCGCAAGAAGGGCAAGATCCAGCTCGGCTCAATGGGCGAGACGCCAGCCGCCGGCCGCAACGAAGCCTGCCCGTGCGGCAGCGGCAAGAAGTACAAGCAGTGCTGCGGCAGCCCGGAGAAGCTGCACTGAGAGGCTGTGAAAATATCACCTCATTTGCGCCAACCCAACGCAACCATTTGCGGCCTGGCGCCGTGACCGAAGGAATCCCTTAAGGGACTCCCACGGAAACCTCTTCAAGCATGGCGCTCGCGACAGGTTTTTACAACATCTGATCCGCCAACTCAGCGCTGCGCGAACAGGAAGCGGCCATCGCAGACGAAGCCCAGCTCCGCCCAGTCGACCTCGTTCAGCAGCTCGGCAAGCCGGCGCGTCGGAAGCGAAGTGGCGCCACCCCCAGCACCACCCGTTGGACTCGTCGAAGTCCGTCACCTTGCGCGCCAGCAGCCGCTCCTTGTGCTGCTCCAGCCAGACCAGCGCCCGCCGCTGCGCCGCGCCAGGCGGCTTCCCATCCAGATAGATCATCCGGCGCAGCTCGCCGGTCTGCGCGGTGCGCGAGCAGA
>CAZCPD010000043.1:0-7014 GCA_964500425.1 uncultured Rhodocyclaceae bacterium
GCCGATGTAGGCGTTGATCTTCACCAGGAAGTTGCTGCCGATGATCATCGGCTCGGCTTCCGGGTGGTTGATGTTGGCGGGGATGATGGCGCGGCCGGCGGCGATTTCGGCGCGCACGAATTCCGGCGTGATGATCTTGGGAATGCCGGCGCCGAACGACTCGCCCGGGTGCTGACGCAGCAGCAATTCGGAGAGCCCGTCGCGCTTCTGGTTCTCGCGGATGGCGACGAATTCCATCTCGGGCGTCACGATGCCACGGCGCGCATAGTACATCTGCGTAACATTGGCGCCGGCCCTGGCTCGGCGCGGCTGGCGCGTCAGGTTGAAACGGATGCCGCCGCTGGCCGGGTTTTGCGCACGTTCGCGTCCGTAGGCCGAGGTCAGACCGGGCAGCTCCTCGCTATCGCCACGCTCGGCGATCCAGCCGGCACGCAGCGGTTCGAGGCCGCTGCGGATGTCGATCTTCGCCTGCGGATCGGTGTACGGTCCGGAGCAGTCATAAACGCAGATCGGCGGATTGGTCTCGCCGCCCGAATGCAGCGGCGTGTCGGCCTGCGAGATTTCGCGCATCGGCACGCGGATGTCGGGACGGCTACCGACGACATACACCTTGCGCGAATTCGGCAGGGGCTGGACGCTGGCGTCATCCACGTGGGCGTTGGAGGCGAGAAACTTGTCGCTGGCATTCATTGCAAAAACTCCGCTTGTTGCATTTGCTGCATGTAAAGCAATCACTGCAAATGAGGTTATTCCCGCCTGCCGGCGGGCAAACTGCCAAGCTACTGGAAAGCCCGGGCGAATGCAACTGTCGGGCGAAGACAGATGAACCGGGCTAAAGTTTCGACGTTTCGGACCGATATTTCAGGGACGACTTGAAAGGACTCGATCATGCGCATGAAAACATTCGCGATTCTATTGGCACTGTCATATTCTGCCATCCATCCGGCCCATGCCGCGAAGTGGCACGCCGTCGCCAGCCACGAGGGCGAACACATCGAGATCGACAAGTCGCGCATCGCCCGCATCGGCGAAGGTCAGACGCTGGCCTGGAGCCGCCTGCTGTTCGACCGCGAACTCACGCTCACGCTGAGCGGCAAGAGCTACAACAGCGTCGAAGCGCTCAATCGCTACGATTGCGTGAATCGCCGTTTCGCCACTGTCAAGCGCGTCTATCTGCAGGGCATCCACCCGGTCAAGGAAGAGTCGATCGGCTCGCCGCGCGAACTCGGGGTTGCTGCCGGCAGCGTCGACGAGAAATTGCTCGGCGAAGCCTGCAAGCCGCGTACCGTGGGCGAGATGAAGCGGATCGCCGAACTCGCCCGCCAGGCCGCTGCACGCGTGAGCAACGACGAACCCGTCATCGAAGAGGAGCAGGCGCCTGCCAAGGTAATGTACGCCGACATGCGGCAGCTCGCCGAAGCCCACCAGGCGAAAATTCGCCCGGTAGCCGACGCCCCGACCAAGATCGAACTGCCCAGCCGCTCGGAACTTGCCGCAAAGGCGGCGGCCGAGCAAGCCTCGCTGCTCCCGCCGCCCCCTTCCCCGACGCACCCCGCGGTCCCCGCCGCACCCGCAACGGGAGGGGCTCATGGCGTTCCGGCCGTTGCAGCCGCGACCACCGTGCCTGCCGTGCAACCGCCCGTGACGCCGCGCCGCATCGCTCCCTATACGCGCGAAATATCGCGGGGAGCACCACGCCGCAAGGCGACGACGACGGAATCACCTGCAGCCCCCATCGAACACCGCATCGTGCATTGGAGCTATGAAGGCGAAGGCAGCCCGTCCAACTGGGGAAAGCTGCGCCCCGACTACGCAACCTGCGCCAGCGGCAAACGCCAGTCGCCGATTGACATTCGCGAGAGCATCCACGTCGATCTCGAGCCGATCAAGTTTGACTACAAGCCGACCATGTTCCGCATCATCGACAACGGTCACACCGTCCAGGTCAATGTCGGCGAAGGCAGTACCCTGGGCGTCATGGGCCGCCGCTTCGAGCTGGTGCAGCTGCATTTCCACCGTCCGTCGGAGGAGCGCGTCAACGGCAAGGCCTATGACATGGTCGCACACCTCGTCCACAAGGATCTCGACGGCCAGCTGGCGGTGCTCGCCATCCTGCTCGAAAAAGGCTCGGAACATCCTCTGATCCAGACGCTGTGGAACAACCTGCCACTCGAAATCGGGCAGGACCTCGCGCCGGATGTGGCGATCGACCTCAACCAGTTGCTTCCCGAGGTCCGCGCCTACTGGACCTACATGGGCTCACTGACGACGCCGCCGTGTAGCGAAGGCGTGCTGTGGATGGTAATGAAGCAGCCGCAGCAGGTCTCGCCCGAACAGATCGCCATCTTCTCCCGCCTTTACCGCCACAATGCCCGCCCTGTGCAACCGGCGAACAACCGACTGGTCAAGGATACGCGCTGAGCCGGACAGCGGCTCAGAAAGCAAGCCATGTGGCGGATCGCACGGGAGCAGGACCATGGCAATCACATATGGAAATAGCCCCACTCCCCCAACGCTCATGTTGGGGGAGTGGGTAAATTCCAAATGCCCTGGGAACTGGACACCCGTGCGCGGAGTATCTATGATGGCCGCTTATGTGTCGAAGAATTCCCGGCCACCAACTGAAGGAGCCTACGATGAAAAGACATCTTACCTCTGCAATCGCCGCCAGTTTCCTCACCTTCCTGCCCTGTGCGCATGCCGAGAACTTCGCCTCCGCCAAGGAAGCCGAGGACATGGTCAGCCGTGCCGTCAAGGCCGTAAATGCTGACAAGGAAGTCGCCTTCAGGGAAATCACTGGCAAGGACAAGAAATGGGTCGACCGCGATCTTTATCCTGTCGTCTATGACATGAGCGGAAAGTGCATTGCCCACGGCCAGAACCCCAAGCAGGTCGGCAAGGATCTGATCGACTTCGTCGATCCGGACGGCAAGGAGTTTGTCAAGGAGCGCGTCGCTCTCGCCAGAACCAAGGGCAAGTTCTGGCAGGACTACAAGTTCACCGACCCTGTCAGCAAGAAGGTGCTGCCGAAGTCCGCCTATTGCGAAAAAACAGGCGAGCTGATCGTCTGCGCCGGCATCTACAAGCGCTGATGCGCGCTTGACCCAGCCTCGGCGCGGGGTCAATATTCCGCTGCCACCCGCGAACAGGATCATGCAATGAACATCAGGCTCAAGGTGGCCTTCCCGGCCTTGCTCGTCGTCGTCATACTGCTGATACTCGGCGTCATCGACTACGCCAATACGCGGGCGATGCAGAGAACGCTGCAACAGATTTCGACTCAGGGCATGGAACACATCGCTCTGCTCAATCAGGCCCGCAGCGAACTCCTTGAGACCAACATCGGCGCCAACCGCCTGATCGCCTCAGTCGCCACCTACAACGAAGCGCGCACGAAGAAGGAGACCGAAGCCGCCCTGGTCCACGCCGACAACGGAATCCAGCTCCTGAAAAACCTCGGCGCTCGCAGCGATATTGAGCCGAACGAGAAGCTTTTGATTTCCAAAATCCAGGATCCGCTGGCGAGATATCGCAAGAGCATCGCCCAGGCTCTGGAAATCGCCCAGTCCGACCCGGCGACAGGCACCGGCATGATGCGGGCCGCCGACAAGATATTCGTGGAACTTGATAGCCAGCTAAAGTCATTTCTCGACGCGCAGAAGAAAGAGGCCGAAGGCATGATTGAAAAGGCCAATCGGGATGCTGCGTCCGCGACCATCACCAACATCGCGATCTTTCTTGCCGCCATCGGCATCGCCGTCGCCGTGACGCTGTATTCCGCGCGCAAGATCACCGAACCACTTCTCTCCGCCATAGCCACCGCAACCTCGATCGCCAGCGGAAACCTGGCCAACGAAATCGGCCGCAGCGGCCGCGATGAGACCGCCGATCTGATGCGCGCCCTAGGCTCCATGCAGGACAACCTGCGCCAGCTGATCGGCCGCATCGGCGAAAACGCCCGCCAGACGAACCAATTGAGCCAGGACATGGCTGCAGCATTGCGCTCCATCATGGAATCCGTTTCCGGCCAGAACGAAGCGACCGCGGCCGTCGCGGCCACCGTCGAAGAAATGAGTGTCAGTATCCACAACATCAACGATCAGGCAACCCTGTCACTGAACGCCAATCAGCAATCGGCTTCGCTGGCGCAAAACGGCGCCGCAATCATCCAGAGCTCTTTCGGCGAAATGACGCGGATTTCGGATACCGTCGAGGAATCCGCCAATGTCGTCGAGCGCGTCGGTCAGCAATCGACTGACATCTCCGCCATTGTCAGCACCATCGGCGAGGTTGCCGACCAGACCAATCTGCTGGCGCTGAATGCCGCTATTGAAGCGGCACGCGCTGGCGAATCGGGCCGAGGCTTCGCCGTCGTGGCGGACGAAGTGCGCAAGCTCGCCGAGAAGACCGCCAAGTCGGCGGCCGAAATCACTCATATGATCGACGCCATCCAGGACAGCTCGCGCCAGGCGGTAAGCACGATCCACAGCGTCGTCGCCCAAGTTCAGAACACTGCACAGGTCGCCGGGCAGGCACGCGAAGCCATCGACCAGATCCGCAGCAGCGCCATCGATAGTGAAGGCCATGCGCGCGAAATCTCCGGCGCCCTGGCGGAACAGGCGCAGGCCAGCAACCTCATTGCTCAGAAGATCGAAGGCATCACCTGCATGAGCGAAGAGAACACGCTCAGTGTCGGTAGCGCAGAGCAAGCCATGCGGCGCCTCGAAGAGAACGCCCGCATGTTGCAGGCGGAGGTTGACCGCTTCAGGATTTAGGAAAACGCTGAACAAGTACCCACCGTTCAGGCTGAGCCTGACCGTAGTATCCCCCCGAAGGGAGTGGCCTTGGGTCTTCCCCATGGAATGTCGAAGCCCCGTCTAACTTATTGGCTTGATTAGCCGGCCCTTCGACAGGCTCAGGGCGGACAGACTTGATCAGTATTTTCCTTGTTTCACACAAGCTGGAAATTGCCAGCCCTGCGGTCTAGGATGGACACAAGGACAGCGGCATTCCCGCCCGCCGCCGTCAGCTCCCTGGAGCGCCCTCATGCCCCCTGTCGGTCTGTATTTATCTCTCTGCTGCGCCGTTGCCTGGCTAGCCATCGCACACGCCGACGAGCGCTTCGCGACGCGGCAGGATGCCGAAGCCTTGGTTGCGCATGCCGTCAGCGCGATACAGACAGACAAGCTCACTGCCCTCCGCGAGATCACCGCAAAGGAACGAAAATGGGTCGTTGGCGACCTTTACCCCATGGTCTACGACATGCAGGGCAAGTGCCTCGCCCACGGGCAAAACGAAAGACAGGTCGGCAAACTCCTCATCGACCTGAGCGACGCCGATGGCAAGCCGTTCATCCGGCAGCGCATCGCCCGGGCCAATAGCACGAACCGCTTCTGGCAGGACTACAAGTTCACCGACCCGGTCAGCAAGAAGGTCCTGCCGAAATCGGTGTACTGCGAAAGAACCGGCGAGTTGATCGTCTGCGCCGGGATCTACCTTCGCTGACCTGATTGCGGCAGTGCGACGGGTAGTAGGAGAGAAACGCCTTGTGCGATAAGCCGGGACCGGAACAACAAACTACTGACGCACAAGACGCGGCTCCTTGCGCGTTCCGGACACAACGAGACTGGCGTTGCGCTGCCGACCCGACGCCTTGAGCTCGACTGCGATGCGCCCTTGCAACGCGTCGTCCGCAGCCACCCTGGCGTTGCCCGTCGCCGTGATCGCGCCGGCGGCAAGGCGCAACTGTCGCAGTTGAGTCTGCCGATTGTCGGCAGCAATGTTGCCGGTGAGTTCCGAGAAGGAAGTCTTGCCACCGCTGCTACCGCCACTGTTCTGCAGCAGGGCCGCAAAGTCGACGCCAAGCAGCGTGCCCTTGCGAACGATGAAGTTGCCATCAATACGAGGAGAGGCAAACAGCTTATCGGGTTCGCCTGCGCGTGACGAATAGCGCACCTTCCCATCCAGCCTGCCTTCCTCCATGAGTCCGGGCGCGAGTTGCGCCGCCTCCACTTGCCGGGCTGTCCACTCGCCTTCGAGGCTCCACGCAGCTTCCCATGTGACCCTGGCGTTTCCGCTCAGGCTACCACCATGAAGACGGCCGCTGAATTCCGTCACTTCAAGCTCACCCCGACTGGCCACGCCCGTGGCTTGGATATCCTCGATCACGGCTGCGGAGCCGAACGGAACGGCATATGAGGCCGCGCTGAAATCGACCTGCACCGCGCCGCCCTTCGGCTGCAATTTCACGGCGAGGCGGGGTTCAGCTGACTTCAGCTGGATATTCTGCCAGCCACCGTCCTGGGCAACCTCCATCGTGGCGGCAAGGACGGGCAGAGCGATGTTCTTTGATTCCAGCCTGACGTTGCGGGCATCGACCCGGGCCAGCTTGAGACTCTGTTGCAGAGGTTTACCGAACAGCAGCCAGCCGAGGCCCTGCTCGTTGAGAACCACATCCTCGATTTCGAGCTCATCCAGGGCATTGACCTCGCCGAACAGACTCCCCGGGACAACCATCGCCTTGACCTGCGCAACCTTGACCTGGCCCTCATTGCCAATGACGACCCCTTCGAGTCGCCAATGCGGGCGCGGCAGGATGGAAAAATGCATCGCCTGGATGCTGACCGGCTGTTGCAGCTGACCGGTCGCAGCCTTCTCGATTTGCGCGCGGCGCTCCTCGAATGGCATCACATGCAACAAGCCAAGTCCAGCGACCGCCATGACGAACAGTCCAGCCGAAATCTGCTTGCCCAGTTTCAACGACCTTCTGGTCGGGCGAATCGAGGCAGCCTGCGGTTCGCTCACGGCATCCCTTGCCGACGCCACCGCACGCTGAAGAGTCTCTTCCGCATCGCGGCGAGCACGTTCTTCGGCCGCGCGACGTTCCGCTTGTTCGGCCTCGCGACGGGCTTGCTCTTCCGCGGCACGGCGCGCGGCTTCTTCCGCCTCCCGGCGGGCTTGCTCTTCCGCTTCGCGTTGCGCCCGGGCTTCGGCTTCCTGACGCGCGGCCTCTTC
>CAZCPD010000043.1:7114-16724 GCA_964500425.1 uncultured Rhodocyclaceae bacterium
CTTCCTCGGCTTCGCGGCGAGCCTGTTCTTCGGCCGCGCGACGTGCGGCTTCTTCGGCGTCGCGACGGACTTGCTCTTCCGCAGCACGGCGCGCGGCTTCTTCCGCCTCACGGCGGGCGCGCTCTTCCGCTTCGCGTTGCGCCCGGGCTTCGGCTTCCTGACGCGCGGCCTCTTCTGCCGCTTGCCGGGCAGCTTCCTCGGCTTCGCGGCGAGCCTGTTCTTCGGCCGCGCGACGTGCGGCTTCTTCAGCTTCGCGACGGGCTTGCTCTTCCGCGGCAAGGCGCGCGGCTTCTTCCGCCTCCCGGCGGGCGCGCTCTTCCGCTTCGCGTTGCGCCCGGGCCTCGGCTTCCCGGCGCGCCGCTTCTTCTAGGCTACGGCGAAGCTGCGCCTCGACCTCGCGTTGCTCGTGTTCTTCGGCAGCGCGCCGCGCCGCAGCTTCCGCCGCACGGCGCGCCTGCTCTTCGGCTTCGCGCTTCGCCTTGACTGCCGCCTTTCGAAGCGCCGCCTCTTCTGCTACCCGACGCGCCGCCTCTTCGGCCTGGCGACGAGCCTTGTCTTCGGCGTCTCTTTTTGCCTGCGCCTCGGCCTTCTTGTGCTTCCGTTCCTCGGATGCCCGATTCGCCTCTTCTTCAGCTGCGCGCACCTTGGCAAGAATCTTCGCCCTGATTTCAGCTTCCGCGCGGGCGAGTTCTTCCGCCTCCGACGTTTGAGCCGATGCTTTCGTCTGACGTGAGACGCGATCACGCGGAGACGGAGAGTTCGGCCGCTTCTCCGCGACCACCCTGCTTGCCGGTTTGATCTTGGCCGTGAAGTCGAGAGATTCGCCGGGGGCGTGCCCGGGCATGACCACGCGGATGGGCGGTGATGGATCGGTGGCTCCGACGAATTCGCGGATGTAGTCGCCGCTGACCAGGGTATCCAGAGCCTCCTGGAGTTCATCGTCATGGATGTCGCCAGCGGTCTTCAGCAATTCGCTTGCCGGCGTCTTGCCGTCGAACTTCTTCAGGATGTTGCGCAGGTCACGCGACAGGGCATGCGTCTTGCCGGCGACCTCGCGCAAACCCTTGGCAGTCTTGGTGTAGATGGCTTGGCGATCGGCGACGTCGCGACATTCAGGTTCTTTCACGGTAGTCATGATCAATGGCGGCCATCCATATTCGGTCAGACAAGAAATGTAGGGGGAAATCCGCGCAACTTCAGTCCTCGGAAAGATAACGCAACTTCGGGCATGACAGGAATGCAATTCGTCACGAACCGCGTCGGGAATTTCACCTGGCATGGAATACCCCGGACAATGCCTCGATCGAAGCCAGCCAGCCAACTTGCCCGTATGCCATCTAACGGTCGCCACCGCAGAAATCCATCCGACATCATTCCAGCCGGATGAAATCGTTACGGCGTGTGATCATTTCGGCGACCGTCGCCGAAATGATCACACGCCCGGGTTCACGGATACTGGACGACGCCGTGCATTGACACTATCAGTCGCCGCCCAATAAAATAAATGACTGACCAGTCAGTTATTAACCACATTCCCAACCCTGCCTTTCCAATGAACTCTCCCGCACCGCGCCCCCGGCAGCGTCGCAAGGACGCGCGCCCCGCCGAGCTGACCGCCGCCGCGCTGGCGCTCTTTGTCGAGCGCGGCTATGCGGCGACGCGCCTGGACGACGTGGCGACGCGAGCCGGCGTTTCGAAGGGCACCTTGTATCTGTACTTCAAGAACAAGGAGGAGCTGTTCAAGGCGGTGATTCTCGAGGGCGTGGTCCCGGTGCTCGAAGCCGGCGAGGCGCTGCTCGAAAAGTTTCGCGACGATCCCGAGCGCCTGCTGCGCGAAATCATGCTGAACTGGTGGCAACTGGTCGGTGAATCGCCGCTCGGCGGGATACCCAAGCTGATGATCGCCGAGGCAAGGAATTTCCCCGAGATCACCCAGTTCTATTTCGAGCAGGTGGTCACCCGCAGCCAGAAGCTGATCGGCGCAGCGCTGGAACTTGGCGTGGCGCGCGGCGTATTTCGCCCCGTCGACATCGGTGTGCAGATGCACGTCGGCTTCGCGCCGCTGATGATGATGGCGTTATGGAAACACTCCTTCCCCGAATGCCCCTTCAGCAACGAGGCGACCTCGCGCCGCTATATCGAAGACTCGCTGAATCTGATTTTCCAGGGCCTCTGCCAGAACCCGAAAAAATGAACCCATTGTCCATGACGCCCCCTGCCTGCCTTGGCCTCTGCGCCCTGCTGGCCATCGCCCTGTCCGGCTGCGCCGACAAACTGGAAGAGAATCCCCTGCCGCCACCGGCGCTGGTGGTGACCGCCCGCGATGGCGCCGAATCGCTCGCCAACATCTATTCCGGCGAAGTGCGCGCCCGTCATGAAGTGGATCTTGCCTTCCGCATGCCCGGCAAGCTGATATCGCGCAAGGTCGAAGTCGGTGCTCAGGTGAATGCCGGCGACGCACTGGCGCAGATCGATCCGGCCGACGTGATGCTGAATTCAGACTCGGCCCAGGCTCAGGCGCTGGCCGCCGAGATCGACTACAACTATTCGAAGGCCGAGCTCGAACGCTACGACACGCTGCTGGAGAAGAAATACATCAGCCCGGCGATCCACGATGCCAAGCGGGCCATGTTCGCCACCTCCAAGGCGCGCCTCGAACAGGCGCGCTCGCAGGCGTCGGTGGCAGGCAATCAGGCCGGATATGCGACGCTGCGCGCCGACCGCGCCGGCCTGATCACCTTCGTCATGGCCGAGCCGGGCCAGGTGATCGGCGCCGGACAGCCGGTGATGCGGCTCGCGCAGCCGAACGAGAAGGAAGTGATCGTCGCCCTGCCGGAAAACCGTCTCGCCGATCTCCAGGTCGGCGCCGCCGCCACGGTGCGCCTGTGGGCCCACGCCGAAAAGACTTACCGCGCCAGGGTGCGCGAGATCGCGCCGCATGCGGACCCGCTGACGCGCACCTTCACGACCAAGATCAGCATCCTCGACGCCGGACCCGAAGTGCGTTTGGGCATGACCGCCAACGTCCTGCTCGGCGCCACCGGCGCGAACGTGGTGTCGTTGCCGCTGACCGCCGTGACGCAAAAAGATGGACAGAGTCTGGTCTGGGTCGTTGAACCCGGCGCGGCAGGCAAGAGCGAACACAGGGTGCAGCCGCGTCCGGTAAGCGTCGGCAAGTTCAGCAGCGACACCGTGACCGTGCTCGACGGCCTCAAGCCCGGCGAGCGCGTCGTCGCCGTCGGCATCCACAAGTTGCTTCCCGGCATGGCGGTGCGCCCGCAGGAGCAGGCGGGAGCCGGCAAGTCGTGAACCGCATCAATCTTTCCGAATGGGCGCTGACCCACCAGCCCTTCGTCCTGTTCCTGATGCTGGTGCTGGCCGTCATCGGCATCCACTCGTATTCGCGTCTCGCCCAGTCCGAAGACACGCCCTTCACCATCAAGGTGATGGTGGTCAGCGCCGTCTGGCCGGGCGCGTCGGCGCAGGAAATGGAGAAGCAGGTCACCGACCGTCTCGAAAAGACCCTCGAGGAAACGCCGAATCTCGATTACCTGCGCAGCTACTCGAAGCCCGGCGAGTCGGTGATCTTCGTCATGATCAAGGACTCGACCAAGCCCAAGGATGTGGCGGGCATCTGGTACCAGGTGCGCAAGAAGGTCGGCGACATGCGCCACACCCTGCCCCAGGGCGTGATCGGCCCCTTCTTCAACGACGACTTCGGCGCCGTCTACGGCAACATCTATGCGCTGACCGGCGACGGCTTCAGCCACGCTCAGCTGCGCGAGCATGCCGACATGATCCGCGACCAGTTGCGCCGCGTGGACGACGTCGACCGCGTCGATCTCTTCGGCGTTCAGGAAGAAAAGATCTTCATCGATCTCTCGAACACGAAACTGGCGACGCTGGGCCTCGATCTCAACACCATCATCTCGACAATCCAGCAGCAGAACACCAAGCTGCCGACCAGCGCCTTCGAGACCGCCAGCGACAAGATCTACCTGCGCGCCGGCCAGGAATACGGCTCGCTGGAAAGCCTGCGCGAGACCACGCTGCGCGCCAATGGCCGCTCGATCCGCCTCGGCGACATCGCCAACGTGTATCGCGGCTACGAGCAACCGCCGGCGCCCATGATCCGCCTGCAGGGCAGGGATGCCGTCGCCGTCGGCGTTTCGATGGTCAAGGAAGGCGACATCATCGAACTCGGCCGCAATCTCGACCGCGAAATCGCCCGCATCCGCAAGCAACTGCCGGTTGGCCTCGAATTGCACCAGACATCGAACATGCCCCGGGTCGTGTCCGACTCGGTGAATCTCTTCATGCAGACGCTGATCGAGGCGGTGATCATCGTCCTCGTGGTCAGTTTCTTCAGCCTCGGCTGGCGTACGGGCCTCGTCGTCGCCCTGACGATACCCTTCGTGCTGGCGGCCACCTTCCTGTTCATGCGGCTCTTCGACATCGGCCTGCACAAGATGTCGTTCGGCGCCCTGATCCTTTCGCTGGGCCTGCTGGTTGATGACGCAATCATCGCCGTGGAGATGATGGCGGTGAAGATGGAACAGGGCATGGACCGCCTCAAGGCGGCCGCCTTTGCCTACGACACGACCGCGCTGCCGATGCTCAGCGGCACGCTGGTGACCGCCGCCGGTTTCCTGCCGATCGCCACGGCGGCATCGAGCTCGGGCGAATACGCGCGTGCGCTGTTCGAGGTGACGGTGATCGCCCTGCTGGTTTCCTGGGTCGCCGCGGTGATCTTCGTGCCCTATCTCGGCTACAAGATGCTGCCCGACCCCAGGCCCGCCGAACAGGGTGGACATGGTCACATCGACGAAAACGCCATCTACGGAAAGCCCTTCTACCAGCGCTTCCGCGTCATGGTCGTCTGGTGCGTGCGCCATCGCTGGCTGACCATCGGTGCGACCCTCGGCGCCCTGCTCGTATCGCTGCTTGCCTTCACCCAGGTGCAGCAGCAGTTCTTTCCGTCGTCGACGCGCCCGGTGCTGATCGTCGACATGTGGCTGCCCGAAGGCTCCTCGATCACCGCCACCGACAGGGAGGTGCGCAAGCTCGAAGCCATCCTGATGAAGGAGAAAGGCATCGACTTCTTCGTCGGACACGTCGGCAGCGGCAGCCCGCGCTTCTCGCTGACGCAGGACCAGGAGCTCACGCAGAACAACTTCGGCCAGTTCATCATCAACACCCGGAGCACCGAAGACCGCGAGGAACTGCGCGGCCGGCTGATCAAGCTGTTTGCCGAGGATTTCCCGCAGGTGCGCTCCGCGGTGAATCGCCTGTCCAACGGCCCGCCGGTCGGCTTTCCGGTGCTGTTCCGCGTTTCCGGACCGGACATCAGGGAAGTTCGGCGCATCGCCCACGAGGTTGCGGCAAGGATGCGCGAGAACAAGCATCTCAGCAACGTCCAGCTCAACTGGGAGGAACCCTCGAAGGTCGTGCGCCTCGACATCGACATGGAAAAGGCGCGCCTGCTCGGTCTTTCCACCATCGACCTGCTGCACAACACGCTCAACGGCTTCCGCGTCACCCATTACCGCGAGGGCGACAAGCAGATTGAAGTCCTCCTGCGCAGCGCGCCCGAAGAACGCGCCGACATTGCCTCGCTCGCCGACATGGCGGTGCCGACCCGCGTGGGCAAGAGCGTGCCGCTGGGGCAGATCGCCAGGATCCGCTACGATTTCGAGGAAGGCGTGATCTGGCGCCGCGAGCGCCTGCCGACGATCGACGTGCGCGCCAACCTGTATGGCGACATCCAGGCGCCGGCGGTCAGCAAGCAGATCATTCCGACGCTGGAACCGATCCGCGAGAAACTGCCCTTCGGTTACCGTCTGGAAACCGGCGGTGCCATCGAGGAAAGCGAACATGGCGGACAGTCGGTGGCGGCCGGCTTCCCGCTCTTCGGACTCGTCGTCGTCACCGTGCTGATGCTGCAGCTGCGCAGCTTCAGCCGCACGGCGCTGGTGCTGCTGACGGCGCCGCTCGGCTTGATCGGCACGGCGATCTTCATGCTCGCCCTCGACCAGCCGTTCGGCTTCATCGCCATGCTCGGCACCATCGCGCTTTCCGGCATGATCATGCGCAACTCGATCATCCTCGTCGACCAGATCGAACAGGACGAGGCGGCCGGCAAGAGCGCCTGGGATGCGGTGATCGACTCGACCATCCGGCGCTTCCGGCCTATCGTGCTGACCGCGCTGGCGGCGATCCTGGCGATGATTCCGCTGACCCACAGCACCTATTTCGCGCCAATGGCGGTCGCCATCATGGGCGGCCTGCTGGTGGCGACGCTGCTCACCCTGCTGTTCCTGCCCGCACTGTACGCCGCCTGGTATCGGGTGCGCGAAACAGCGTGAGACCGGCCGATGATGCATCGAGGAGACAGTCGCCGCCCAATGCGAGCAGGGAATTCAGGCACTGGAAGACGTTCTTCCTTTACAATATCGAATCGACCAATCCGCCAACATATTAGGGTATTCTAATAAGCGACCCAGCATTGCCCGATTGCCCGCATCCGGAGAGAACTTGCATGAACCTCGAACAAGCCCGCTTCAACATGATCGAACAGCAGATCCGTACCTGGGAGGTTCTCGATCAGGACGTCCTTGATCTGCTCTACGTCGTCAAGCGCGAGGAATTCGTGCCGCAAGCCTACCGCCAGCTGGCGTTTGCCGATACCGAAATTCCGCTCGGCCACGGCGCGACGATGCTGCCGCCCAAGCTCGAAGCGCATGCTTTGCAGGCACTGAAACTGAGGAAGGCCGACCGAGTCCTGGAAATCGGCGCCGGCTCAGGCTACATGGCGGCCCTGCTCGCGGCACACGCGGCACACGTGTTGACGGTCGAGATTGTGCCGCAACTCGCCGAGATGGCTGCCGCCAATCTCAAGCGACAGAGCATCGGCAATGTCATCGTTTCGTCCGGCGACGGCTCGCTCGGCTGGCCGGCCCAAGCGCCCTACGATGCGATCATGGTTTCGGGCGCACTTCCGGCATTGCCGCAGCAACTGCTCGACCAGCTCAAGATCAGCGGGCGCATGGTTGCCTTCGTCGGCGAAGCGCCGCTCCTCGAAGCCCAGCTGATCACCCGCACGTCTGAAAGAACCTTCACGACCGCCAGGCTTTTCGAGACTCAGGTTCCGGCCCTGGTCGCCGCCCGGCAAACCCCGCGCTTCAGCTTCTGACCCTCAATGCAGCAGATCAGCGCACTGCAGCTGGCCGCAACCTTGAAGCGCACGGGCGAAGCCAAGCCGCTCCTGCTCGATGTGCGCGAACCCTGGGAATTCGAAACCTGCCATATCGCCGGCTCGACGCTGATGCCCATGCAAAGCATCCCCGCTCGCTACATGGATCTCGACAAGGCTGCACCGATCGTGCTGATCTGCCACCACGGCCAGCGCAGTCAGCAGGTCGGCATGTTTCTCGAACGGCAGGGTTTCACCAACGTCATCAATCTGGTGGGGGGTGTTGCAGCCTGGACGCAACAGGTCGAACCCACCATGCCAAAATACTGAACACACTTGCGGAACAAGGGACGTCAGCCATGAAAAAACCAATATCGCCGCTGCTGGGGGCATTGTTGAGCGGATTGTTCGCGACGGGTGCGGTGCAGGCCGCCGACCTGCTCAGCGTCTACCGGGATGCTGTCAGCTATGACGCCCAGTTCGCCAGCGCCCGCGCCTCACGTGACGCCGGACTGGAAAAGCTGCCGCAGGGCAAGGTCGGCCTCAAGCCACAGATCAACTTCACGGCCGACACGAAGTGGAACGACTTCTCGTCCAAGCTGCGCACGTCACCGACCATCTCGCTGGGCATGCTGGGTCCGCTGATCGGCCCCTACGTACCGCAAAAGACGTCGACCAACTACAACACTCACGCCTGGTCGGTGACCCTGGCCCAGCCGTTGTTCCGCTGGCAGAACTGGTCGACCTACAAGCAGGCCGAGCTGGGCGCCGCAGCGGCGGAAACCCAGTACACCGCCGCCAAGCAGGACCTGATCGAGCGCGTCACCCAGGCATATTTCGATGTGCTGCTGGCTCAGGAGGATCTGATCACCGCGCAATCGCAGAAAGCCGCCATTGAGGAACAACTGGCCGCCGCCAAACGGAACTTCGAAGTCGGCACCACGACAATCACCGACACCCATGAAGCCCAGGCACGCTTTGACCTGATCAACGCCAGTGCAATCGCTTCGGAAAGCGCCCTGCAAGTCAAGCGACATGCCTTGCGCATGCTGATCGGCAAGGAAGCGGATGAGCTGAAGGGTCTCAAGACTGGGGTCGAAATCGCGCCGCCGCAGCCCGACGACATCAACAAATGGGTGGAATCGGCTGAAAAGGACAATCTCAACGTCCAGCTCAGCAAGAGCAGTCTGGAAATCGCCAATCGCGAAATCGAAAAGCAGCGCGTCGGCCACTATCCGACGCTCGACCTCGTCGCCTCGCACGGCCGCACTTCGAGCGGCAGCAACCAGATGAACATGCAGTTCCTCGGCGGCAGCGACACCGATGCGACGGTGATCGGCCTGCAACTCAACATCCCGATCTTCAGCGGCGGCCTGACCGTCTCGAAGGACCGCGAAGCCGTCGCCCTGCGCGAAAAGGCCAAGGCCGATCTCGAAAACGTCCGCCGCCTCGCCGCACTTGGCGCACGGCAGTCCTACCTCGGCGTGACGTCCGGGCTCGCCCAGGTCAAGGCGCTCGAACAGGCGCTGCTCTCCTCGCAATCCGCGCTCGACTCGAACAAACTCGGTTACGAGGTCGGCGTGCGCGTCAACATCGACGTCCTGAACGCGCAGCAGCAGCTTTATTCGACCCGTCGCGACCTCGCCAAGGCCCGCCTGCAGACGCTGACCGCCCAACTCAAGCTGAAGGCCGCGACCGGCTCGCTGACCGAGCAGGATCTCGTCGCCATCAACGGTCTGCTGGAGTAACTCGCCGCTGCCTCATCGCAAACCCGCGCAAACCCGCACAAACCCGAATAGTTGACTAAACCGTTCGGGTTTTGTGTCAAAATGGCATTCTTCCCGTTTGAAGAATGCCATGGTCGCCCGTCTCGCCACCGCCACCTCCGACCGTCGACTCCAGCATCCCGGGAGTGTTTCCGATTCGCGCCTGCGGCGTGAGGAAGCACTTACCCCGCGCCAATAGGCAGGCAACCATGCAACAGGCGCGCTTTGCCTTCGACAACAGCTACGCCCGCGAGCTGCCCGGCTTCTATGTACCCTGGCAACCGACACCCGTGCGCGAGCCACGCTTGTTGTTCCTGAACCATGCGCTGGCCGACGAGCTCTGCCTCGATCTGGCGGCCTGCGACGAACCGGCACTGGCGGCCGTATTCTCCGGCAACCGGCTTCCCGCAGGCGCCAACCCGATCGCCCAGGCCTACGCCGGCCATCAGTTCGGACACTTCTCGCCCCAGCTCGGCGATGGCCGTGCCCTGTTGGTCGGCGAAGTCATCGATCGCCAGGGCAGGCGGCGCGACATCGCGTTCAAGGGCTCGGGGCGCACCCCCTTCTCGCGTGGCGGCGATGGCAAGGCCGCGATCGGGCCGATGCTGCGCGAAGTGTTGATCGGCGAGGCCATGCATGCGCTGGGCATCCC
>CAZCPD010000044.1:0-3339 GCA_964500425.1 uncultured Rhodocyclaceae bacterium
CGCTCTTGCGGGTAGGCCGCCTGCGTGGCGTTGAAGTCTTCGAGGATCTTGCGGCTTTCCTGCTCGGGGAGTATCGACAGATCGAGCAGAGGCATGTCCGGTGTGGTATCGAGCGCCCGCAACAACGCTGCCAGGGCCGTCTGCAGAAAGGCGACCATGCGCCCCGCGCCGACATGACGCTCGGTTTGCGCCGTCAGCGCGAAACCGCTGCCCAGATCGTCGACCGACATGGCGAACGGATAGTTGGTGCGCTCGTGGCTGGCGATCAGCTCGATGCCGGTATCGCGCGGCGGCTCGCCCAGCGCGCTGTGGCGGAAGTTGAGCACGGCGCTGAACAGCGGCGCGGCGTTGCCGTTCGACGCCACAGCGCTGCAGCGTTGCGCGAGGGACAGGGACGCCTGCTCGTGGCGCAACAGCTCGATCAGTTCGCGATGGGTCTGCTCGACGACCTCGGCGACGCTCGCGCCGCTCAGACGAACGCGCAGCGGCAGCGTGTTGATGAACATGCCGAGGACGCGATCGGCGCCAGCCGTGCCTTGCAGACGACCGGAAAGCACGCTGCCGAAGACGACGTCGCGAAGACTGCTACCACTGCCACCACTGCAATGCGCGATGACCAGCGCCCAGGCAGCGTGGAACAGCGACGCCACGCTGACCTGGCGACTGCGCGCGGTCTGCCGCACGGCGCCGGCCAGCGCCGGGGCGAGTTCGACGCGCGTCTCTTCGAGCTGGCTGCCGTCGCCATGAACGTCGAGCAGGCCGAACGGCGCGGTCGGCTCGTCGATGTCGGCGAGCCGCGCGCGGAAGAAGGCTTCCGCATCGTTCTGACCGAGTTGCGCCAAAGCCTGGGCGACGAAGCCGCGATAGGCGAGCGGCTCCGGCAGTTGCGCTTCCTGGCCGGAGAGGATCGCGAAGACTTCGGAGACGAGAATTTCCAGCGAGACGTGGTCGCTGACGATGTGGTGCAGCAGCAGCACCAGATACCACTGCGCCGAGTGTGGCTGCGGCTGCGGATCCTGCGCCATCTGGATGCGCAGCAGCGGCGCCTGTTGCAGATCGATGCGCAGGCGGCGCGGGTCGATGCGCTCTTCAAGCTGGACGAGGCAGTCGCGCTGCGCGTCGAGCGCGAACGTCTCGACCGGCAGGTCGACATGACGATGCACGACCTGCACCGGTCGATCGAGCCCGCGCCAGACGATGGCGCTGCGCAGGATGTCATGGCGATTGACCACCTTCTGCAATGCGGCCAGAAACTCGTCGCGCTTCTGCATCGACGCCAGCTTCAGGATCGTCGGCAGGATATAGGTGTCGCCCTGGGTGCTGAGCTGGTGATGGAACAGGATGCCTTCCTGCAGCGGCGCGAGCGGATAGATGTCCTGCACGTTGGCGGCGCCGCCCGGCACCGTCTGCACGACGCGGTCGATCTGCTCCTGGCCAAGGCTGACCAGCGGCAGCATTGCGGGCGTGATCGCGCGACAATCCGCGGGAATCTGGTTCGGCGGCACGCTGAAGCCCGGTCCGGAAAGAGTCGCGGCGCCCTCCGCCACTGCCGCCGCCAGAGCCGCCGGCGTCGGGTACTCGAAAATGCTGCGCGCATCGACACTGAGGCCGGCCTCGCGCAGGCGTTCGAGTACCTGAACGATCAACAGCGAGTGACCGCCGAGATCGAAGAAGTCGTCATGCCGGCCGATCCTGACGCCGGGCTCCACGCGCAGCACGTCCTGCCAGATCGCCGCCAGCGTTTCCTCGATCTCGCCCTGCGGCGCTTCAAAGGCCTGCGTGCGGTAAGCGCCGAGCTCCGGCGCCGGCAAGGCCTTGGTATTCAGCTTGCCATTCGCCGTCAGCGGCATCTTTTCGAGCACCACGAAGGCGCTCGGGATCATGTAGTCGGGCAGCACGCTCCTGAGCCGGGTCTTCAGCGTATCGAGGTCCACGGCCGAGCTGCCGTCCTTCGTCGTCAGATAGGCGACCAGGCGCCGGTCGTGCGCCGCGCCCGCGGCGTCTTCGCGCGCGATGACGACGACATCCTTGATGGCGGGATCGCCAGCGAGCTGGGCTTCGATTTCGCCGAGCTCGATGCGGAAGCCGCGTATCTTGACCTGGTGGTCGTTGCGGCCGAGGTATTCGATGCTGCCATCGGCGCGCCACCGGGCGAGGTCGCCCGACTTGTAGAGTCGCGCGCCGGGCTCGTCGCGCCAGGGATGGGCGATGAAACGTTCCGCGGTCAGCTCGGGGCGATTCAGGTAGCCGCGCGCCAGACCGGCGCCGCCGACGTAGATCTCTCCTGCCACGCCGATCGGCACCGGCTGGCGGCGTTCGTCGAGCAGATAGACCTGGAGGTCGGGAATGGCGACGCCGACATTGCTGCCCTGCCCTTCCTCGATGTCGGCCCGCGTCAGATGGCGGTAAGTGACATGCACCGTGGTTTCGGTGATGCCGTACATGTTGATCAGTTGCGGCTGCTCGACGCCGTTGCGCGCAATCCACGGCTTCAGCGCATGCATTTCGAGCGCCTCGCCGCCGAAGATGACGCACCGCAGGCGCTGGCGCAGGCGCAGGCCTTCCCCGGCTGCGCCCTGTCCCGGCAACTCCCCCTGTGCGGCGATCAACTGACGGAATGCGCTCGGCGTCTGGTTGAGGATCGTCACCTGCTCGCGACACAGCAGCTGGTAGAAGTCCTGCGGCGAGCGCGTCGTCGCCTGCGGAACCACGACGAGGCGCCCGCCGTGGATCAGCGCGCCCCAGATTTCCCAGACCGAGAAGTCGAAAGCGAAGGAGTGGAACAGCGTCCACACGTCCTGCTCGTCGAAGTGAAACCAGTCCTCGGTGGCATCGAACAGGCGCGTGACGTTGCGATGCTCGATCATCACACCCTTGGGCTTGCCGGTCGAACCGGAGGTGTAGATGACATAAGCCAGGTTGCGCGCCGTGAGGCCGAGCTCGCGCGGCTTCGGATTGCCCGTGCCCTGCTGGCCGATGGCAGGCCAATCGCTGTCGAGCGCGATGAGCCTGGCGGTTCCCTTGGGCAGCGTGTCCAGCAAGGTGTCCTTCAGGCTCTGCTGGGTGAGGATGACGCCAGGAGCGGCATCTTCCAGCGTGTAGGCGATGCGATCGGCCGGGTAGCCCGGATCCAGTGGCAGATAGGCGCCGCCGGACTTCAGGATGCCGAGCAGGCCGACGATCATGTCCAGGCTGCGTTCGAGGCAGATCGCGACCAGGCTGTCCGGCTTGATCCCCGCAGCGATCAGGTGGTGCGCGAGCTGGTTGGCGCGACGGTTGAGTTCCCCGTAACTGAGACTCTGCCCCTCACAGGTGACGGCAATCGCCTCCGGCTGCTGC
>CAZCPD010000044.1:3439-16587 GCA_964500425.1 uncultured Rhodocyclaceae bacterium
GGCGTATCCGGCGCCTGCTCGAGCGCATCCGCCAGCGATTGCAGGGCGGTGTGGAGGTAGGCGTTGATGCGGCCGGGCGGGATGCGGCGGTCGGTCTGTGCGACCAGGACGAAGCCATCGCCGAGATCGTCGACGTTCAGCGTGAACGGGTAGTTGGTGCGTTCGTGGCTGGCGAGAATCTCGATGCCACTGGCAAAATGCAGCCCGGCGCCCTGACCTTCCGGCGAGCTGTGCCGGTAGTTGAGCATGGCGCTGAACAATGGCGCAGCGCCGCCTCCGGTCGCCAGTCCGCTGCAACGTTGCGCCAGTGCGAGCGACGTCTGCTCGAACTTGAGCAGTTCGATCAACTCCCGGTGGGTATGCTCGACGACCTGCCGGACGCTCTGCCCGCGCAGGTTGAGCCGCAGCGGCAGGGTGTTGATGAACATGCCGAGGACCTGGTCGGCCCCGGTGGTGTTCTGCAGCCGCCCGGAAAGCACGCTGCCAAAGACGACGTCATCGCGCCCGCTGCTGCGCGCGAGCAGCAGCCCGAGCGCGGCATGAAACAGCGTCGCCGCACCGACGCGCAATTGCCGCGCCGTCTGACGCAGGCGTCGGGCCAGTTGCGGGTTGATTTCCTGGCGCGCTTCCTCGATCTGTCCGCCGTCGCCATGCACGTCGAGCAGGCCGAACGGCGCCGTCGGCTCGTCGATGTCGCCAAGCCGGCTGCGGAAGAAAACCTCCGCGGCGCGGTTATGACCTTGTTCTTCGAGCGCCAGCGCCTGCGCGACGAAACCGCGATAGGGAATCGGCTCGGGCAGTTGCGCGGCATGGCCGGCGAGCGTGGCGAGCACCTCGCGCAGGACGATTTCGAGCGAAACGTGATCGCTGATGATGTGGTGCAACTGAAGCAGCAGGTAATGCTTGCCGCTCCGCGGATCGCATGCCGCCTGGATGCGCACCAGCGGCGCCCGGGACAGGTCCATGCGCTGGCGCTTCGGCTCCATGAGCGCGTGCAGTTGCGCCAGGGTGTCCTGCGCAGGGTCGAGAGCAATCTCTTCGACCGGCAGGTCGACATGGCGATGAACGACCTGCACCGGTTTGGCAAGCCCCTCCCAGAGGATGGCGCTGCGCAGGATGTCGTGCCGATTGACGATGCTTTGCAGAGCGCCGAGGAAGACGTCGCGCTTCTCGCGGCTCTCCACCGCCATCAGGATCGGCAGGATGTAGGCGTCGCCTTCCTTGCTCAGCAGATGGTGGAACAGGATGCCTTCCTGCAACGGGGCGAGCGGATAGATGTCCTGCACGTTGGCGGCGCCACCCGGCACCGTCGCGACGATCCGGTCGATCTGCGCCTGGCTGAGTTCGACCAGGGGCAGCAGCGCCGGCGTGATCGCCGTGCAGCCAGCGGGAATCAGGTTGGCGGGAACGGCGAATTGCGCTGCGCTCTCGCCCTCACTGCTGCCCAATGCCTCCGCCAGCGCCGCCGGCGTCGGATGATTGAAGACGGTGCGCACATTGCCGTTCAAACCCGCCTGACGCAGACGTTCGAGCATCTGCACGATCAGCAGCGAGTGTCCGCCAAGGTCGAAGAAATTATCGTGGCGGCCGACGCATTCGACGTTGAGAATGTCCTGCCAGATCCCCGCGATGGTCTCTTCGAGCTCGCCCTGCGGCGCCACGTATTCGCGCGCCAGGGCGCCCTGCTCCGGCGCCGGCAGGGCCTTGTGGTCCAGCTTGCCGTTGGGCGTCAGCGGAAACTGCCCGAGCACGACATAGGCGCTCGGCAGCATGTATTCGGGCAGGACGGCCTTGAGCTGGCTCTTCACGCCATCGAGATCGAGCGGCTCTGACTTGGCGGTGAGATAGGCCACCAGGCGCCGGTCTCCCGGGCGGTCTTCACGGGCGATGACGGCGACGTCGCGTACCTGCGAATGGCTGCCGAGCTGCGCCTCGATCTCGCCGAGCTCGATGCGGAAGCCGCGAATCTTGACCTGGTGGTCATTGCGCCCCAGGTATTCGATGGCGCCATCGCCATTACTCCGCCAGCGGCCGACATCGCCCGTGCGGTAAAGTCGCGCGCCGGGCGCGGCGTGAGCATCCGCGAACGGGTCGGCGACAAAGCGCTCGGCCGTCAGCTCGGCACGATTCAGATAGCCGCGCGCCACGCCGACGCCGCCGATGTAGATCTCGCCGGCGATGCCGACGGGAACCGGCTGCAGCTGGGCATCGAGGATGTAGATGCGGGTGTTGGCGATCGGCTTGCCGATCGGCGGGTTGCCGGGCTCGTCCGGACTGCACAGGTGCATGCTGGCGCACACTGTGGTTTCCGTCGGCCCGTAGGCATTGTAAAAATCCCGACCGCGCGACCAGTGCTGCGCCATCGCCGCCGGGCAGGCTTCACCGGCCACGATCAGAGTACGCAAGGACTCCAGTTGCAGATCGGCCGGCCAGGCGCTGACGGCCACTGGCGGCAGCGTGGCATGGGTGATCCGCCGTTCACGAATGATGTCGCGCAGCGGATCGCCGGGCATCAGGTGATCGCGCGGCGCCAGATGCAGGCTGGCGCCGTTGCCCAGCGCCATGGCGAATTCCCAGGTGCAGGCGTCGAAACTGAACGAGGCGAATTGCAGCACGCGGCTGTCGGCGTCGACGGCGAAGGCGCGCCCTTGCAGCGTCGCCAGGTTGCACAGGCCACGGTGATGGAGCAGCACGCCCTTCGGCTTGCCGGTCGAGCCCGAGGTGTAGATGACGTAGGCCAGGTGGTCCGGGGTCAGGCCGAGATCCTTCGGCTTGAGGTTGGTCTTCGCCTGCAGCGCGATCGTCGGCCAGTCGCCATCCAGCTCGATGATGTCCGCATCCTGCGCGGGCAGTCCGCTGCGCAGCCGCTGCTGGGTAAGAATCAGACGCGGCGCCGAGTCGCCGAGCATGTGCTCGATGCGTTCGACCGGATACGCGGGATCGACCGGCAGGTAGGCGGCGCCCGCCTTGAGCACGCCGAGCATGGCGACGATCATCTCCAGGCTGCGCTCGACGCAGATGGCGACGATGCTGTCGGCGCCGAGACCGGGACACGCGTCGCGCAGATGGCGCGCCAGTTGGTTGGCGCGCGCGTTGAGTTCGGCGTAGCCGAGACTCTCGCCCTCGAAGGTGACGGCGACAGCCTTGGGCTGGCGCTTGGCCTGCGCTTCGAAAAGCTGATGGAAGAGCTTGTCGTCGGGGTAATCCGCCTGCGTCGTGTTCCAGTCGACGAGCATCCGCTTGCGCTCTTCAACATCGAGCAGCGGATAGTCGCCGAGGCTGGCCTGCGGCTGAGCGACGATCTCCTGGAGCAGGCGCTCGAAATGCGTCGCCATGCGCCGCATCGTGGCTTCATCGAACAGATCGGTGTTGTATTCGAAGAAGGCCGACATACCCTCGGCACTCTCCTGCATGCTCAGGGTGATGTCGAACTGGGCGATACCCGAATCCGCCTCGACCTGCTCGAAAACCAGGTCGAGTCCGGCAAGATCCTGGCTCGGCGGCGTCTGCAGGACAAACATCACCTGGAACAGCGGACTGTGGCTGAGATTGCGCTCGGGCTGCAGGCTCTCGACGATCTGTTCAAACGGCAGATCCTGATGCGCGAAGGCGCCAAGCGCGGCTTCGCGCACCTGGGCGAGCAGGTCGACGAAGCGTTGCTCCAGCGACAGCTGGCTGCGCATGACCAGCGTATTCACGAAGAAGCCGATCAATCCCTCGATCTCGGCGCGGTTGCGATTGGCGACCGGCGTTCCAACACAGATATCGCCCTGTCCCGTATAGCGCGCCAGCAGGGCCTGAAAGCCGGCGAGCAGCACCATGAACAACGTTGCCCCTTCGCGGCCGGCGAGTTCCTGCAACCCCTCGGTCAGCGCACGATCCACCCCGAAGCGATATTTGCCGCCGCGATAGGTCTGCACCGGCGGACGCTGCCGGTCGGTTGGCAGGTCGAGCACCGCCGGCGCGCCGGCAAGCCGGCCCGCCCAGTAGCCGAGCTGCCGCTCCAGAGTCGCGCCGCCGAGCCACTGCCGCTGCCATTGGGCGAAGTCCTTGTACTGGATGACGAGCTCGGGGAGCGGCGAGGCGCGTCCTTCGATGTACGCGGCGTACAGCATGGCGACTTCCAGGACCAGCACGCTCATCGACCAGCCGTCGGAAATGATGTGATGCATGTTCAGCAGCAGCACATGCTCGCGCTCGCCAAGACGCAGCAACTCGGTACGAATCAGCGGTCCGGTGGAGATATTGAAGGGCTTCTGCGCGTCGGCGCTGGCCAGAGCAAACACCTCCGCCTCGCGGCGCGCCGCCGGGACGTTGCTCAGCTCGCGCAGCGGCAGCGTCAGGCAGAGCTCGCCGGCGATGATCTGGCGCGGCACGCCGTCGACGGTGACGAACGTCGTGCGCAGCGACTCGTGACGGCGCACGATCTCGTTGAAGACGCGCTCAAGCACCGCGCGGTCGAGCTTCCCATGCAGACGCACCGCGCAGGGCACGTTGTAGAGCGCCCCACCGCTCTCAGGCGCGAGTTGTTCGAGGAACCAGAGGCGCTGCTGTGCATAGGACAGCCCGTAGAACTCGGCCGGCGCAACCGGCGCCATGCGCGACTCGACCGCGCCGAGCGCGGCCTCCTCCTCGCTGAGAAACAGCGCGAGGCGATGGATCGTGTCATGTTCGAACAGCAGCGACGGCGAAAGCGTGAAGCCGAGGCTCTGCTGCAGCACGTTGCCGACCTTCAGCGCGGTCAGCGAATCGACGCCCAGCGAAGAGAACGGCTGGTGCGGATCGGGCGCCGGGATGCCGGCGGCCAGCAGCGCCCGCTCGATCAGCGCGGTGACTTTTTCGAGACGCGTCGCCTTGGTCGCGCCACCGCCCTCCTCCTTCGTCGATCTCGTCGACTCCAGCACCGCGCGCGGCGTTGCCGCGATCAGCAAGGCCAGGCCGAGATCTTGAAGCGAACCGCGCGGCGTCACCGGCAGCAGGGCGACCGAGAAGCCTTCGTCGCTGAGCACGGCCTGCCACTCATGGCCGCTGAGCAGTGGATAGCCACGCCGCTGACGCGCGTCGCTGAGCGTCCACCAGTCTTCGAGAATGCCGTAGGTACACTCATTGAGGCGCGTCGGCCGCACTGGCTCGACGAGCAGGAAATGTCCACCCGGCCGCAGCAGGCCGCGCACCAACAGAATCGCCCAGCTGCTGGCGACATGAATCCCGGCGCCGGCCACGACGAGATCGAAACCCTCGACGGCGAGACCCTGCGCCGTCGCGTCATCCTTCAGATCGAGAACGCTGGTGACCAGATGCGGATGGTCGCCGCCAAGACGCTGACGAAGGATTTCGAGCGCACCGACGTCGGCGTCGGTCGCGTGATACACGTCGATCTGTCCTTCCAGCGCGGTCAGCAGCTGCGCCGTCAACGCACCGCAGCCGGCGCCGATTTCGAGGATGCGCAACTTGTGACCGCCATTGCCACCGTGATGCAGTACCTGCTCGATGGCGAGCTGCTGGGCAGCACTGACCACCATGGCATTCGCCAGCGCGTGCGCCGGATAGCGGCTGCGATAGTCGTCCCAATCCATGCGCGCCGGTTCGACGAGCAACTCCACGATGCGCGCGCGTTCGCCGCGCAGCGCCGCCGGCAGCTGCGCGCAGCAACGCATGACAAGGTCGATGGCCGATGCCGCCAGGGGATGGTCCTCGCGTAGCCGTGCAGCAAATTCGCGACCGTCGTCGGTCGGTGTGGCAAGCGCCTGATAGGTGTCTCCGCAACGTACGACGAAACCGTCGTCCGCCAGCATGCGGATCGCCTGTTCCAGCTGGCCGTGACGCTCCGGCGTCACGCCCAGCCAGTCGCCGATTTCGGCGATGGTCTGCGCCTCGCCGCCCGGCACGGCGCCGCGCAGGGCATGCGCCGCGCGCAGGGCGCACAAGCGATCGAGACCCGCGACGAGTTCGCCATGCCGGCCGAGCGCCTTGCGCAGCTCGCCGTCGATGGCAACCCGTTCGCCGCGATCGACGACGCGCAGCATGTCCTGCTCGAACCCGAAGGAGGCAAAGAAACCGCAGCCGACGTTGGCGACGATGACGTGGCCCCGGTCGGCCGCCAATGCGCGGTCGAGCGCGGCCAGGGCGCGCCGCGACGACATCGGATAGACGCGCTTGCGCGCCATCAGCTGGCGGCTGGCAGGCGTGGCGCCGAGACCGACATCGCCCCAATAGCCCCAGACCAGCTCCAGCGCAGGCTGCCCCTGCTCTTCGAGCCACTCGGCGAAACCGGACAGGAAGCCGTTCGCCGCCGCGTAATTGGCCTGACCGAGATTTCCCGTCAACCCGGACAGCGACGAGAACAGGATGAACATGCCCGGCTTGAATTCGCGCGTATGGCGATAAAGCAGCAGGCTGCCGCGCACCTTGGCGCGCAGCGCTTCGTGCAGCATCTCTGGCGTCATGTTGCGCACCAGCGCGTCGCGCAGTACGCCGGCGGCATGGATCACGCCATCCAGCTGCTTGCAGTGCTGGGCGACCGTGCGCATCGCCTGCGTCATTTGCTCCTCGTCACCGACATCGGCGGTGACGACGACAATCTCATGGCGCGCGGCGCGCAAACGCGCCAGCGTCTCGGCGGCGGGGCTCCCCTCGACGGGCGCCGTGCGCCCGAGCAGGATCAGCCGCACGCGATGGCGATAGGCAAGATGCTCGGCGAGTTGCAGCCCGATGCCGCCAAGCCCCCCGGTGATCAGATAGGTTCCGCCTTCATTGAAGGAACAGCGCGGCATGCCCTTCGGCGCCGCCAGTCTTTCGACGACCTGGGCATAGCGCAGCTCGCCGCGCAGGGCGACGACCGGCAGGCCATCGCCCGTGGTCAGCTCGCCGAGCAGCTGCTGCCCGGCCATCGCGCAGCCGCTCGCGCGGTCGAGGTCGATGCAGCGCGAGTCGAGCTTCGGCGCCTCCTGCGCCAGCGACCTGGCGAAGCCCAGCAGGGCGGCGCCGGCCGGATCGACTTCGGCTTCATCGACGTTCGCGGCTTCGACCGTCAGCGCATGCCCCGTTACATGGACCAGGCGCCAGGTGCCCGGATGGGCCAGCAGGGCGTGCGCGAGATGCAGCGCGCCCTCAAGCAGTCCGGCGGTGCGCTCGGCCAGCGCCAGCAAGTCGCCGCCAGCGACGGGGGGCGCGCAACAACCGCGCAGATCGCAGAGCAGCGGCAGTGTGGAGACGCCCGCCGCCGACGCGCCCTCAAGGGTATCGAGCAAACGCCGTGCATCATCGGCCGCCGCCGCACCGGAGAAGCGCATGCTGATGAGATCTGCCAGCGAGCTATCGAACTCCTCGCCCGCAACCACCTGAATGACGCGACACCCGGCCGCTGCCAGGGTGCTGTACAGCGCGGCGCCGAACTCGCCCTCGGCGCCGATCAGACAAACCGCCTCGGGCAGGGCAACCGTAACCTTGGCCGCGGTCTCGCGCCACACCGCGGCATAGAACCAGTCCTCAGGCGGACGGCCGACGGCCGCCCAGTTACGCGCCGGCGAGGCTGCCGCCAGTAGACGCGGGCGACGCGGCGAAAGCCAGTAATGGCGTCGCGTCATCGGATAGGCCGGCAGGGGAATGATGTGCGTGGCGTGATCCCTTGCGCCGCGATACACCTCACGCCAGTCGATCGGCGCGCCGGCAAGCCAGAGGTCGCCAAGCGTGGCGAGCAGCATGCTGTCGTTGCGCTCCTGCTTCGCCGATTGCGAAGCGAATGACTGCAGTGTCGGATCGTTGCCGAGCGTGCGGCGCGCGAGTTGCGTCAGCCCCTCCCCCGGGCCGATTTCGAGCAGACAGCGCAGACCGCGACCGGCCATGCGGTTCAGGCCGTCGGCGAAGCGCACCGGACGCAGCAGATGATCCTGCCAATAGCCCGGCGTATCGACTGCGTGCTCGGTGTCGATGCAGGTTTCGAGCGGAATCTTCGGCGCCTGGAGCTTGATCTCGGCGAGACACAGCGAGAACTGCTCGATGATCGGCAACATCTGGCGCGAATGGTAGGCATAGCCGATCGGCAGCGGCATCGAGGCGATGCGCCGCGCGCTCAATTGGGCGCGAAATTCCTTGATGGCATCAAGGGGCCCGGCGACGACGCACTGCTCGCTGCCATTGACCGCCGCCAGATCAAGCGGCAGACCGCTTTCGGCAAGCCTCGCCAGCACGTCGTTCTCGGCCAGCGCGACGCTGAGCATGGCGCCGGCGGCCGCGGTCTTGATGAGCTGGGCGCGACGCGTGACCAGATACAGGGCGTCATCGAGCTCGAACACGCCGGCGATGCAGGCGGCGGCATATTCCCCCAGGCTGTGGCCGGCGACGGCGGCGGGCTGTACGCCCCAGGCCTGCCACAGACGCGCCAGCGCGTACTCGATGGCGAAGAAGGCCGCATGCGCATAGTCGGCATCCTCGATCCAGTCCTCCCCCGCGCCGAACACCACATCGCGCAGGTCGAGCAAATCGGGACGCAGCCGCTTGACGATGGTCGCGCAGCGGTTGAATTCCTCGGCGAACACCGCATGGCGCCGGTAGAGTTGCGCCCCCATGCCGACATACTGGGAACCCTGGCCGCTGAACTGGAAAGCGACCTGCAGCTTGCTCTTCGGCGTCTGGGCGCCATGCGTCACCGCCTGGTCAAGCTGGGCGATCGCATCGGCGACATCGGCGACGACGTAGTACTCGCGCTGAGGGAAGGCGGCGCGGCCCGCCGCGCGCGTGTAGCAGAGATCGGCCAGACGGATCGCCGGATGGCGGCGCAGATGCTCGCCCAACTCCGTCCGCATGCGCGCCAGCTCCTCGCCGTTGCGCGCCGCAAGCGCCAGCAACTGCACGCCGCCATGCGCGGACTCCGGGTGCACATCGATGCGCTGCGGCAGGTCGTGCAGCACGACGTGGGCGTTGGTGCCGCCAAAGCCGAACGAACTGACGCCGGCATAGCGCGGCGACTCGCCGCGCGGCCAGGGCAGCGCCGCGCTGACCGGATAGAACGGCGTCTTCTCGAACCGTACCAGCGGATGCGGCGTGCGCAGATTCAGCGTCGGCGGCAGCATCTCGTGACGCAGCGCCAGCAGCACCTTGATCAGGCCGGCAACGCCGGCTGCGGCCAGCAGATGGCCGATGTTGGTCTTGACGCTGCCGATGCCGCAGTGGCCAGCGCCGACATCGCCGAAGGCGCGCGCCAGGGCGCGCACCTCAATCGGATCGCCGATCGGCGTACCTGTGCCGTGCGCCTCGACATAGCTGATCTGCGCCGGCTCGATACCGGCCATCTGGTAGGCGCGGCGCAACACGGACTCCTGGCCTTCCGGCGTCGGCGCCATGATGCCGATCGAACGGCCATCGTTATTGACCGCGACGGCGCCGATCACGGCCTCGATGCGGTCGCCGTCGACAAGCGCGCGATCAAGGCGCTTCAACACCACCAGGCCGAGACCTTCACCGGGCACCATGCCGTTCGCCGCGGCGTCGAAGGTACGGCATACGCCATCCGCCGAGAGCGCGCCGGCCTGGGCCAGCAATTCATGACCGGTCGGTGTCGGCAGCAGGTTCACGCCACCGGCCATGGCGATGTCGCAATTGCCGAGCAGCAGTTCGTTGCAGGCCTGCTGCAACGCGACGAGTGAGGAGGAGCAGGCAGTATCGGTGGTCAGCGCCGGGCCCTTGAGGTTGAGGGCGTGCGATACCCGCGCGGCGACGATGTTGAGCAGGTTGGCCGGCATCAGCAACGCGTGGCGCACCTCGCGCGCATCGTCGGCGCGACGCAGGTTGATTTCCTCCATGTAGCTGTTGCTGCTGACACCGAGGAAGACGCCGACCGAGCGGCGCGCATCGAGACGCTGCCCGCAATAGCCGGCATCCTCGAGCGCCTCGTAGGCGACTTCGAGCATCAGGCGCTGCTGCGGGTCCATGATGATGGCTTCTTCGGCCGAAATGCCGAAGAAGTCGGCGGCAAAGCTGTCGATATCCGGCAGCGCGCCCATCGCATAGTCGCCGCGCGGGCTCTGCCAGCGGGCCGGCGGCACGGGACCGACGACGCAGCGCCCCTCGCTCAGCGTGCGCCAGAACTCGTCGAGCGTGGCGCCGCCCGGGAAGCGCCCGGCCATGCCGATGATGGCGATCTGCGCGTTCTGGTCGCCGGCCGTTCCGCCCGCCGCCACGATTTCCTGCGTCGTATGACGCGCCAGATAGGCGACCACGTCGCGGATCGTGCGGCATTCGATCAGCATCGGATAGCCAAGCACGCGGCCGAAGCGTTCCTCGACGCGGGCGAGCATCTCGATGGCCTTGACCGATGTGCCGCCGAGCTCGGTGAACGGCACGTCGACGCCGATGGTGTATTCGGGACAGCGCAGGACATTCGCCCAGATGCCGCGAATGATGTCCTCGACGTTGGCGACGGCCGACGGCTCCGCCTTCTCCGGCGCGGATTTCTGGGCGCTGGCGGCCAGGCGGCGCGGGTCGTTGGCCTCGAACTCGGCGCGTTTGTCGTCATGCACGCCACTCGACCATTCGTGCGCCAGCTGATAGCGCTGCAGCTTGCCGCTGGACGTGCGCGGCAGGCGCGGCAAGGCCAGAACGCAATCAACCGGATAGGCCAGGTACTCCTCGGCCGCCTGGCGGATTTCATGCGCCCACGACCAGAAATCGGTCTTGCGGCGGATGCCGTCGCCGCGACGCCGCGAAGCGACGAAGATGACGACGCGATCGCGCCCCGTCACCGGATCCAGCGCGGTGCAGACGGCGACGCCGCCGTCCTTGAGATCGAATTTCTCGGAAAGCGTGCGCTCGATGTCGGCGGCCATGACGTTGCGGCCGTTGACGAAAATGATGTCCTTCAGGCGACCGGCGATGGTCAGGCGGCCGTTCTTGAGAAAGCCGAGATCGCCGGTCTTGAGCCAGCCGTCGGCCGTGAACAGGCCGTTGTTGACATCGCCCATGCCCTCGTAGCCCGAGGTGACGTTGGTGCCGCGAATCTGCACCTCGCCGACAAGACATTCCGGCAGGATGTCGCCCTGCTCGCCGACGACGCGCAATTGCACCGACGGCAGCGGGAGGCCGACATCGACATACTCGATCAGATGCGCATCCTCGGTCGCCGCCACGGCCTTGCCGTCGGCGGTGAGCTGGTCGCGGTCGAGACGATGAACGAGCGGTTCGGTTTCGATCGGGCTGAACGTCACCGCGACGCAGGCTTCCGCCATGCCATACACCGGGAACATCGCCGAACGCCTGAAGCCCGCCGGACCAAGCAGATCGGCGAAGCGCCGCATCACCGTCGCCGAGATCGGCTCGGCGCCGTTGCAGAGCAGGCGCACGCAGGACAGATCGACGTCGACAAGATCGTCCGGCGTCACGCGATCCAGCACATGCTGCAAACCGAAGTTGGGCGAACTGATCACCGCCGCGCGATGCCTGGCGATCTGCCGCAGCCAGAACATCGGCTCGGCGATGAATTCGGCGGCATCGAGCTTGACCTGCCCCATGCCGCGATACAGCGGCACGAGATGGAAGGCGATCAGGCCCATGTCGTGGTAATACGGCATCCAGCTCAGCGTCGATTCGCTGGGCAAGGCCTGCACGGTATCGGCGATTTCCTTGACGTTGCAGAACAGGTTGCGGTGCGTCAGGCGCACGCCCTTGGGCAGGCCGGTGGACCCCGAGGAAAACTGCAGATAGACGAGATCGTCCTCCTGCGCGTCGAACTGCCGCGCGGCGCTCGCGTCGCCGGCCTGCGGATCGTCGATCAGCCAGCGGCAGCCGTTGGCGATCGGTCGCGCCACGCCATCGGCGTAGGCCTTTTCCTGATCGGCATCGACCAGCACCAGCGGCCCGCCGAGGACGCGGGTCACGCCATCGAGCTTGCGCGCCGGGTCCGAGTCGCGGATCCACGACGCCACCTTGGGCAGCAGCACGGGCACCATGCCACCCAGCACACAGGCCCAGAACAACTCGATCTGCCGCTGCGCCGTCTGGCACTGCACCACCACGCGCTGACCCGGCTCGACGCCGTTGGCCTGGAGGACGGCGAGAGCACGCCGCGCCCGCAACAAGAGCTCCGCGTGACCGTAGGACACATCGTTGCCATCCCGCTGCGCGAAGATGATTTGGCGATCCGGCGTTTTCGCGGCGGCATTGATGAGGACATCGATCAGGGTCATAAGCGCGATCAGAAACTGAATGGGGGTGCGCGGTGCAATGCCGTCACGGGCATCGCGGACAGTCGAACGAGCGCAAGAACTTTTGCCGCCAGGCGCGCGTTGGCCGATGTGGCAGAAGTGGCAGAAGAGGCAGAAGTCGCCGACCGATATTCACGGACAGACGCGCCGGCGAGCTGCGCGAACAAAACGGACAGATTCAACGGCTGGCCTTCGCGGATTTGCGTGGCGTGGCGGCGGTGGGCAATCCGGCAGAAGTCTCGGCGAGGCGCTGGCGCAGACTGGCCGGACGCATGTCGGTCCAGTGCTCGTTGATCCAGGCGAGACAGTCTTCGCGGCTGCCGACGAAGCCCGCATCGCGCCAGCCTGTTGGGTTGCCTGCCTGCGCCGGTTTGACCAGGCGCAACGAATACTGCTCCTCGTGATTGACGACGACCTTGAAGTCTCTTTCTCCCATCAGCCCCTGCTCCTGCATGGTGATTCCCCTTCCCCGTGATTCCTGTCGCCGCGAGCACTCTTGAATAACCGGAACGGCATGAGCTTGTTCGATGCCGGGCGTCATGCGCAGTAAACCCGACAACTATCGAACATTATCATAACCTACCTGACCGATTTCGTGTCAGCGAGGGCGATTCGGGGAATTTTCAGACCTCAATAATCACAAGCTAGACCACAGGAGCGCCCGATACTCCATCGGCATTCAAACAGCTTCATGCAAAACATTAATAACACACATCAACATATTGTTATTATTGAATTTTGTACGTGACTCAATATTTGTCGCAGATTTGCGACAAGAGCTTGCCCAAGCACCACCGTGCGGCAGTCCGACTTGCAAAAACCGGCAGCAGAGCCCTCGATCAACGCAAAATCAGACAGTCTCGACCGCAGGAGCGCTGCCGCGGTGGCCGTCCTCGAGCTTGAGAACGCGGTCGGCGCAGGAGAAGTAGGCGTCGTCGTGGGTGATGACGA
>CAZCPD010000045.1:0-16571 GCA_964500425.1 uncultured Rhodocyclaceae bacterium
GCGGCATCGGCGTCACCGATACGGTGACGATCTCGCTGTGGGACATGCTGCCCAATCAGGTGGGCGCCAGCAAGCTCGCCTCGGGCAGCGGGCTGGCCACCTCGGGCACGGATTTCGACGTGTTCTGGTCGCCCGTCGCGATCACCGCGGGCAATACCTACTTCCTTGAATTCACCTCGGCCAACGACGCGCTCGGCATCGCCGGCGCTGTCAATGATCCCTACGGCTTTGGCCAGGTCTATGCGAATTCCGGTTTTGGTTCCTTCCCCGATTTCGACTACACCTTCCGCACCTGGTATGACGACGGTGGCGTGCAGGGCAATGTCCCCGAACCCGGTTCGCTCGCCCTGCTCGGCCTCGGCATGCTTGGCGCGGCACTCGTGCGGCGACGCGGCAAGGCGTGACGCCTGAATTGCCCTACATCCTCCGCATCCCCCCGACCCCGCCCGTTGCACCGGCGGGGTTTGTTTTTGGCGGTCGGGAAAGCCATCCGCTGGCCGCTTCGAATAAAATCTCCGGTTCCACCACCGTCCGGTGGGAAAAATAATACTTGATATTCAGGGAGAATAACGATGTCCGAACTCGACATTAGCACCAAGAACTGCATCGTCGAAAAGAAAGGCAAGGTACTGGTGGTGACGCTGGCCCGCGTCGAGGCCAAGAACGCGCTGACGCCGGCAATGCTGATCGGCATGTACAAGGCCTGGCGCCTGCTCGACAGCGACGACGAACTGGTCTGCGCCGTGCTGACCGGCAAGGGCGATACCTTCTGCGCCGGTATGGACCTCAAGGCCGGCCCCGAAGGCGGCGAGAACTCGGAGGAAATCCAGAAGCTGATGCAGGAAGTCCCCGATCTGCACTGGCAGGCGCTGCTGCGCAACAACCAGCCGATGAAGCCGGTCATCCTCGCGGTGGAAGGCTATGCGCTGGCCGGCGGCACCGAAATTCTCCAGGGCACCGACCTGCGCGTCGTCGCCGAGGACGCCACCCTGGGCATCACCGAAGTCCAGCGCGGCCTGTTCCCGCTGGGCGGCTCGACGATCCGCCTGCGCCGCCAGATTCCCTACTGCCTCGCCGCCGAAATGCTGCTGCTCGGTCGCCACGTCACGGCCCAGGAAGCGCTGCGCTTCGGCCTCATCAACAAGGTCGTGCCGCACGGCCAGGCGCTCGCCGAAGCCATGAAGATGGCCGAGCAGCTCTGCGAATGCGCGCCACTGTCGGTCCGTGCGATCACCAAGTCGCTGCGCGAGAACGGCCACTGGCTCAGCGAAAAGGAAGCGTTGGCCAACGAGGAAGTCATTGGCTGGGGCGTGTTCACCACCAACGACGCCAAGGAAGGCATGCGCGCCTTCAAGGAAAAGCGCAAGCCGGTGTTTACGGGCACTTGACGCTGCCCTGCGGGCAGAGCGGTTAGTGCCCGTTATGCCGCGCAGCGGCGGAGGGCACTTGAGTCGGCGCGCAGCGCCGGCTTTAGTCCCGGTTATGCCGTGCAACGGCGCAGGACACTTGATGCGGCCCACAGGGCCGCGTTTAGTGCTCATTGAATCTGTGGGAAAACCCCTTATCAACCGGAGTTCGGCCCACAAAAAAGCAAGCGCGGCAAACGTCCGCGCTTTTTGATCGAAATGACATTTCGATCCGCATCGCGCCTTCAGCGCAAGCGCCGCCCCAGACAGTCTTGCGGCCTGAGGGGATGTAAAAATATTGCCCCACTTGCGCAAACCCAAGGTTGTGTGCTGTGGGAGCGGCCTCCCGGCCGCGAATCCCTCGGTGTGTTCGGCGCTCGTCGCGGCCTGGAGGCCGCTCCCACAGATCTGCCACGAAGCCGCGACAATTTTTTACAACCTCTGAGGGAATATTTCAGCGTCGACGTGATGGGGTTTTCTGTCGCCAGGCTACGGCGCCCTTGACATACCATTTGTAGTATATACATAATGTGTTATGTGGCAAATCGAAGAGCACCGTCGCGTCGACAAGCAGCTATCCGGAGCGGTTCCCGTCGAGGTTCTAAAGCGTTACGAGAAATGGAAGGACATTGCCAGGCTTTCCGGTCCGCCAGGTCTGCGAGCTATCAAAGGGTTATGCACAATAATTCAGGGACGAACCACGAAAACCAACGCGAACCGATTCCCCCGTCCTTTTCCCGTCGGACCCCAAGAGCCACTACCCGTCAGGGGGTGGCTTTTTCATCTACATTTTTCATTAACCCGGAGATCCCCGCCATGACCACCCTGTTCGACCCCGTCCAGCTCGGCGCGCTGAATCTGCGCAACCGCATCGTCATGGCGCCGATGACGCGCAGCCGCGCCGGTGCCGGCGACGCGCCGACCGAGCTGCATGTCGAGTACTACCGGCAGCGCGCCAGCGCCGGCCTGATCGTTGCGGAGGGCACGCAGCCGAGCAGGCACGGCAAGGGTTACTGCCGCACGCCGGGTATCCACACCGCACAGCAGATCGCGGCCTGGCGCGCCGTGACCGAAGCCGTGCACGCCGGGGGCGGCAGCATCGTGCTGCAGGTGATGCACTGCGGTCGCATCGGTCATCGGCTGAACAAGGATGCCGACGCCGAGACCGTGGCGCCGTCGGCCATACGTGCGAAGGGACAGATCTACACGGCTTCCGGCATGCAGGATTTCGCGATGCCGCGCGCCTTGCGGACGGACGAGATTCCCGGCGTGATCGAGGAATACCGGCAGGCGACGCTCAACGCGCTGGCGGCCGGTTTCGATGGCGTCGAGCTGCATTGTGCGAGCGGCTATCTGCCGGCTCAGTTCCTGTCGACGGGCAGCAATCAGCGTAGCGATCAGTACGGCGGTCCGGTGCAGAATCGCATCCGCTTCGTCGTCGAAACGCTCGCCGCGATGTGCGATGCGGCCGGCGCCGACCGCGTCGGCCTGCGCATCTGCCCGGGCAATCCGTTCAACGACCTGTCCGACGAGAACCCGGCGGAAACCTTCGCCGCGCTGCTGCGCGCAGCGACGCCGATGCAACTCGCCTATCTGCACCTGATCTACCTGCCGGCGCTGGCCGTCGATGGCTTGCGTCTGGTGCAGGAGAACTATCGCGGCGCGATGATCATCAACGACAGCCTGACCTTCGAGAAGGCGCAGCAATACGTCGACCAGGGCATCGCCGCTGCGGCCTCGTTCGGTCGCTACTACGTGAGCAATCCCGATCTGGTCGAGCGTTTCCGGCGTGGCGCGGAACTCGCCGGCTTCGATGTGGCCACGTTGTACACGGCGGGAGCGCAGGGGTATATCGATTATCCGGCGTTGGGGTAGGCGGTTCGTTCGGGGCGAGGGAGAGGGGCTGTTGATCGACGCCCCCTCTCCCCAACCCCTCTCTCCCGGTTCCGGGGGAGAGGGGCTTTTGACTTTCAGCGCACGCGGATTTTTGGTATGGGCGCGCCGCGGCGCATGGTTTCGAGGAATCGGTCGAGCGGCGCCGGCGGTGCGACGTCGGGCGTATCGCTCGGTAGATTCGCCCAGAACTCCTGCCACGACGGGAACAGCTCGTGCCAGGCGCCGTCGTAGGACTCTCGGCCGGGCCAGCGCATTTTCTTCTCGCCGATCGGCGGCTTGTTGAGGTCGGTGGCGTACCAGTAGCAGGGCAGGCGACGACGGAAATACCAGCGGCCGTCGATGCGCTCGTATTCGTCCCAGTAGAGCATCTGCATGATGACCCACTCGGCGCCGGTCTCGTGCTCGTTCTTCGAATACACCACGCCGATGGCATGGTCGGGATCCTTGAACTCGATGACGTGGCCGCCGATGTGATGCGCGGTGCCGGTGAATTGCAGGCGCAGCGTGTCGTCGAGCCAGCGCTTCAGGTGAGCGCGGCCGACCTGTTCCTTGCTGATGCGGATGTCCGGTGCGAAGAGGTTCACGTGCGCATCGAGGTCGCGCATATCCAGCGAAAGCGCGTACTTCGCCGGCAGCATGCGGATTTCCTCGATGGATTCGAGGCGGTCGATGCGTGCGCTGAGTGCGCTGAGTGCGCTGAGCGCGGCGAGTGCTGGCAGATCATTGCTCATCCGTTTACTCCGTCGGCGCAAAGGTGAACGAGTCGGCGTAGAACTCGTCTTCCGGCAGGCCGCGTGCGGTGAAGTCGCGGCGGGCGGCATCGATCATCGCCGGCGCGCCGCAGGCATACACCTGGAAGCCCGAGAGGTCGGCGTGATCGGCCAGCACCGCCTGATGGACGAGTCCCGTGCGGCCGCTCCACGCGTCGGCCGCCGTCGGTTCGGAGAGCACCGGCACGTACTTGATGTGGGCGTGTTCCGCCGCCCAGCGCTGCGGCAGCTCCGGCAGGTAGAGGCCGGCGCGATCCTTTGCGCCCCAGTACAACTGCATGGGCCGCTCGATCTTGCTGTGGATGGCGTATTCGACGAGGCTCTTGATCGGCGCGAAACCGGTGCCGCCGGCGAGCAGGATGATCGGCTTCTTCGCAGAGTTCTCGTCCTCACGCAGGAAGAAGCTGCCGTGCGGTCCCTCGAAGCGCAGCATTTCGCGCTCCTTCATGGCGCCGAAGACGTGTTCGGTGAAGTGGCCGCCGGGCGCCAGGCGGATGTGCAGCTGGAGCAGCTCGTCGTCATAGGGGGCATTGGCCAGCGAGAAGGCGCGGCGCTTGCCGTCCTTGAGCAGGATCTCGATGTACTGGCCGGCGAGGAACTGCAGGCGTTCGTTGGTCGGCAGCTTGAGCTGCAGGGCGATCACGTCGGGCGCCAGTCGCTCCAGCTTCTGCACGCGGCAGGGCATGGTCTTGACCGGGATGTCCGTCTTCGCCGTGACTTCCTTGGCTTCGATGACGAGGTCGGTCAGCGGCTTGGCGCAGCAGAACAGGGCCATGCCTTCGCTGCGCTCGATATCAGGCAGGGTGCCCTCCGGTGTCGCCGCGTGGTCGATGGCGCCCGAGACGACCTTGCCCTTGCAGGCGCCGCAGGCGCCGTTCTGGCAACCATAGGGCAGCTTGATGCCGGCGTCGATGGCGGCCTGCAGGACGGTGGCGCCCTCCTCGACATCGTATTCGTGGCCGCTGGGCTGGATGGTGATATGGAAGGACATGAGATAATCGCCGGATGCAGAAATTATTGGTGATAGGCTGCGGCGACGTGGCGTTGCGCGCCCTGCCGCGACTCGTGCGCCGCTACCGGGTGTATGCGCTGCTGCGCTCGGCCGATGCGGACTTGCTTGCGCGGCTGCGGCAGCTCGGCGTCACGCCGCTGCACGGCGATCTCGACCGGCCGGCCTCGTTGCGTCGCCTCGCCGGGCTGGCCGATGCCGTGCTGCACTGCGCGCCGCCGCCGGAACGCGGCGAAAAGGATACGCGCACGCGCCATCTGATCGCCGCCTTGCAGCGGGGCGCAAGTTTACCACGCCGCCTGGTCTACATCAGCACCAGCGGCGTCTATGGCGACTGCGGCGGCGCGCTGGTGCGCGAGACGCGTCCGGTCGCGCCCGCCACGGCGCGGGGCAAAAGGCGCGTCGATGCCGAGCACCAACTGCGCCGCTGGGGCTGCGCCGCGCATGGGCCGACGGTGAGCATCCTGCGCGCGCCGGGCATCTACGCCGCCGACCGTCTGCCGCTGGAACGCATCCGCCGTGGCGATCCGGTGCTGCGCGCCGAGGACGACGTCGTCACCAACCACATTCATGCCGACGACCTGGCGAGCTGCGCCATCGCCGCCTTGCGCTGCGGCCGCGCCCAGCGCGCCTATCACGCCAGCGACAACACGATCGGCCTGCGCATGGGCGACTGGTTCGATGCCGTTGCCGATGCCTGGCAGCTGCCGCGCCCGCGTCGCATCAGTCGCAGCGAAGCGGCGCAGGTCCTGTCGCCGATGGTGCTGTCGTTCATGAACGAATCGCGCCGCCTCGACAACACGCGCGTGAAGCGCGAACTCCGGCTGCGTCTGGCCTGTCCCGACGTTCACGCCGGGCTGGCGGCGATCAAGCAACAGGAGGCGCGATGAATGACCATCGCACGCTCTCCCTAACCCTCTCCCGCCAGGGGAGTGGGAATGTTCGAGGAACCTTGACATGCTTTGGGTGAAAGCCTTCCATATCTTCTTCGTCACGAGCTGGTTCGCCGGGCTGTTCTATCTGCCGCGCATATTCGTGAACCTGGCGATGGTGCCCGCCGACAGCACGGCCGAGCGCGAGCGCCTGCTGCTGATGGCGCGCAAGTTGTATCGCTTCATGACGCCGCTTGGGGTGCTCGCCGTGGTGCTGGGCCTCTGGCTGTGGTTCGGCTTCGACTTCAGCGGCGGCTGGCTGCATGTCAAGACCGCACTGGTGCTGCTGCTGATCGGCTACCACGCATACTGCGGCCGCCTGCTCGCTGCCTTCGCCGCCGGGCGCAACGCGCGCAACCATGTCTGGTTCCGCTTTTTCAATGAGCTGCCGGTGCTGGTGCTGCTGGCCGTCGTGCTGCTCGTCATACTGAAACCATTTTGAAAAAACTCGAAAACTTCTTCGCCCCCTGCCCGCGCGGTCTGGAGGCACTGCTCGCCGAAGATGTGCGCGCCGCCGGCGCTCTCGCGACCTCGGTCAAGATTGTCCCCGGCGGCGTTCAGTTCGCCGGCGACCGGGAGGCCTGCTATCGCCTCAATCTCGAATCGCGCATCGCCAGCCGCGTCATGTGGCGGCTCGCCGAAGGTAGCTACCTGAAGGAAGACGACGTCTATCGCCTCGCCATGACGGTGGACTGGCCGGCGCTGTTCAAGGTCGAGCGCACGTTGCGCGTGTATGTGACGGCCATCAAGTCGCCGCTGAAGAGCCTCGAATTCATCACCCTGCGCGTCAAGGATGCCGTCTGCGACCGCTTCCGCGATGCCTGCGGCCAGCGCCCGAGCGTCAACACGGCGCGGCCCGATGTGCGCATCCACCTGTTCCTGACCGCCGACAGGGCGACGCTGTATCTCGACACCTCCGGCGAGCCGCTCTGGCAGCGCGGCTACAAGATCGCCAAGGTCGAGGCGCCGGTCAAGGAAAATCTTGCCGCCGGCATCCTGCGGCTGATCGGCTGGCAGCCCGGCATACCGCTCTACGACCCGATGTGCGGCAGCGGCAGTTTCCTGCTCGAAGCCGCGCAGATGAGTCTCGGCGACGCGCCGGGCCTGTCGCGCGAGCCCGGCGAGTTCGGCTTCGAGAAACTACGCAACTTCGATGCCGCGCTGTGGAACGGCCTCTGCCGCGCCGCCGCCGAACGCCGCAGCCTGGCGCCGGCGCAACTGCATATCAACGGCGCCGACATCTCCGCCGACGCCGTCGCGCGCGCCCGTCAGAACCTGGACTACGCCGGCATCGGCGATCTCGTCGCCGTCCGCCAGGGCGACATGCTCAAGCTCGCGCCGCCGCCCGGAGAGCCTGGCATCGTCATTGCCAACCCACCCTACGGCGAACGCCTCGGCGAAAAGGAAGATCTCGCCGCCTTCTACCCGAAGCTGGGCGACGCGCTGAAGAAGCACTACGCCGGCTGGAACTGCGGGTTCTTCTCGGCCGATGTCGCGCTACCCAAGCTGATCGGCCTCTCCGTCAAGCGCAAGATCCCGCTCTACAACGGCCCGCTCGAATGCCGCCTCTACCAGTACCCGATGGTCGCCGGCGGCAACCGCAAGCCGCGGCCGGGGGAGTCGAGTTCGCCAGTTTGATTTCCGGATATCCCTGCGTTTCGCGAAACAGGCGAGGGCTGGTCGACCATTCTGTCCAATCGGAAATATTGTCGGAAAATCTTACAGCGAGTACTTATTTTGCGGTAATAATGTCATTAATATTCAGGTAGTTGAACTTCAGGTATGAAATGTGCTTTATGCTGGAAGCCCCCTTGTTCTGCGCGCAGCCGGACAAGTACGTACCACGAACAAATCAAGGAGTCTTCAGCATGTCCAAGTGCATTTCCCCGACCACGATCATCCGTCCGCTGTTGCTGTCCGCCCTGCTGGCCACTGCCGGCATCTCCCAGGCGGCGGTGGTCCAGATCAACGCTTCCTGGGATCTGGGCAACAACCAGACTTCCCTGATCGGTGGCCCGGTCAGCATCGCCAATGGCGATCACGTGGTGTACAACGTGGATTTCGCCGGAAACCAGGCGTTGAACATCGCCGACGGCAACGAGTCGCTGAATACGTGGCTGATGTCCGGTGACAACAACAGCTCCTTCACCATCAACAATATCTCGCTCGACCTGCTTGGCTTCGTTGGCGCCGGTGGCGCGGCGTCGAGCTACTTCAGCGCCACCCAGAGCGGCGGCATGGCCCATCTCGGGCCGGGCTGGAACAACTTCCTCGCGGCTGGACAGTCGGTCAGCTTCAGCGGCTTCGAAGTGGAATACGATGTGCAAAGCATCGCCGTCAGCCCGCATCGCTACAGCAATCCGTGGCTGTTCTACTCGGGCGACCAGGTCACGGTCGGTATCGCTAACGATGTTCCCGAGCCGATGAGCATTGCCCTGATCGGTATCGGCCTGGCCGGACTCGGCTTCAGCCGCCGCAAGCAGACCAAGTAAGTCGGCAGAACTGGCTCTGGAAGGGGGCGGACGGTGACGTCCGCCCCCTTGTTCTTTTGGTTTGCCGGAGGGCAGCCGGTGGCTTTCGGACCTGCGGCGGAAGCGATCGCTTCCGCGCGAACAACTCCCGAACCGCTCGGGGGAGTGTCCGGTCAGTTGGGACGCGGCGGGGTGACGATGTCCTGGCGGACGGCCTCGACGAGCCCATTGAGATCGCCGCCCTTCATGCCGATCTCGCTGAGGATGGCGTCAAGAATCGGTTGCTGCGCTCGATACGCCAGGGCGGCCGAGACAGCCTGCTCCGCCAGATTGCCTCCGCCCGAGGCGCCCGATATGCCGGCCCCGGCGGCGGCGCCGCCCGGACTTGTTCCACCGGAGCGATTGAGGCCATCGACCTGGACGATCTTGATGCCGTCGATCTTCTCCATCGGCTTGACCGAGGCTTCGATGATCCCCGGCAAGGCTTCTAGCAGCTTCATCTTCACCTGCAACGCAATCTGGTCGGCGGCCAGCGTGTTCAACGCAGCGTTGCGCATCTCGATGCCCTTGGCTTCCACCTGCAATTGAACCTGATGCGCTTCGGCGCGGATCTTGATCGCCTGGGCCTGGTTCTCGGCAGCATCCTTTTCTGCTTCGGCTGCAATGCGTATGCCGATCGCCTGTTGCTGGGCGTCCTGATCGGCGGCCACCAGGGCGATCTGCTTTTCACGTTCGGCAATCGCCACTTCGCGGGCCGTCTTGACCTGTTCTTCGGCCCGCGCCGCCAGCGCGCGCGCTTCGTTGGCCTGCTTTTCCGCTTCCGACTGCGCCTTGGACTTTTCCGCGATGGAAATCAGCTTGTCCTGATCCGCCAGGGTGGTCCGCTTTTCCTGCTCGATCTTCGCCACCTGGACTTCCCGATCGGCTTCGATCTGGCGTTGGCGGATGGCGCGGTTCTTTTCCACTTCGGCTTCCTGCACCAGCCGTTCGGCGTCGATCTTGGCCTGTTGTGCTTCGCGCTCGCGTTGCGCCGTGATGCTGGCCACCTCGGCGGTTTGCTGGGCCTGGCGCGTGGCCACTTCCTGTTGCTGGTGCAGGGTGGCGAAGGTCTGGTCCTTCTCGATGGTGAGCTTCAGCTGGGTCGCCTCGAAGTTCTTCTTGGCGATCGCGACAGACGTATCCTGTTCGATTTCGTTGCGTTCCTTGGCGCGCTGCTGGGTCTGCTGAGTCAGCTTGGTCAGGCCTTCCGCGTCGAAGGCGTTCTGCGCATCGAAGAACTTGATCGGCGTCTGATCCAGACGGGTCAGGCTGACCGATTCGAGCTCCAGGCCGTTCTTCAGCAGGTCTTCCGAAACCGCGTTCTGCACGGCCTGGATGAAATCGGCGCGTTTATCGAGCAATTGATGCATGCTCATGGAGACGGCGGCGGCGCGCAACGCGTCGACGAATTTGTCTTCCACCAACTCCTTGAGCGAGTCAGGATGCATGGTGCGTTGTCCGAGTGTCTGTGCGGCGTTCGCCACGCCTTCGACGCTGGGAATGACGCGGACGAAAAATGCGGCGACCGCATCGACCCGCAGGCGGTCGAGGGTGATCAGGCTGTCGGCGCCGGCACGCGCCACTTCCAGCTTGAGCGTGTTCATGTTGATGTTCACGCACTCATGGAATACTGGCAGAACGATGGCTCCGCCGTCCATGACAACCTTCTGGCCGCCAAGGCCGGTGCGCACGAAGGCCAGTTCCTTGGACGAACGACGATAGAGGCGCGAAAAGACAAAGCCGATGCCGAGCAGGCCGGAAAGCAGGACGAGGGCGATGACGCCGATGCTGAGCAGGTTATCCATGTAGATGTTTCTCCGTTGATTTCAAAGTAGGTCCGGGCGCGGATTGGCGATGGCTTGAAAGCGTGTCCCGGAAATCTGCTTGACCAGCAGCACCGAGGCTCCGGACGAGAAGGTGACTTGCGCATCGTCGGGCTCGACGCGCACATAGTGGGTCTGGCCGTGCGCGTTGGTCACGCGTGCCTCGGCCGGATAGCCGGCCCGCGCGGTTCCGCTCACCACGATGGCGACGCGGCCCACCAGGCTGTCGAGCGTGACCGCGCTGGTTTCGTCGCGAGGCATGATCCTGGCGAGGGCGCCGCCGGAGGCCCGCACCAGGGGCAACGCGCAGATGGCCGCGGCGATCGCCGCAAGGAAGGCGGGCGGATAGGCGCCGAGAAGCGCGCTGACGATGGCATTGATGGTGAAACCGACGATGGCGAACCAGGTCAGCGCCAGCATCAGGATGACCAGCAGCGGCAGCTTGCCCAGATGCAGCCAGCCCAGCCAGGCATCGGATATCGCCGTGGCATCGGCCGTTCCTTCCGGCAACATGTGGTCGAGCCAGCTCGAAAAATCCAGCCCGACCAGCAAGCCCATGCCCTCGATGAAGGCGAGCGCCAGCAGCACGACGAGCGCCACGGTGAATGGCCAAGACTCGGGTGCGATGAGAAGCAGCAGACCCATCGCGATTCCTATTTGACGGTTTTCGCCGCCTTGACGGCAGCCAGGCGCTCGGCAATGCGGTTACCGCGCTGCATATCCGCGAGCTCCTTGAGTTTTGCGGCATCCGGGCTGATGCCGGCCGCCAGTCCGGTGACGCCGACCTGGCGTGACAGCACGCGGCCGAACGAAGACTCGGCGGCTTCGATCCGCGACTGGCGATCCGCGCCCGAGGCCGCGCCGCCATTCGTCGGCTGGTTGGCGATCGCCGCTTGATACTCGGTGAGAACCTGGTCGAGCTCGCGCTTCTTGGCTTGCAGCGCGACGATGTAGCTCTCCAGTTCCCGGCCGCGCTCAGTCTGCTCGTCGAGCGATTTCTGCAGAACGGGAAGGATGTCCTCGATGTCCGCCTGCCGGCCAATGGCCGCGCTGGCCAGGTCGTCGCGACCTTCGGTGACCGCCAGTTCGATCTGGTCGACAAGCGTGTCGTGTTCGGAATTGAGCTTCGCCATTTGCGTCAGGACCAGGTGCTTGGCCGCCTCCGCCTTGCCGAGGTCGACGCGGACTTCGGCGCTGACCTGTTCGATTTCACGGATCGATTGCGCCATGACGGCGTCCGGCGCCAGGTTCTCGGCCTTGTCGAGCAGGGCGTGGGCGCTGCCGGCGACGATTCTGGAAACCCGCGTTGCGATGATACTGTCAGCCATGGTTCGATTCCTTCCCTTTTCTGGTTGAGATGATGTCGGCAAGTTCGATGATATCCTGCAAGTAGCCGTCAAGTACGTTTTTGTCGTATGTAGTCGGCACGGAAGTGACCGCCAGGCGCAGCATCATCGTCAGTAGCCGAAAGCACTGTCGGGCGAGGGCGGCCTCGGCTTCCGTGGCATCCTCGATGGCATGCTCTTCCGACAGGCGGAAGGCCATCAGTGTCGCCATGATCTGAGGAACCGATTCCGCAACCGCGGCGATGAGATCGGAGTGGCATCGGTGTTTGCGCTCATGCGCGCCGATTTCGTCGACGAAGGGTTGCATCAGACTCCGTACCCACGCGGAGCACGCTTCCGGACTGCTCAGCCCGGTTTCCTGCTGACGCGTCCGGGCCAGCAGCGCGCGGAGTTTTTCGCTCGGCGTGCGAGCGCCGGATTCATGCCGGGACAACAACCATTGAAAATCCTCGTCGGGGATGCGAATCGAGACGGTCTGCATTTGAGCCATCGGTGATCTCCCTGCGCGCGTGACAAGTTACAGATGAACGCATTTGTATGCGAATGCATACAAATGTTATTTGACTGCCCGCCACTTGTCAACGTCATCTTGAATGCCGATGGATGACATCAGCCCGGATCTTTCACCGCACCATCGCCAGCCCAGCGTTTCGATGCCAAACAGATTGCTCCGGGGGCAAGCAAAGCACCACGATTAGAGCCGAGGCGTTGGTCGCATTTCGGAAGGACTTGCGCGGCCGGTCATCGGAGAACAAGCATCCACGCGGTTCTCCATGGGGCGTCGGCGTGTGAGCCAATATCCATGCGCTTTTCTGGGTTGTGTGCCGTGGAGATCGAGCAAATGCGAGGCTTCCGTTCATTGTCAGTAAATAGCCAAGAATTGAAATCCATATGGCCAATTCAAAAAGATCCACACGTTATCCGGCGCGAGCGATGCGTCGCACGAACATGCCGGAAGACGCCACCAAGGGAATGCTCCAACGGCGCTTCCTTCGGGATGTTTCCTCTGGGAACCAGCGGTAATTCCGGACGACAGGCTGCTAGACCTCGCCTACCCGTCGCGCGTCCGCGAACACGAAATCGAGCATGTGCTGCACCTCGTCCGTATCGTCCGAATAGACCTTCATCTCCCCAGGGAGGACGGCGTCCGGCACGAGGAGCTTTTGCAGGCGCAGGATGTCGCCGGCCTGGCGGGCGAGGAGCAGGGCGCCGAAGAAGAAGCCGCACTGGTTGGCGAGGCCGACAGTCAGCGAGCAGGCCGGATCGGCGAGCGGAATGTCCAGGTAGACCACAGCGCTGCCGCGCCGTTGGGCCTCGGCCACCAGAGTGTCGAACGCGGCGGCGAAGTCGGCGCCGAGGGCCGTCAGCTGCGCGCTGCTGGCATGGGTGCGCTCGTTGTAGAGGAACTTGAAGCGCGTCGCGGCGGCGATGGGGTTCGGATTTTGCGGGATTTCCGGACGCGGAACGGCATGCCCGGCATACAGGCCACGGATGAAATCGCGATACGGTGCGGGCAGACAGACGCCGGCTGGTGGCAGCGTCTGCATCGGCCGGTACATCGACAGCGCGCCGACCCGTCCGTGGCATGGCGGGAATTCGGGCGGAACCATCTCGGGTGGGAAATGCGCCGGCAGCAGTCCGGTGACGAAGCAGCCGTGCGCCAGTCCGTGGCGCTGGGAAATCGTGTGGAACATGACGGCGTACATCTGGATGCCGTGGACCTGGGGGCTTGCGTAGATGTCCAACATCCGGTCGCCTAGGTCTTTCAGCGCGCCATGCTGTCGGTATTCGCTGCGCACCATGCCCGTGCGGCCGTCGATGGTGATGGCGTCGGCGGCTTCAAATTGCGCGCCGAGAGTGGCGACGATCTCGCCGTGCTCATTGAGGCCGACGAAGGCGTGCAGCAGGCCGCGTTCCAGCAGGTTGCGGATTTTCTGCGCGTCGTAGAATTCGGGCAGCGAGTAGTGCTCGCCATACACAGCGCGCACGCAGTCGACGAGCGCCTCGGCGAGGTCGGGCGTCAGCGGCTGGTAGTGGATCGCGGCGTCGGTCACGCGCTCGGCTTGTTTCCTGGCAGATCGAACATCCACGATCCGGGAGGCTGAAAATGTGGGCCAGCTTATTCGTTCATGCAAGCGCCAGAGAAAGCAAACGGACGCGGAGATTCCGAACTTCCCCCGCGATCATGCTGAACGATTAGGCTTCCCGGTTCATTTTCTTTCTTTTGCAAAGAAGTCCCGGATGACATCCGCGAGATTGTGACTGGCAAGATCCCTGAACTCGCCGGCGTCGAAGAAACGTCCGAAGCACGACGGGCAGCTCTCGAACCAGATATGCGGCTGGCTCGCATCGACCATCCGGATCATCGGCGTGGACGGACAAACGGGGCAATTGATGCGATCGTTCGAATTATATTTTGCGCCGATCCCCGAATCTCCTGTATCGAAAGTCTTGGCCTGCGCAATGAATTTCTCGCTTTCGAGAATATCGAACCACAACCCCTTGCAGGTCAGGCAACGGTCAACCTCGCCGCCATCGACTGGCACTTTCTCAAACTCGGAATGACACTTTGGACACTTCATGATTTTCCTCTACACAAAGAATGTGAATCGTCGGGCTGGCAGACAACAAAGCGGCGCCGGTAGCGCGCATCGATCATGGCTTCCATTCAGGCGCTGGATTTACTTCTTCGCAGCTGAGCCTTTTCTGGTCGATGTCGTTGTCTTGCCCTCTTTCGCTGGCTTGGCGGCGGCTTTGGTTGTCTTGGCGGGCTGCTTGGTGGTTTTCACCGCCTTTTCAGCCTTCGCGGCCTTGACCGGTTTTGCCGCCCTCTCGACTGCGGGCTTGGCGGGATCGAGGTTTTCGGCCTTCTTCTCCTCCACCTTGTCCGTGGTCTTGGCGCCCGCCTTCGCCGGACGTGGTTCGAACTCGAAGCCGACCTTGCCGTCCTTGCCGCGCACCAGATAGGCGGAGAACTTGCGCTTGGTGCGTGACGAGACGAAGTCCTTGAGCAGATCGGTCTTGCCGGTTTCGAGCAGCTTCTGCATCTGGCTGCGCTCGATGGTTTGCTGGAGGATGATCTTGCCGGAGCGGAAGTCGCAGCTCTTCGCCGGACCGGTGGACTTCTCGCAGACGTAGGCCATGCCGGCCTCGAAGACGCGGGCGCTGCACTTCGGGCAGGCGCCGAGCGGTTCCTGGCCGCTGAAGTCGACTTCCTCGCCCTCGCCTTCGTTGTTGCCGAAGTCGAACTCCGGCTGGTTGTCGGCATTCAGCTTGATGATGGCGGCAAAGGGCCGGCCCATCTTGCTGCGGAAACCTTGCAACGGCCCGATGGTGCGCTTGGTCAGCAGTTCCTCGACTTCCTCGGGCTCGTACTGGCGGCTGGCGACGACTTTCCAGAGGGCGAAGTCGCAGGACTTGCACTGGAACTTCTTGTAGTTTTCCTGGATCACGCCGCCGCAGTTCGGGCAGGGGGTCTTCAGGGTGCTGAAGGCTTCGTCGGGAATCTCGCCGTTCTTGATGCGATCGACCATCTCCTGGGTCTTGCTGGTGATGTGATCCATGAAGACGTTGCGCGCCAGGGCGCCGCTTTCCATCTGCTTCAACTGGTATTCCCAATTGCCGGTGAGTTCCGGTGAGCGCAGCTCGTCGACGCCGAGCTTGGAGAGGGCGAAGAGCAGCGAGAAAGCCTTCGCCGTCGGCTGCAGTTCGCGGCCGTTGCGGTGGATGTATTCCTCGAAGATCAGGCCTTCGATGGTCGCGGCGCGCGTTGCCGGCGTGCCGAGGCCGCGCGCCGACATGGCCTCGCGCAGCTCTTCGTCCTCGACCAGCTTGCCGGCGCCTTCCATGGCGGAGAGCAACGTCGCTTCGTTGAAGCGCGGCGGCGGCTTGGTGGCGAGCGACTTGACCTCGACGTCGTTGCTCCAGACGCGCTCGTCCTTCTGCACCGGCACCAGCTGCGGGCCGCCACTTTTTTCGCCCTTCTCGTCGACGTCGACCTGCGCTTCCTTGCCATACACGGTCAGCCAGCCGGGCGTCACCAGCACCTTGCCTTCGCTCTTGAACGGCTCGCCCTCGACGCGGGTGATGCGCGTCGTCACGTTATATTCGGCGGCGGGGTAGAAGATCGCCAGGAAGCGCTTGACGACGAGGTCGTAGAGTTTCTGCTCGGGTTCGGAGAGATGCTTGGGCGCCTGCGCCGTCGGCACGATGGCGAAGTGGTCGCTGATCTTCGCGTTGTTGAAGATGCGCTTGTTCGGATGCACCCAGCCGTTCCTGAGAATCTGCCCGGCGAACGGCGCGTAGTTGGTCTCGCCAAGAACTTCCAGGGTTTCCTTGACGTTGGGAATGTAGTCCTCGGGCAGGCAGCGCGAATCGGTACGCGGGTAGGTCAGCACCTTGTGCTTTTCATAGAGCGCCTGCGCCAGGCCCAGCGTGGCCTTGGCGGAGAAGCCGAAACGGCCGTTGGCTTCGCGCTGCAGCGAGGTCAGGTCGAACAGCTGCGGCGCGAGCTGCGTCGTCGGCTTGCTCTCTTCCTCGACGATGCCGGGCTTGCCGAGGCACTTCTGGCGCAGCGCGGTGGCCTTGGCGACATCCCAGAGGCGCTCGGCGCGGGCGTGCTCGTCGTCGTTCTTCTTGAACTTCTCGTCGAACCAGCGGCCGCGATAGTTGCCGGCGACGGCGCCGAATTCGGCCTCGACTTCCCAGTAGTCGCGCGGCTGGAACTTGCGGATGCGTTCCTCGCGTTCGACGAGGATCGCCAGCGTCGGCGTTTGCACGCGACCGACCGGCGTCTTGTGGAAGCCGCCGCTCTTCGAGTTGAACGCCGTCATGGCGCGCGTGCCGTTGATGCCGATCAGCCAGTCGGCTTCCGACCTGC
>CAZCPD010000046.1:0-16179 GCA_964500425.1 uncultured Rhodocyclaceae bacterium
GATCAGCACGCCGTCGGACAAGAAGGAACACGCCAAATACAAGCAGTTCAACTGGAAGGTGGTCCAGGAAATGAAGCACGTTCCCGGCAACCTGTTCGTCAAGACCCACCCGAAGTCCAAGCACTTCTGGGCTGACGCGCCGCAGAATCCCGATCGCGAAATCGCCAGCTCCGTGGCGGTGTGGGACATGGCTGACCTCTCGAAGCCGAAGAAGGTCATCAATGTCGCCAAGGACTCCGGCCTGCCGGAAACCAAGGCCATCCGCCGCGCCGTGCATCCGGAATACAGCGCAGACGGCAGCGAAGTCTGGATCTCGCTGTGGGGCGGCAAGACCGACCAGTCCGCCATCGTGGTGTATGACGACAAGACACTGGCCCTGAAGAAGGTGATCACCGATCCGAAGATGATCACCCCGACCGGCAAGTTCAACGTCTATAACACGCAGCACGACATCTATTGATGATGCAACGGGGCGGGAGTGCCGGAATCAGGCTCCCGCCCCGGTTTTTTTTGAGTTGATATTTCATTGATGTCGCGAATTGGACATGCGACAAGAGCAACGACACCAATGGGCTGGCTACCAAGGATCCAAAAATGAACAGCGGCGCCTCCGATAACAAAACCGGGCTCTGGGCCATCCTGAAGCGTCCCAGCGCGAAATATTCCCTCCTCACCCTGCTGGTTGTCGGCTTCTTTTCCGGCATCTTCTTCTGGGGTGCATTCAATACCGGCATGGAAGCCACCAACACGCTGGACTTCTGTATTTCCTGCCACGAGATGCATGACAACGTGTATCAGGAATACAAGCAGACCATCCACTATTCGAACCGCACCGGCGTGCGCGCCACCTGCCCCGACTGCCATGTGCCCAAGGACTGGACGCACAAGATCATCCGCAAGGTCCAGGCGTCGAAGGAACTTTATGGCAAGGCCATGGGCACCATCGACACCAAGGAAAAGTTCGAGGCCAAGCGCCTGGCCCTCGCCGAAAACGAGTGGAAGCGCATGAAGGCCAGCGACTCGCGCGAGTGCCGCAACTGCCACACTTTCGATGGCATGAACGCCGAGATGCAGAAACAGCGCGCCCGCAAGCAGCACGAGAACGCCCAGCGCGACAAGCAGACCTGCATCGACTGCCACAAGGGCATCGCCCACAAGAAGCCGCAAGGCATGAAAGAGGATGAAGAGTGACGCCCGCCGCCGCGGCTGCATCCTTCGCGAAATAAGCTAACATTCGATATTCGAAACCTCAAGGAGTCTCACATGCAACGTTCCCTGATCACCTCCTCCGCCCTCGGTCTGCTCCTCGCCCTCGGCGCCGGCCACGCCTCTGCCGCCCCCGACTGGAGCAAGGTTCCGAGCAAGAAAATTGTCCTGCTCTACCCCGGCGCGTCTCCGATCGAGTGGATCACCAAGGGCACCGAGCACGGCGGCGCCAAAGCATTCAAGAAGGGCGAACGCTGCATCGACTGCCACAGCGACGAAACCGCCGACATGGGCAAAAAGATGGCTAGCGGACAGAAGATCGAGCCGAAGCCGATCAAGGGCAAGGCTGGCAGCATCCCGGTCGATGTCCAGGCCGCTCACGACGGCTCCAATCTCTACCTGCGCTTCAGCTGGAAGCAGCCGGCCGGCGGCGGCGAGAAAATGGACAAGGAAAACCCGGTCAAGCTTGCTTTCATGCTCGAGGACAACAAGATTGAACGCGCCGGCCAGAGCGGTTGCTGGGAAACCTGCCATCAGGACTCCCGCACCATGCCGGATGCCAAGGACGACAAGAAGACCAAGTATGTCGCCGGCGGCGACGTGAAGTCCGGCAAGTTCTACGATCTGATCCAGTGGAAGAGCAAGGGCAAGGCCGTCGATGGCTATGTCGCCGACAAGCGCGTCATGGAAGGCGGCAAGGGTCTCGTCGAAGCCAAGGGCGAGCAGAAGGGCGACAGCTGGACCGTCACCGTGACCCGCAAGCTGGCGGGCGGCGGCGAAGGCGACATCGCGCTGGCCAGCGGCAAGTCCTACAACTTCGGCTTCGCCATTCACGACGACAGCACGCTCGGCCGTTTCCACCATGTCTCGCTGGGCTACACGCTCGGCATCGACGCCAAGGCCGACATCACTGCCGCCAAGCAATAAGCGAGGGGCGCTTGTTCGCCTGGACGCCAATGCAGTTCGCGCGAGCGCCAGCCCTGCTGGCGCTCGCGCTGTTTCTGGGCTGCCCCTCGCAACAGGCCAGAGCCGAGGGGAGGGTCGCGGAAATCGGCATCGATCAATACAAATTCATCCCGGCCGAAATCACGATCAAGGTCGGCGACAGCGTACGCTGGACGAATCGCGAGAAGCGCACCAGCCATTCGATCTTCTTCTCCACTGAAGGGTTGCCTGAATCCGAGCGCTTGATGCCCGAGGAAACCTGGGAACGAAAGTTTTCCCGCCCCGGCGTCTATCCTTACACCTGCGGCCCGCACCCCGAGATGAAAGGCGCGATCCGCGTCAACGAGTGACGACGCCGAATCATCTCGTCGCCTCTCTTTTTCCGTGTGTGCGTCGCCAAACGTCGCCAGACGGCGAACGCCGCGCTTGTGCGTGAATTGCGCATGGTTGACGCCTGTCAAGAGAATCAAAAATACCTCCCCGAACCCTTTGCCGCGCGGGCAATGAATGCGAAAATGCCGGGATGGAAACGCAAGCCAAAGACACTCCGGGCACGGTCCATCTGGTCGGCGCCGGCCCCGGCGACCCTGAATTATTGACCCTGCGCGCCGCACGCCTGCTGCGCAATTGCACCGCCGTCGTCTACGATCATCTGGTCGGACAAGGTGTTCTGGACATGGTCAGCACGAATGCCAGACGCATTTATGTTGGCAAGGAATCCGGCCGGCACACGTTGCCCCAGGAGGAGATCAACACCTTGCTGGTGAAGCTGGCGCGCGAGGGACTGGACGTCGTGCGACTCAAGGGCGGGGACCCTTTCATCTTCGGCCGGGGCGGCGAGGAAATCGAAGAACTGGTCGTCCACGGCGTCCCCTGCGAGGTTGTCCCCGGCATCACGTCGGCCTCCGGCATGTCGTCGTATGCCGGCATCCCGTTGACCCATCGCGACTTCGCCCAGGCCTGCGTGTTCGTCACCGGACATCTGCAGGACGACACGGTCAACCTCGACTGGCCGACGCTGGCGCGTCCCCATCAGACGGTTGTGGTCTACATGGGCATTGCCGCGCTCAGCGAAATCTGCCGCCAGCTGATAGCCCATGGCCTCCCCGACACAACGCCAGCCGCCGTCGTTCGTCACGCCACCCTGCCGGACCAGCAGGTGCTCACCGGCACGCTCGGCTGCCTGCCTGCCGCCACCGCCGCCGCGGGCATCACCAGCCCTGCGCTGATCGTCATCGGTGAGGTCGTCTCACTCCACCAGCGACTCAAACTAGACAAACACTCGAAAGACGGCTATCGAGCCTGATCGCAGGGTTCGCATGCAGCGAGTAGTTGACTAGAATCAAGGAGTTTTTCGGACGCCTTGCTTAGACTGCCGGCCAATTGCAGCAAAGGCTGCATAAATATTTTTCAACAACGTTTTTTTTACTAGACCAAGGGAGACGAGATGAGCGGAACATTCACCACGTCGATGGCCCGAAACATTTTCTATGGAGGAACGGTTTTCTTCTTCCTGATGTTTCTGGCTCTCGCGTATCAAACGGAGCAGGCATTGCCTGCCCGCGACAATCGGGCGAATCTGACGCCCGAGGTCATCGCGGGCAAGAAGATATGGGAAACCCGCAACTGTATCGGCTGCCACACCCTGCTCGGTGAAGGTGCGTATTTCGCGCCGGAACTCGGCAACGTCTACACGCGCCGCGGCCCGGACTTCATCAAGGCCTGGATCAAGGCGCAGCCGACCAACACGCCGGGCCGCCGCCAGATGCCCCAGTTCAATCTGACGGAAAAGGAACTCGACGACCTCGTCGCCTTCTTCAAGTACATGGCGGAAATCAATACCGCCAAGTGGCCGCCAAACATCGAGGGTTAAGGGAGAGGGACAACCATCATGCAATATTCATCTCAATCGGTTGCCAAGCCGTATTTCATCGCGGCTCTCGGACTGTTCGTCGGACAGATCCTGTTCGGCCTGATCATGGGCCTGCAATACATCATCGGGGACTTTCTATTCCCGGCGATCCCGTTCAACGTGGCGCGGATGGTGCACACCAATCTGCTGATCGTCTGGCTGCTCTTCGGCTTCATGGGCTCTGCCTACTACATGGTGCCTGAAGAGGCCGAAACCGAACTGCATAGTCCCAAGCTGGCTTGGGCGCTGTTCTGGATCTTCCTCGTTGCCGGCGCCCTGACCATCGTCGGTTACCTGACGCTGCCTTACGCCAAGCTGGCGGAATTGACAGGCAATGACCTGCTGATGACGATGGGCCGCGAGTTCCTTGAACAGCCGCTGATCACCAAGGTCGGCATCGTCATCGTCGCCCTGGGCTTCCTGTTCAACATCACCATGACCGTGCTGAAGGGCCGCAAGACCTCCATCAGCGCCGTGCTGCTGATCGGCCTCTGGGGCTTGGCGATCTTTTTCCTGTTCTCCTTCTACAACCCGCACAACGTCGTGCGCGACAAGTTCTACTGGTGGTGGGTCGTGCATCTGTGGGTCGAAGGCGTGTGGGAACTGATCCTCGGCGCGATTCTGGCCTTCGTGCTGATCAAGGTCACCGGTGTCGATCGCGAAGTCATCGAGAAGTGGCTGTATGTCATCGTCACCCTGACTCTGATCACGGGCATTCTCGGTACGGGTCACCACTATTTCTGGATCGGCACGCCCGAATACTGGCAGTGGATCGGCTCGGTGTTCTCGGCGCTCGAACCGATTCCCTTCTTCGCCATGACGCTGTTCGCCTTCAACATGGTGAACCGCCGCCGTCGCGAGCACCCGAACCGCGCCGCCACCCTGTGGGCGCTGGGTACCGGCGTGATGGCCTTCCTCGGCGCCGGCGTGTGGGGCTTCCTGCACACCCTGGCTCCGGTGAATTACTACACGCACGGCACGCAGATCACCGCCGCCCACGGCCACATGGCGTTCTACGGCGCCTATGCAATGGTCGTGATGACGATGATCTCCTACGCCATGCCGATCATGCGCGGCCGCGCCGCCAACAGCAATTCGGCCCAGGTCATGGAAATGTGGGGCTTCTGGCTGATGACCATCGCCATGGTGTTCATCACGCTGTTCCTCACCGCTGCCGGCATCCTGCAGGTCTGGCTGCAGCGCGTTTCGGAAACGCCGATGTCCTTCATGGACGCCCAGGCACAGGTCACCCTGTTCTACTGGATGCGCGAATGGAGCGGCGTTGTGTTCCTGATCGGTCTCGTCGTCTATCTTTGCAGCTTCTTCAAGGGCGGCGAAACGAAAGCCTGAGACTGAGCTCCACCCACCCGGCGCATGATCTCCCCCTCATGCGCCGGTCTGGCGAAACCCCGGCTTCGGCCGGGGTTTCCATTTAGACTGTCGGAATAACCACGTTACGATGAATGCCGAAGCCCTGACCATGCCCGACGAAGCCACCGCTGCCAACTCCAGCACTGCCGTCGCCCCGACGTCCGACGCAGCCGATGCAAACAAGGGGCTGCCCGGCGACCTGGCCATATGGATCTTCATCTGGTCTGAACTGCTGGTCTTCGCCATCTTCTTCGCCGCCTACGCCATCGTCCGCGCGAAGAACGTCGAGCTCTTCAACAGCCTGCAGCCGACGCTCGACCGCAATGCCGGCGCGCTCAACACGGTGCTGCTGATCACCGCGAGCTGGTGCGTGGCGCGGGCCGTCGCGGCCATCAAGGCCGGACGCCAGCAGCTATCCGCACGCCTGCTGGCCGGTGGCATCCTGGGCGGCGCCGGCTTCCTCGTCGTCAAGCTGTTCGAATACTCGGCGAAGTTCGCCGAGGGCATCGACCTGACGACCAACACCTTCTACTTCTTCTACCTGTCGCTGACTTTCTTCCACTTCATGCACGTCATCCTCGGCATGGTCATCCTGATCGCCGTCTGGAACAAGACGCGCCAGGGCGGTTACAGCGCGGCCGATCATCACGGCATGGAAACCGGCGCCAGCTACTGGCACATGGTCGATCTGGTCTGGCTGATCCTGTTCCCTCTCGTCTACGTCATGAGGTGATGCCGATGAACACCCGTACCCTCGATCTGACCTTCGCCGCCCTGCTCGTCGCCACCTTCATCACCTGGCTGCTCGGCGAGCAGGGGGCGCACGGTCCGCTCACCGCCGCCATCCTGCTCGGCCTCGCCGGCATCAAGGGCTGGTGGGTCGCCGATGAATTCATGAGCCTGCGCCATGCCGCCTTCCATTGGCGACTGATCATTCTGCTATGGTTGATATTGGTAGTGACAGCGATCGGCGCCGCCTTCTATTTCGGTCTGGCAACCGCCGCCTGAGCCGGCAGCTTGTCGCGCGTCAAGGCAACCGCCGCGGCCTGCGCTTACATTGCGACATCGAACGAATACCCATCAGGAAAATCCGATGAATACCATGCAGCAGGAAGTGCCGTACTACGAAGCCGCCGGCAATGAAATCGAGCTCTTCGAGCAGGCCTGGCGCAACCGCCTGCCGCTGCTGATCAAGGGTCCCACCGGCGTCGGCAAGACGCGCTTCGTCGCCCACATGGCGGCGAAGCTGGGGCTGCCCTTATTCACCGTCGCCTGCCACGATGACCTGACCGCGGCCGACCTGATCGGCCGTCACCTGATCAGCGACGGCGCCACCTACTGGAGCGACGGGCCGCTGACGCGCGCGGTGCGCGAAGGCGGCATCTGCTACCTGGACGAAGTCGTCGAGGCGCGCAAGGACACCACCGTGGTCATCCACCCGCTCGCCGACCATCGCCGCACGCTGCCGATCGACCGAACCGGCGAGGTGCTCCATGCGCCCGACAGCTTCATGCTGGTGGTTTCGTACAACCCCGGCTACCAGAACTTCATGAAGAGCATGAAACCGTCGACGCGCCAGCGCTTCGTCGCCCTGCGCTTCGACTTCCCATCAGCCTCACGCGAGGAGGCGATCCTGCGCAGTGAAACCGGCTGCGACGAGATGACCGCCAGGCGCCTGGTTTCCATCGGCAGCAGCCTGCGCAACCTGAAGGACGTCGACCTCGAGGAAGTACCGAGCACGCGTCTGCTGGTCTATGCCGCGGTGCTGATCCGGAACGGCATGGATCCGATCGACGCCTGCCGCAGCGCGCTGATCGAGAGCCTCTCCGACGACGGCGAGATCACTACCGCGTTGATGGAAGTCGTTCTTGCCACCTTCGGCCGCTGAGAAAATGGACAGCAGAGACGACCCGCCCCAGGCAGATGACGAATTCGACCAGGTTGTCGCCGTCACCGCCGAAGCGCTGTTTCTCGCCAATCTGCTGCTGATACCCGGCATCGCCTTCCTGGTCATCGTCTGGCTGCGCTGGCGCTACAACGCCAGCACCGGCCGCTTGGCGCGTTGCCACCTCGCCCAGACCTTCTTCGTCAGCCTGTGGGGCGGCGTGCTGCTGGTGGCCCTCAGTCTCGCCTTCATCGCCCTGGCCGGCCTGCATTCGCAATGGACCTGGGTGGTGGTGATTCTTTACTTCACGTGCATCCACTCCACACTCGTGCTGCTCGGCATCTTCGGCCTGTCGCGCGCCATGGCCGGGCACGAATACGTCTATCCGCTGATCGGCGTGCGCCATGAGTAACTGCGGCACCAACGGGGAACGCAGCCCGACGCAGCGTCATCGCCTCGCCTGGCAGATCAGCTTCTTCGTCGTCTTCGCTCTCGCTCCGGTGTTCGACGTGCTGCGCTACGACCTCGTCGCCGGCCACGCCTGGATCGTCGGCCTGCCATGGCGGCTGGGCATCGACGACTTCCTCGCCGGACGCATCGACAGCAGCGAGGCGGCAGTCAATCTGCTGCTGCGCCTGTTCCTGCCCCTGCTCGGTGGCGCGGCCCTGTTCATCGTCTTCGCCTGGCGCTGGGGTCGGCTGTATTGCGGCTGGCTGTGCCCGCATTTCTCGGTGGTCGAAACCATCAACCAGTTGATGAGTCACGCCTCCGGCCGGCCGAGCATCTGGGAACGCAAGCCGCTGCCGCCGCGCCACGCCGACGGCACCCCGCGTTTGCGCGACACGCGCTGGTGGCTGCTGGTGGTGCCGATGGCGGTCGGCTTCGCGCTGGCCTGGGCCGTCGTATTTCTCACCTACCTGCTGCCGCCGGCCGAGGTCTATGGCAATCTCGCGCAATTCAATCCGACACGCAATCAGACCATCTTCATCACCGCGGCGACCATCGTATTGACCATCGAATTCCTCTTCGCGCGCCACCTGTTCTGCCGCTATGCCTGCGCCGTCGGACTGTTCCAGAGCCTTGCCTGGATGAGCAATCGCGGTGCGATGGTGGTGGGATTCGCCCGCGCCCGCGCTGCCGAATGCGAACGCTGCTATGTCGCGCAGGGCCCCGGCGACGCCGCCTGCGAAGCGGTCTGTCCCATGCGCCTGCGTCCGCGCACCGCCAAGCACAAGATGTTCACCTGCACCCAGTGCGGCCAGTGCATTGCCGCCTGCAACACCGTCCAGCAGAACCAGGCGCAGCAAGACGGCCTGCTGGGCTGGGTTGCCGACGAAGCGGCGCGCAGGAACGAAGCCACGACGAGCCTCACCGGCCTGCGCGACGAATCGCCAGCGGCGCAAACCGATGCGCCGAAGACGCGCCGCCGGGTCACCATCCCGATCATCCCCGTGACGCAACCAAGCGCCGCGAGCGAACACTGAGGCCAGCGAACGGAAATGACTTTGAAGAAGACGCCCCGAAGCATGAAAGTCATGTCCGTTCCCCTCACTCCCACAGGGATGGCCCAAGGCCACTTCCTTCGGGGCGTCCCCCAAGGGGACTTCCTTCGGGGCGTTTCCTTCGGTCACCCCAACCCCTCTCTCCCGCAGGGATTTCCTTCGGTCACCGTGTCAGGGAGAGGGGAGCTTCCAGAGTCGCTGACGCGACTTTCACGTTAAAGGAAGCGGCCCATGGAAGAATACATCGGCGGACTCTGGCATCGCATGATCACTCGCGCCGCGACGCGCGAATATCCGCAGGCTGCCGTGCGCCTGGAGGAAGTCGAGCGCAGCGCCGGCCTGCTGTTCCGCGCCTTCGGCGGCGACCCCGGCCTGCGCGTCGCCCCCGCCGCCGACAGCCGCCACGGCGCACGTCGCCGCCTGCTCGAACGCATCGCCGGCAGCGGCGAAAAGATGGCGCTCGCCGCCCGCGACTCGGAAACCCTGCACCTGCCGCCGACGCTCGCCCTGTTTCCAGTAAGGGAACTCAACCGCGACCTCTACCTGTGGCTGGCCGCGCAGGCGGCGCGTTCGGCCGACCTGACGGGCGACTGGCTGGCCGCCAACCAGCGCGCCACGCTGGCGGTGCTGACCGACTACCCGGGCCTCAGGTCGCGCTACGAGCGCCTCGTCGCCGCCACCCTGGCGCAACGACTCGATCCGGCGCGCCTGCCGGCCGACGAAGCGGCGCGCGAATTGGCGATCCGCCGCGCCCTGCAGGACCCCGGCAGCGTCGCCGAACTCCCGCCACTGACGCGCAGAAAGGCGATGGACATCCAGCCCGTGCCGCTCTGGCTGCGGCCGCTACCGGACAACGCACCGCAAACCCTGCCGGCGCAAAACCCCGGCAACCCCGAGGGTGGAGGCGTCGAGCAACCGGGCAGCGACAAGCGCTACCAGGCCGAGCGCACGGAAATGCCGGAAAAGAAGTCGCCCTTCCTGATGATGTTCCGGGCCGAGAGCCTGCTCTCGCTGGCCGAGTACATCAAGGTCAATCGCGACACCGACGAGGATCCCGACCCCGACGCCGCCAGCAAGGCCGAAGACCTCGACCGCATCACCGTGACACGCGACAACAAGGCCGTCGCCAGCAAGGTGCGCTTCGATCTCGATCTGCCCTCCGCCGCGGAGGACGACACGCCTGTCGGTGCAGGCATCCCGCTGCCCGAGTGGGACTGGAAGCGCCGCGAAATGAAACCTGACTGGTGTCGCCTGCAAACCATGGAAGCGAGCCACGCGCCGCCTGTGCCGCTGCCAGCGCGCCTGCAACCGGCCGCACGCCGCCTGCGTGCCCAGTTCGGCGCCCTCGCGCCGATGCGCCGCTGGCAGAAGAACCAGAGCGACGGCGAGGAGCTCGACCTCGAATCCTGCGTGCGCGCCTTCGCCGACCGCCGCGCTGGCCATGCCGCCTGCCCACCCGCCTATCTTGCCCGTACCCAACAGGAGCGCGACCTCGCCTGCCTGCTGCTGGCCGACCTGTCGCTATCGACGGATGCCGGCATCGCCGACGACATGCGCGTCATCGACGCCATCCGCGACAGCATGATGCTGTTCTCCGAAGCGCTGTCGGCCTGCGGCGATGAATTCGCGATGTACGGCTTTTCCTCCCTGAAGCGCGGCAACGTGCGCTTCCATGAAATCAAGCCGTTCGCCGCGCGCTACGACGCCGCCAGCCGCGGACGCATCGCCGCACTCAAGCCCGGCTTCTACACGCGCATGGGGGCCGCCATACGCCGCTCGACGGCGCTGCTCGCCGACCAGCCGCAAGCCCAACGCCTGCTGCTGATCCTCTCCGACGGCAAGCCCACCGACATTGACGCCTACGAAGGCCGCTACGCCATCGAGGACACACGGATGAGCCTGATCGAAGCCCGCCGCACCGGCATCCAGCCATTCTGCCTGACCATCGACCGCGAAGGCGCCGACTACCTGCCGCACCTGTTCGGCCCCGGCGGTTTCCTGGTGCTGCGCCACCCGGAAGAACTGGCGCGGCGTCTGCCGCTGCTCTACTCGCAACTGACGCGACCGACCTGAGCAGCCTCTGAAAAGAAGCAAGGACGCGCCTGCCGGTACCGGCTCCCCCCGTCAGATTCGGCGCAGCGCAGCCGCGAGATCGACGCCGTGGAACATGCTGCGATACAGATCCCGCATTCGTGTCAGATCCGCGCTTGAACCCTCGCGATCGCCATAGCGCGCCCTCTCGAACTGGAGCGTCAGTTCCTCGGCTTCGCTGTGCAAGTGCTCGTAGCGACGGCAGATTTGTGCGAGATATTCGCGACTATTGACCTGTGGCAGGCGCGGCAGGCCTTCGAGGTCGAGCAGGCGTTGCAGTGCAGCGTAGTATTCCAGCGCGTCGCGCTTGCCCGTGCCATGTCTTTCGAGCATGACCAGCCGCAGATAGTCGAACCGCACGCGTAGCCACGCCGCCGGTCGCGTTTCCTTGAGCAACAGCCATGCGGCGACAAGCAGCGCGAGCAGGATCAATCCCAGCAACGATTGCTGAAGCACCTGACGGTGCGCATTGAGCCACGCCTTGAGGCGTCTCCACCCATCATCGAGCGCAAGCCGAAAGGGCCGCACGATCCGATCCCCCACTTCGGCAACTTCCGCCATGACGCGGATGCTCGTCGCCTGCCACTTCGGCATGCCCGGTCGATCGGCGGCTTCGCGCATCTGCACGAGCGTCGGCCAGACGCCGTCCATGCCGCCTCCGCCAACCGAAGACCTCTCACCGGTTGCCGCGTTCACGCCATCGAGACCCTCCCCTTGTGCGACACCGGGTTGAGCGTCGAACTTGGCATAGTGGCCGGGCTGGCCATATTTCGAGAGCAACGTTGGCCCGGTGATCTGAGGCGTGACCGCATAAAGCAAGGCGCCGCCCAGCAGAATGCCGGCCGTGGCGGCAAGGATGGCAACCCCCTGCCCTGCCACCGGCCCGACGCCAACACTGGTGCGCCGGACGTCCTCGGCACGGCGGCCGATCTGCTCGGCGGCAAGCGTGAACACGACGGCAACGACATAGGGGATGAGATAGAACAGCATGGTCCAGTCGGCCCGCGGATGTGTACTGGCATACACGACCATCATCAGCGAAATGAGCAGGCCCAGATGGAGCTGCCGACGGGTCGTCATCACGCAGTTCTGAGCGACCTGGAGGGTGGCCAGAAAAGGCACCAGGGCACGCGGAATGCCCCAGATCGGCAGGAAGAAGAAGACCAGCAGGATCAGGCCGAGGACGAACGCGACGGTTTGAACTCGCCGCCCCGCGTCGCTGATCACACCTCGCTGACGCGCCCCGAGAACGAGGCTTGACGCACAAACCAGCGTCCATAGGAACACCTCGATGCCGAAAGAGCCAAGCCGTATGTCCAGGAATGCGTTGCAGACGCCCGCCAGACACAACGCGGCAAACAGGCCGACAAAGACCGGGAGGGACGTCAGCGGCGGCGAAACGGACAGCTTCATGAATTGAACAGTTTCACCAGATCGTCGCCGCAACAAACGGGCAGCGCGGTTGCACCAAGCGCATGCAGGGTCGCCATGAGGTTCGCAGTGCCGGCTTCGTAACTGCACGCGCCGCCCCCATCCCCTGGCGCCAGAAAGGAACCGCGCTCGAACACCACCGCGAAGAGATGCGCACCGCGCGCCCTCAGCAGGGCCAGGGTTTGCAGCGTTTCGGCCAGCGAAGTGGGCGGTTCGCTGAGAAACACGACAACAGTCTCGCCATGGTGACAATCGACCGCCGCCTTTTCCAGCACCGTGGCGTAGGAGTGGGCACCGTCGGCCGCCACGATGGCCAGTTCATCGAGGATGCTCTGGTAATGATGCCCGCCCGTACCGGATGGAATCGAGAGCGAGCGCCCATCGGCGCCTTCGCCGATCAGCCGCGTGGGAATGTTGTGATCGCAGGCGTAGCGCGCGATCGAGGCGGCAATGCGTATCGCAACCTCGAAGCTGGCACGCTTGCCGCAGCCGACATTGGCCTCCGCACACTGATCGAGCACGACATGGAGACAGGCCGAGGCGAGCGGCTCGAACTCCTTGATCATCAGCGCGTTGAGCCGCGCCGTGGTCGGCCAGTGGATATGACGAGGGTTGTCGCCGCGCCGATAGTCGCGTAATCCGGAAAACTCGGCCGCACCCGCGCCTTCCGGCAGCAGGTAGCCGCCACGATGAATCTGGCTGGGCGCCCCATGCAGCGGCAGGGTCGCGATCGGAAAGACGGCGGGATAGATGGTCAGGTGCTGAACGCCGTCGTTGCGACTTTGCCGTGCCTCGACCAGCCCCAGCGGAAAACTCGACACGAGCCCCACCGGGCCGAGCCGATACAAGCCACGTTTTTCGCAGAGCAAGGGCAACTCAAATTTCCGTATGCCGCCGCCGGGCACGTGCGTCGCCACACCGAGCCGCATCTCGCCCGAATTCACTGCCCCCGCATCGAGCCCGACGAAAGGCAGTACATCGCTCACTTCGATCATGAAGCGCGGCAAGAAGCCCCGGTTGATGACCTCGACATTCAGGACGATCGTCTCATTCTCATCGGCCCGCGCGGGTCCGTGGCGCACGACGGAAAGCTGACCGACCAGCCAGCGCGGCCAGAGCAGACCGGTGACCAGGGTTGCCGAAAGCATGGCGGCGATCGCCCACGGCAGGGCCTGGCTGCGATTGATCGCAGCCCAGTACATCAGCAGCGTGACGAGGCCCAGCACCAGCGGCTTGAAATAGCGCTCCTGCCAACCGAACCGAGAGAACGCCGGACGACTCATACCGGTGGCGGCACCCGATCGAGAATGCCCTGCAATATGGCGAGCGAATTTTCGCCAACCGCAACAGCCTGCGGACGAATGATCAGGCGATGCGCGAGAACCGGCCCGACCATCGTCTTGACGAGGTCGGGCGTCACGAAGTCCCGCCCGCGCAGATAGGCAAGTCCTTGCGCGCCGCGCATCAAGGTCAGGGTGCCGCGCGGACTGGCGCCCAGACGCAGATCGGCATGATTGCGCGTCGCGCCGACGATGCTGGCGGCGTAGCGGGCCACCTCGGGGGCAACGTGGATCGCCCTGACGGCCTCGCGGGCGGCCAGCACATCGGCTTCGCCGACGACGGGCGCCAGGGAGTCGATGGGATGCGCCTGCGCCTGGGCGTTGAGAATGCGGACTTCCTCCTCCAGTGTCGGGTATCCAATCGACAGGCGAACGAAGAATCGATCGAGCTGCGCTTCGGGCAGCACATGGGTGCCCGCCATGTCGATGGGATTCTGCGTCGCCAGAACCATGAAGACCTTCGGCAAGTCGTAGGTCACGCCATCGACGCTGACGCGAAATTCCTCCATGCACTCGAGCAGCGCCGATTGGGCGCGCGGCGTGGCGCGGTTGATTTCATCGGCAAGCAGAACATGCGTGAAGACCGGACCGGGGCGGAATTCGAACTCGCAGCTTTTCTGGTTGTAGATCGGTACCCCGGTGATGTCCGACGGCAACAGGTCGGGTGTGCACTGCAGGCGTTTCATATCCACCGCCACTGATCGAGCCAGGGCGCGCGCCAGCATGGTCTTGCCGGTGCCCGGCACGTCCTCGAACAGCACGTGCCCGCGACAGAGCATGGCAACCACCGCAAGCTCGACCACAGACCGCTTGCCTACGATGACTCTTTCGACATTGTCGATGAGTTCGGTAATCTTCTGCATGAACGATGAAAACCAGGAAAAGTGTGATTGTATTATTGAATTCGCATCCCACCAAGTTTGTGATTCCGGATCGAGTCGGATGGGTAACACAAGATGCTTCCGGTGAGGGCAGGATGGTGATCCGGTTCATGCGTCTCGCGACCATGCAACAAGCGTCCCGCCCAGGATTAGAATGGCATCCCATGGTCGGCGAGTACTGCCGTTACGCCGAGAACGACAGCGGCCCGTGCCAAGGCAGGTGGCCCCAAAATATCAAGGAGATCTCCCCGACATGCTGAAACGCACTTCCACGCGCCTATCCACGCTGGCCGCACTCACCGCCCTGGCGACCACCGCCGCCCCAACCGCACTCCACGCCCAGACCGATGAGGCTGCAAGGGTCAAGTTCAGCGGTTTCGGCACGCTGGGCGTCGTCCATACGCAAGGCGACGGGGCCGCCTTCGTGCGCGACATGGGCCAGTTCCACGGTGCAACGAATCGCGGCCTGTTCTGGGAAACCGATACGCGCCTCGGAATCCAGTCGGCATACGCGGCGACGGAAACGCTGGACATCGTGACCCAGGTCATCAGCCGCTACAACGCCGACAACAACTTCGATCCGGAAGTTTCGCTGGGCTTCGTCCGCTATGCACCGAACCCCTCTGTCAAGCTGCGCCTCGGCCGGGTCGGCTATGACATCTTTCATGCGGCCGATTCGCGCGAGGTCGGCTACTCCTATCTGTGGGTGAGACCGCCGCTCGAATACTACGGCGCAATGTCGACTCAGTACATCGACGGTGGCGACGTCACCTTCCAGCTCCCCATCGGCAACAACGTCGCCCGCCTGAAGCTCTATTCCGGCCTCGCCCGCAACCGTGTTCCAAACCTGTACGGCCAGAACCGCTGGTCCGGCAACATCAGCACCGACCTGGGGGTCATGCAGGATCTGGCGGGAACCCGCTTCACCGGGGGGTTGATCGATTTCGATGCCGCCAACTGGATGCTGCGCCTGAGCCGCTCGAACATGCGCATCCTCAAGGAAATCCCACCCGGCCCGATCGACACGCTGGCACTACTGCGCAACACCGCGCAGGGGCAGAGCGATGCTGCCCTGGCGAACGGCCTGTACCGGCTTGCCGATGACATCGCCTTTGCCGGCAAGAAGCTGACCTTCGACAGCGTCGGGGTAATCTACGACAAGGGTTCCCTGCGTACCGATCTCGCCGTCTATCACCTCAAGTCGACATCGCTGATGTTCGGCGAACTGTGGGCCGGCTACTGGACGCTCGGCTATCGCTTCGACAAGTTGACACCCTTCGTCAATATCGCCGCGGTGCGCAGCAAGAATCCCAATCGCACGGCGGAATTGCATGGCAGGGGCGTGGATGCCGCCGTCGGCGTCGCCGACTTCATGCTGACCCGCGCCGATCAGCATCGCCAGGCCATCTCGCTCGGCCTGCGCTACGATTGGAAGACCGACGTGGCGCTGAAGTTCCAGGTCGATGCCATCCGCAACAAGACCTGCTCGCCGGTCAGCCTGCCGCTGGTCGGCGGTGCAGCGCCTTGCTCGCCGCCCCTGCTGCTGCCCTCGGTGCCGGTCGGCTGGAACGGCCGCTCGAATGTCTTCAGTGCGACGCTGGACTTCATCTTCTAA
>CAZCPD010000047.1:0-16157 GCA_964500425.1 uncultured Rhodocyclaceae bacterium
CCCTTCTTGCGGAAGACTTCGAGATGCGGGCTGTTCTTCGCCGCGTTGAAGGACTCGGCGGTGACGTAGTAAATCTTGTCCTGGCCTTCCTTCATGCGGCCGATGTAGTCATTCAGCGAGACGATTTCCTCGGCGGTATCGGCCTGCGTCGAGGCGAAGCGCAGCAGGCCGGCGACGCGTTCCTTGTTGGCGAAGTCCTCGCCGATGCCTTCCTTGAGCACGCGGCCGAATTCGCGCCAGAAGGTGACGAACTTTTCCGGATGATTCTCGGCGAGGTCTTCCAGCATCGCCAGGATGCGCTTGGTGCTGCCGGAGCGGATCGCCTCGATGTCCTTGCTTTCCTGAAGGATCTCGCGCGAGACATTGAGCGGCAGGTCGTTGCTGTCGATGACGCCGCGCACGAAACGCAGGTAGATCGGCAGCAGCTGCTCGGCATCATCCATGATGAAGACGCGGCGCACGTAGAGCTTGACGCCATGACGCGAGTTGCGGTCGAACAGGTCGAACGGCGCGTGCGCCGGAATGTAGAGCAGCTGGGTGTATTCGGAACGGCCCTCGACGCGGGCGTGGCTCCAGATCAGCGGCTCGTCGTAGTCGTGGCTGATGTGCTTGTAGAACTCGATGTACTCGCCATCCTCGATCGAGCTCTTCGAGCGCGCCCAAAGGGCGCTGGCCTGGTTGACCGTTTCATCCTCGTCGGTGACCTTCTGCGCCTTGGCCTCTTCGTCCCAGACTTCCTTCTTCATGACGATGGGCTGGAGGATGTGGTCGGAGTACTTGCGCACCAGCGAGCGCAGGCGATAGCCGGAGAGCAGGCTGTCGGCGCCCTCGCAGACATCGTCGCGCAGATGCAGGGTGATCTCGGTGCCGCGCGTCTTCTTCTCGACGACCTCGACGGTGAACTGGCCGCTGCCCTCGTCGGCCATGTCGCACTCCCAGCGCACGCCCTGGTCGGCCTGCTCGCCAGCGCGACGGCTATACACGGTGACCTTGTCGGCGACGATGAACGAGGAATAGAAACCGACGCCAAACTGGCCGATCAGGTTGGCGTCCTTCTGCTGGTCGCCGGACAGCCTGGAAAAGAACTCGCGCGTGCCGGACTTGGCGATGGTGCCGAGGTTCTGGATGGCATCGTCGCGGTTCATGCCGATGCCGTTGTCGGTGATCGTCAGGGTGCGCGCTTCCTCATCGAAGGCAAGACGGATTTTCAGCTCGGAGTCATCCTCGAACAGCGCCGCATTGTGCAGCGCCTCGAAACGTAGCTTGTCGCAGGCGTCGGACGCATTGGAAATCAGCTCGCGCAGAAAGATTTCGCGGTTGCTGTACAGCGAGTGGATCATCAGCTGCAGGAGCTGCTTGACTTCGGCCTGGAAGCCGAGCGTCTCGCGCTCGGCGGTTGCATTCATGGACATCAAAATCTCCTCAAAAAAACGGGTATTCCGCGATTTGGGGACGCCCCGGGGAATTTCAAGAGGCAGCGTGGCGTTCGCGAGGCCCCCACTGAAATAATTGTGGAAACCCCTCGTTGGATGGCCCAAGGCCACTTCCTTGGGGACGACTCCTGCGGTCACGACCGCGCGGCCGCGAATGACAGCGGTGCGCTCGGAGCGATTCGCGGCCGGGAGGCCGCTCCCACGAAAAGCACCGATGAAAGGGGCCTTGACCGGAGATCAAGCATTGACGCGCATCTCCGGGCATGGCATATGGAGAACGAGCATTGATACGCCTCTCCGGGCATCACGAGAAAATCAGCCGTAGGCGATGGCTTCGATCTCGATTTCGCGCACTCCGGCGGGGCTCTGAAAGCGGATCAGGTCGCCCTCGCGCGCCTTCATCAGGGCGCGCGCCAGCGGCGAAATCCAGCTGATGCGCCCGGAACCGGCGTCGGCCTCATCGACACCGACGATCTGATAAGTCACGCTCGCGCCGGCGGCATCATTGATTTCGACGATCGTCACCGTGGCGCCGAAGAACACCTGTTCGAGGTTTTCCTGTTCCCGGGGATCGACGACCACGGCGCTTTCCAGACGCTTCATCAGGTAGCGGATGCGCCGGTCCATCTCACGCAGGCGCTTCTTGCCATAGATGTAGTCGCCATTCTCGGAACGGTCGCCGTTGCCGGCGGCCCACGATACGACTTGCACGAGCGCCGGGCGCTCGGCCCTGACGAGGTTTTCGAACTCCTCGCGGAGGCGCAGATACCCCGTCTTCGTCATGTAGTTGGCGGCGCCTGGCGGCAGGGCCGGAGCACCGACGGGCTCGTCCTCCTCTTCACGGGAGTCGTCCTTGACAAACGCCTTGCTCATTTCAGCTCGCCTGTTTGATCGCCAGAACGGCCTGATTGCGGAGGGTCTTGAGCAGGGTCAGTTCCTTCGAGGGAATCACGATGTCGCCCGCCTTGCGCTTGTCGCAATAGATCATGGCGACTGGCGCCCCCTTCAGCATGAGTGGGAAAAGGACGAATGTCTCCGCCGGGATCTTGCTCCGATACCAGTCGGGAATGCGCTCGAAAATTTTCGGATCGTTGATGTCCGTGATGATCAGATCGACGCCCTTGAGCGCCGCGACGCGAAACACATCGGTCTCGCCCTTCAGCGGAAAACGGAAATTGCGCGCGAGTTCGCCGGTGTCGACGCCAAAACCGAAGCGTCCAATCATCTGGTTGGTTTTCGAGTCGCGCAGACAAAGCAGCACCCGCTCAAAACCCATCGCCCGATACATGGTTTCCAGGATGATGCGCAGGATGTCGTTCAGGGAAAACTCGTCGACCAGAGAATTGCTGATGTCCTGTATGCCGGCCGCGAGGATCGCCTGAATGTCGTTCGGCGTCTCCTCATCGACATCGCCATTGACATCGCCATTCGATCCTGCCTCGCCCCGGCTCCCGGCAACGCCCCCCGCTTCGCCGCTCGCGCCAGGGGTCGCTTCCGGCGGGGAAACCACGGTTCGTTCGCTCCCCTCGCTGGTCAGCACGGTCTGCGCCATGTCGGTATCGACTCCCAGGGCAGCGCTGCTGCTCCGCCCTGCCGCGGGCGCCTCGGCGCCGCCGCTCCAGACCTGCGCCTGACGGGCGAACGGGCTCTGCTTCAGATTCACATGCAGGCTCGATGCGAACTGGTTCAGTTCGTCGAACGCGCGCTGCATGAGCCCCTTGAACTGCTCGTCGGAAAACTGCACGCCAGCGGCATAGCGGCTGGCGATCTGCTTCAGCGCCTTGCCACGTTCCTCGGGCGGCGTATTGGCGATGCTGTCACACAATTCGTTGGAGTAACTGACCACCATGTGCAAGGTGTCGCTCCGTGTCGCCGGCTTCTTCACGGGCCCTGCCGGCATGCGCCGCATGCTGCTCACGACATCGTCGGGAAAACCCCAGTGGCGAGCGATCGCCATCCCCAATTCCTCAAAAGAGGTACCAAGCACCTGATGGACGGCGGCATCGTCACTGCAGTTCTTGATCTGGATCAGACGACTCATCTCCTCGACCTCATCGGGGAAATAATATTGAACCAGCAACCGGCCCAAACCGTGGAACATCGAGCAGACGAACAACTCCTCGGCTTCTCGCGGCATCAGCTTCTGGCCGATGTCGCGCGCGAGCAGACCGGAAAGATTGGCGCGCAGGAAGGCTTCCTTGATCTGCGTGGCGTTCGCCTTGTTCTGCAGATGCTCGAACATCATCACCGTCAGGGCGACATTGCGGATGGAATCGAAGCCCAGGACGACCACCGCGCGCGAAACGGTGCTGATGCTGCCGCCCCCGGCTTGCCGATAAACGGGGGAATTGACGATGCGCAGGATCTTGGCGGTCAGCGCATAGTCCCTGAGGATCGTATTGGAGAGATTGTTGATGCTTTCCTTGTCCGAATTGGTGAGCCGATTGATTGCCGAAACCGAATCGGACAAGGCGGGAAAGTCCGACTTGTGGCGCATCCGGCGCAACAGGAAATCGATGGCGGCGCCCTGTCCGGGCGTAACGACGCCTTCCGCAGCCCCTTCGGGCAATGCGGGATTCAGGTACTCGCGCAGGGCTGAGCACATCTGCGCAGCGCTTTCAAAACGCAGCGCCGGATCGTGCGCAACCGCCTTGAGAATGATCGCGCCGAGGCGTTCGTCGATATTGACGTGCTTCGGCAACTGCACCGGCTCATTGACGATGCTCGCCAGCATCGCCGGAAGGCTGTTGGCCTGCATGACGCGACGCCCGGTCAGCATTTCCAGGAAGATCAGGCCCATCGCATACAGATCGGTTTTTTCGTTGATCGTCCGCTTCTGGACATACTCGGGGGCCATGTACGGCGGCGTTCCCATCAAGCCCTCGTTCTGGGCCGCCTGCGCCGCCGGGACATCGCTCACCCGCACGGCAATGCCGAAGTCCATCACCCGCGGGGTGCCCTTGGCGTCGATGATGATGTTCGAGGGTTTCAGATCGCGATGGATGATGCCCTGGGCATGAGCGTCGGCCAGCGCATCGAGGATGCCGGCGACAAGATCCGCGGCCCGCGCCGCCGGCAGCGGCTTCTTCCTGAGCAGATCGGTGAGACTCTCACCCTCGACGTATTCGAACACCAGATAGGGATCGCCGTTTTCCTCGCCGGCCTCGAATATCGGCACGATTCGGGCGTGACGCAACTTGCTGACGGTGCGGGCCTCCGCCAGCAGATAGGCGTTGAGACGCGGATCGGCCTCGGCGAAATGCAGCGTCTTGATCGCCACCTCGCGCTGCAGATGCGGATCGTTGCAGAGATAGACGATGCTCTGCGCCCCACGCCCAAGTTCTCGCAGAACTTCGAAACGGCCAATTTTCTGTGTCATTCGATGATCTTGTTGCAATCGCGGATTGGGCCAGGCAGCCGCCTGGCGTGCATCATTGCAGATACTATATCACCGCACTCGCAGCGAGTCGGCGAGTTCAGGGCAATCGCACACACATTCGTCATTGGCACGGCGATCGTTATTTGAGCCCCTCTCCCTCACGAAGTGGGGGAGAGGGGTTGGGGAGAGGGGGCGATTTTCCGCTCAGTGGCGCATAGAAGCGCCCTCTCCCCCGGCCCCTCTCCCACAAGTGGGAGAGGGGAGTCCATATGCGATTGCCCTGTCGGCGAGTTGGCGAGTTGGCGAGTTGTTCTGGCAGCATGCCTCAGGCAGACATCGCGATTGCTGGCTTCTATTGGTTGCTTCTTGATGCGATCCGACGTTTTGTATTATGCTCGTTGATGTTGATGCCATATCAACCCGATCGGCCGTCCCATGACTTGCCGGATCGCAATTGGGCCTAACGCGACGATGGATGAACCGCCCCGCTCGCAGAACGCTATTCACCCCGTCTCGGCGCCGTTGCCGAATGACGCCGGGCCGTCGCGCGGGAGCCCCCTCCAGATCCTGATCGCCGAAGACCAGTTCGAAGAGTTCATGCTGCTGCAGCGCACCCTCGAAGAGGGCGGCCTCCAGCCCGGTTGTCAGCAAGCCGGCACCGCGCAACAACTTGAAGAGGCGCTCGCCGAGCGCGTCTGGGATATCGTGATCGCCTGTCATCCACTGCGGGATCTGGATGCCTTTGCGATATTGAAGATTGTCCGCGAGCATTCCGCCGACCTGCCGGTCATCGTCGCCACCGACAATCTCGGCGAGGATCTTGCTGTCGAAGTCATGCGCGCGGGCGCCAATGACCTCGTCCAGAAGAAGCCCCAGGTGAAACGTCTGGTTCCGGCCATTCAGCGTGAATTGATGGCGGCCGAAGCGCGCCGCCAGCGCCTCCAGGCGCGCCAGGTCGCCAAGGATGCGATGGAGGCCCAGATCAACGCCGTCAATCGCTTCCGTCGCCTGACGGAAGCAATCCCCGAATGCGTCTGGGTGCTCGACCTGGATGAGAAGCGGATGACCTTTGTCAGCGCCGCCTATGAAAGAATCTGGGGACGACGCGTCCAGGATCTGCTCGACGACCGCATGGACTGGCTGCGCCATGTTCACCCCGACGACCAGGCCCGCATCAAGCACGCCCGGGACACGACCAGACTCGGCGGTCTCGACGAGGAATTCCGCGTCTTGCGCCCTGATGGCGGCATCCGCTGGCTGCACCTGACCACCTTTCCAATACACGACACCGCCAATCGCGTGCAATGCATCGGCGGTGTCGCCAGCGACATCAGCGGCTTCATCGAACAGCGCGACGAACTGCGCGCCAGTCTGCTCGAGCAGCGCCACCGCGCCGAAGTGCAACGCTTCATTCTCGACGCGCTGCCTGCCAACATCGCCCTGCTCGATGAAGAAGGCCGCATCATCGAGGCCAATGAGTCCTGGCAGAAGCAGGTCGAGGAAAGCGGTCTCGCGCAGTACGCGATCGGCGCAAACTATCTCACCGCCTGCGAGTGGCTGGCGAACCGCTCGCAGGGCGAACAACGCCGCGACACCGAACATTTCGCCGCGGATCTGCGCGGCATTCTCGCGGGCGGCTACGAGTCGATCACGCGCATCTTTCCGGCGCATACGCCCGAGCGACAGCGCTGGTTCCGGATCAACATCGCCCCGCTGCATACCCGGTCGAAACGCGGCGCGGTCGTGATGTACGTCGAAATCACCGAGAGCATGCTGGCCGAGCAACGCCTGCTGCATCTCTCGCAATACGACAGCCTCACCGAACTACCGAACCGCCTGCTGTTCCGCGACCGCCTGACGACGGCCGTTGCGATGGCGCGCCGCAATGGCAGCCATGTCGCCGTCTGCCTGCTCGATCTCGACCGTTTCAAGGCCATCAACGACACGCTCGGCCACCAGGTCGGCGACCAGTTGCTGCTCGAAGTCAGCCATCGCCTCAAGGATTGTGTGCGCGACAGCGACACGGTGAGCCGCTTCGGCGGCGACGAGTTCGCCTTGATCCTTCCGGAACTGCCCGACCCGCAGGACTGCACTCTGGTTGCCGAGCGCATCATCGAGTCGCTCGGCTCGCCGTTTTCGCTCGCGGGCAGTGAGTTCTTCGCCACCGCCAGCATCGGCATCACGCTCTTCCCCGCCGATGCCGAGGACCCGGACACCCTCCTGCGCAACGCCGACACGGCGATGTATCGCGCCAAGGAAATGGGACGCAACAGCTTCCAGTTCTTCACCGCTGAAATGAACACCAACGCGATGGAGGCGATGAAACTGGAACGTGACCTGCGCCACGCCATCGAGAACCAGGAGTTTCAGCTCTACTACCAGCCCAAGGTCAGCTGCCGAAGCGGCAGGATCGTCGGGTTCGAAGCCCTGTTGCGCTGGAAACACCCACAGCGCGGCATGGTCTCGCCGGCCGAGTTCGTGCCGCTGCTCGAAGAGACCGGGCTGATTATTGCGGTCGGCGCCTGGGTGCTGAACACCGCCTGCACCCAGGCCCAGCTCTGGCGTGAGGCCGGGTTCGGCGCCCTGAATATCGCCGTGAACGTCTCCGGCAAGCAGATGCACCAGAACCTTTGCAACACCGTGCGCGCCGCCCTGACTTCCAGCGGCCTGCCCGCGGAATGTCTCGAACTCGAGCTGACCGAAAGCTACCTGATGCGCGACGCCGAGAACATCATCGCCACGCTGCGCCGCCTGAAGGAAATGCATGTCAGGATCTCGGTGGACGATTTCGGCACCGGCTATTCGAGCCTGGCCTATCTCAAACGCTTTCCGCTCGATTCACTCAAGGTCGACCGGGCTTTCGTCCAGGACATCACCGCGGATCCCGGTGACGTTTCGATCACCCGCGCGATCATCACCCTGGCGCACAGTTTCAACCTCGAAGTCGTCGCTGAAGGCGTCGAGACCGAGGGCCAGTTGAGCCTCCTGATCGCGAATCAATGCGACATCATCCAGGGCTACTACTTCAGCCGGCCGCTGCCCGTGGCCGAAATCACGACCATGCTGCGCGAGGATCGAAAACTGGCCGGGAATCTGCTGGCTCAGGAGCGACAGACGCACCGAACGCTGCTGCTCGCTGGCGGCAACGAGGAGACCACCGCTCTGGTGAAGCGCTGCCTCGACCATGAAGGGCATACCCTCCTCGCAGCCCACGACGCGGCGCAAGGTTGCGAACTACTCGCAAAACATCGCGTCGATGCCATCATCGCCGCCGAACGCCTGCAGGACATGGACGGCTTCGAATTCCTGGCGCGGGTGAAAACCCTGCACCCGGACACCGTGCGCCTGCTCCTGACGGAGTCAAGTCCGTCACAAGACATCAACATCAACATCGCCATCGGCGACGACATCATCTACAAGATCCTGGCCCGGCCATGGGACACGTTGTCGGTCGACATCAGCGAAGCCTTCCGCCACCGCGATATCGTCACCGAGAATCGACAGCTGCAGAGCAAGGTCACCACCGCCAACCATGAGCTCGCGCAACTCAACGAGCAGTTGAAGAAACTTCTGGCGGCAAAGGAAGTGCAGGTTCAGCGCAACGCGGCGGTGCTCGACACCGCCCAGGAAATTCTGCAGAACCTGCCGTTGGCGGTGATCGGCATCGACAACGACAACATGATCGCCTTCGCCAATGCCGCCGCAGACGCCCTGTTTGCGGCGCGGGCGCCGCTGCTTGCCGCCGATGCCAGAGAGATCCTGCCGGAAGCGTTTTGCACGACACTCCGCCAGACGGAGGACATATCGGCCTCGATCGATCTCGATGGTCGCCGCTACCAGTTGCACCTTTACCCGATGGGAACCCAATCGCACTCCAGCGGCAAGCTGGTGGTGCTCCTGCCAGAGAACCCGACGTGAGAACATCAAACATGCATCTCATCCCGCTCGAACAGGCCACGCAGGGCATGGTGCTGGCCGAGGACCTATGCCTCGCCGACGGCAATCTGCTGTTGCCAAAGGCAACCGTGCTGACCGAAACCCATCTGGCCAACCTGCGCCAGCGCAATGTAAGCGAAATCGTCATCGAACCGACGAGGCCGCAGCAGCCCAGCGCGCAAAACGAAGCAGAGCGTGAAGTCGCGTGCGAGACCGCAAGGAGCGAAGTCGCAACGCTGTTCCGGAACGCGACCGCCGACCCGGTCAACCTGGCATTGCGTCAGGCAGTCCTCGAATATCGCCTGGAGAAGATCGGATGAGCCCACTCACACTGACCACCGTTGTCGCCGATTTCACCAACCTTCCCCCCCTGCCGAAGGTCGTCATGGAATTGATGGACTATCTGCAAGGGGATGACGTGGATGCGGAGCGCGTGATGCAGATGCTCTCCCAGGATCAGGTGCTGGTCGCCAAGGCCTTGCGCATCGCGAACTCATCCTTTTACGGTCTGCCGCGCAAAGTCGCCACCATCCACGACGCCATCGTCGTGCTCGGCCTGCGCGCCGTGAACACCCTGGTGACCACGGCGGCGGTGACTTCGCTGTTCCACTCCATGCACCAGTCGCTCGAAACCGCCGGCTACGATCAGCGCTCATCCTGGTTGCACAGCATCGGCACGGCGGTCTGCGCGCGTGCGCTGGGGCGCGAGGTCGATGTCAATCCGGAAAGCGCCTTCACCGCCGGGCTGCTGCACGACATCGGCTATCTGATCGTGGCCGCGCGCTTTCCCGAACATTTTTCGCGCATCGTCGCCTACCGGAATCAGCACGACTGCCTGATGATCGAAGCCGAGCACGATGTGCTGGGCTTCAATCATGCACAGATCGGCGCCGCACTGGCGCTACGCTGGAACTTCGCCGCCGAAATCCACGACGGCATCGCCTGGCACCACCGCCCCGAGGAGCAGACGGCGCAATCGCTCGCCGGCGTTGTGCATCTCGCCGATGTGATGGCGCATGTCCTCAATCTTGCCGAGGAAAGCAAGCCGCTGTCGCCCAGGCTCTCCGACGTCGCCTGGAATCGCCTCGGCCTAGGCTGGCACGACTTCAAACGGCTGCTGCGCGAAGTGGATGGCCAGTTCAAGGAGGCGGAACTGCTGTTCCATTAGTCGTCAGTCATCAGGGAATTGCGATATATCGGCAAGCTTATGCAGCTTGTGTAGACTGGGTTGGCGGCGTTACCGCGTAACCCAACAACTCGAATTCCTGCTCGTGTATCGACTGATTTTCCGCGTACCGCACTGCACTGCCTGCCATGTTGGGTTACGGCGCAAAAACCCGCGCCTAACCCAACCTACGGGTTCGACAGTTCCGCGATGGATGTTCCCGAATTTTCACGGTGACTTGCCACTCGCACACCGCCACGGGCCGTCGCGGAGTGTTGCGAGTGTTGCGGAGTGTCGCGCCAGCAGAGTTCGTCTGCGACAAACGAACCACGGCCATCACAACGGGCGTGCAAGGTATACTCCGCGCATGCATCCATTCATCCGGCCAACGATCGCCTCATGAGACTCTTCCGGGGGCAGGGCAATCGCATATGGCCTCCCCTCGCCCACTTGTGGGAGAGGGGCCGGGGGAGAGGGGATTTCAATCTCCACCGAGATGGCAAATACTCCCCTCTCCCCAACCCCTCTCTCCCACTTCGCGGGGGAGAGGGGCTCAGTATGCGATCGCCCTGCTTCCGGGGGCTACGCATCCGTTTCCTGCTCCTCGGCATCGCGATTCTGGCGCCGATCCTGGCCCTGCTCGGCTATCAGACCTGGTATTACTCGCAGACACAGCTCGACGACGCGAAGGAGCATGCCGACTTTCTGGCAGCACTGGCGTCTCATGAAACCGCGCTGCTTGTCTCGTCGCAGCAGAAGCTGCTGCAAACGCTGGCGCTTGCACCGGCCATCGCTTTCCCTGCGGATCGCAATGCCTGCCGTGAGGTTCTCGCCGGCGCCGTCGCCATTCACGAATCGTTGTTCCGGCTTGCGTTATACAGTCCGGAAGGGCAACTGATCTGTTCGAGCGCGCAGGAGAACCGCCCGGCGACAAAGACGAACGCTCCCGACAAGATGCCTGACGCCCCCTCGTCGAGCGAAGCGCAAGGCCATTTCCTGGACGCCCTGCGCCTGGGCAGGCCGACCATCAGCGATCACGTCCTGGAGGCCTCCGGCGCCAGCGCCATCGTCCTCGCCCAACCTCTCCCCGACGGCCACCGGGCAGCCGCCCCAGCCCGCGCGCTGCTCCAGGCCTGGCTCGATCCGGCCTGGATCGAGAAATCCATGGCCACGCTGCCCGTCAGCGCGGGGACCAACATCGTGATGGTGGATGCCAGGGGAATCATCCTCGTTCCGCAACGCTGGCTGGGCAGATCGGTCAGCGAACATCCCGTCTTCCAGCGCCTTGCCGGCGCGACGACCCCGCTGATGTTCGAAAGCGTCGGCGTCGATGGGGTCGAGCGGATATTCGCCGCACGCCCCCTGCATGCGACCCAGAGCGGCTCGGCTTATCTCTGGGTCGCCATCCCGAAAAACGGGCCGCTCGGCGCCTCGCTCAACGAATTTCTGAACAAGACGCTGATCACTCTCGGCGCCATCGTCGCCATCCTGTTCGTCATCTGGAACTCCAGCAAACGCTGGATCATTTCCCCCATCGAGGAGCTGCGCAACAGCGCCGCCAGGATCGGCAAGGGAGACTTTTCGACGCGCACCAACCTGCCGCACACCGACGACGAGATCGGCCTGCTGGCAAGAAGCATCGACGACATGGCGGGAGCCCTCGACAAAAGCGAACGCTGGCGGAATCTCGTGCTCGACTCGGCGCAACTGGGCGCCTGGGATCTGGACCTCGTGAACGGCGCCGCGTACCGCTCCCTGCGTCACGACCAGTTCTTCGGCTACGACACTTTGCAGCCCGTCTGGAACGAGGAAACCTTCCAGAAACACATCCTCCCCGAGGATCGCGAATATGTGCGAAAACGCTATCTGGAGGCGTTCGTCACCGGCCATCACAATCTGGAACTGCGCATCATCCGCGCCGATGGTGAACTGCGCTGGATCAACGTCAAGGGGCAGGTGCTCTACGATGAGCAGAAGAATCCCATCCGCATGCTCGGGGTCGTGGCCGACATCACCGAACGCAAGCAGGCCGAAGCCGAGCAGGAAAATCTGAACCGCACCCTGCGCCTGCTTTCTGAAGCCAACGAAGCGCTGCTGCGCATCCGCAACGAAAGCGAGCTGCTGGAAACCATCTGCCGCCAGATCACCGATGTCGGCGGCTATCGGCTGGCCTGGGTCGGCTTCGCCCTGCACGACGAACTCAGGAGCATCCTGCCCGTGGCGCAGAGCGGCATCGACGATGGCTATATCGACCATCTCAACCTCACCTGGACCGACAACCCATCCGGACAGGGCCCCACCAGCACGGCCATCCGCACCGGAACGGCGGTGGTCGTGCAGAACTGCCTGACCGATCCGGTTTTCTCGGCGTGGCGGCAGGAAGCGATCAAGCAGGGCTTTTCCTCCACCCTCGCCATGCCGCTGCTCGGCAAGGATGACGTGATCGGCGCGATATCCATCTACGCGGCGGAAATCGACGCCTTCGACGCCGAAGAAATCAGCCTGCTCGAAAAGCTGGCGAACAATCTGGCCTACGGCATCGCCAACCTTCGTGAAATCAGGAAGCGCGAGCATTTTGAACGCCAGCTGAACTACCAGGCCAACTACGACAGCCTGACCGACCTCGCCAACCGCTCACTGTTCATCAACCAGTTGAGCTTGTCTGTCGCCGACGCCAAACGCGCGAATCGCCAGGTTGCCATATTGCTGCTCGACCTCGACCGCTTCAAGACCATCAACGACAGTCTGGGGCATGGTGTCGGCGACCAGCTGCTCCAGCAGATGGCGCAGCGACTCACCCGGGTCCTGCGCGACGGCGACGCCGTTGGCCGGCTGTCGGTTGACGAGTTCGGCATCATCATCAGCGACTTGACGCTCGAAGAGGACGTGACGCCGTCCGCCAACCGCATCCTGCAAGCCATCGCCCAGCCGCTTCGACTGGAAGGCCGCGACATTTTCATAACCGCCAGCGCTGGCATCAGCTTTTATCCGAAGGATGGCGAAGATGCCGAAAACCTGCTGCAGGGCGCCTACGTCGCCATGCACAGGGCCAAGTCGATGGGCGGCAACGCCTTTCATTTCTACGCCTACGACATGAACCAGCATCTGTCGAAGCGCCTGGCGCTGGACGCTGCACTGCGCCACTCGCTCGATCGGGGCGAATTGCAGATCCATTTCCAGCCCAAGGTCAGCCTGGACAGCCACCGGATCGTCGGCGCCGAAGCGCTTTTGCGCTGGCCGCATCCCGAAATGGGCATGATATCCCCCGCCGACTTCATCCCCCTGGCCGAGGAGACCGGCCTGATCATCCCTCTCGGCGAATGGGTGCTGAATTCGGCTTGCAAGCAGATGCGCGACTGGCTCGACGAGGGATTGCCCGTGCCGCCGATCGCCGTCAATCTGTCCGCGCGCCAGTTCCGCCAGGAAAATCTGGCGCAGATGATACGGCGGGCCCTGCAGCAGCACCGCCTCGACGCCAGCATGCTGGTGCTGGAAATCACGGAAAGCACGGCGATGTTCGATGTCGATAACGCCGTCACCATCCTCCGGGAACTCAAACGGATCGGCGTGAAGCTCTCGCTTGACGACTTCGGCACCGGATATTCGTCACTCAGCTACCTCAAGCGCTTCCCGATCGACCATCTGAAAATCGACCGCACCTTCGTCAACGACATCACTACCGACCCCGACGACGCGGCAATCTGCATGGCGGTCATCGGCCTCGGCCACAACCTGAAAATGACCGTCGTCGCCGAAGGTGTGGAAACCGAGGGGCAAATGCAGTTCCTGCGAAAAAACCGCTGCGACGAAATGCAGGGATTCCTCTTCAGTCGTCCGGTGCCGGCAGCGGATTTTTCGCACTTGCTCCGAAAAGAAACGCGACTGGCGTCGCCAGCGGCGAACAGCGCCACAGCCTGAACCCAACGACAGACCTGGCAGTGGCCGTCAGCGCCCGGTTTCGTCGCGTGTTGCAGCACAGTGTCGCGGCGCGGTTGCCAATCCGGGATGGCTTGCATAACATGTGCGCCATGCTATCCCACGAAGATCCTGAATTTCTGCGCACCCGGCTGCAGATACTGACCGTCGAGCACCGCGACCTCGACGAGGCGATCGCCGGCCTGACGGCCACGCCAGGCAAGGACGACCTGCTGCTGCGGCGCTTGAAGAAACGCAAGCTGCTCCTCAAGGATCGCATCGCCGAGCTCGAGCGCATGCTCGAACCGGACATCCCCGCCTGATCGCCTCGCCCATCCTCACAAGGCGGCGGGACGCGCAACTCTGGCAACAACGCCCATGGTCAAGTTATTTCCCGCAAAGATAGCCCCATCGATCCAATGGCGCGATCTGTGGTCCGCCGTCCTGCTGCCCGTCCTGCTGCTGGCTTTCGCCACGACCGGGCTGGGATTGTATGGCTACCTGGGCGTGAAACAGGTGGTGCGCCAGGGCATCGCCAACGACATGCAGGCCATCGCCAAGCTCAAGGCCGAGCAGATCGAACACTGGCTGGCGGAACGCCGCGACGATGCGGCGCTGATCGCCACCGCCGGGTTTTCCCATGACCTTCAGCAATGGCTCGACAGCGGCCGGCGCTACGATGGCATGAAACAGCACCTGCTCGACGAGTTGATCGTACCCAATACCTCACTGGGGCCGCGCACGTTCACACTGCGCTCCGCCGAGGACGGCCAGGTGCTGCTGACCACCGACTCGCAGCCCGACACGGCGGCGGCGCAACAACAAGCCGTACAGGCTGCCCGGCTCGGCAGGGCAATTCTGGAGGATGTGCATTTCAGCGGTCAGAGCATCCCGCCCGGGCGAACCCGGCCGAAAATCCGGATGGGTTATTTCATCCCGCTGCTCCCCGGCGAAGGCGCCCGCCCGCAGGCCGTGCTGCATATCCGGATGAGTCCGGAAGACGGGCTATACCCCCTGCTCCTGAGCTGGCCGCACCACACCGGATCTGCGGAAACCATGCTGGCAAGCACCAAAGGCGACAACTTCGTCTACCTGAACGATCTGCGCCATGCACCAAATTCGGCACTCCGGCTGACACGCCCGGTCGCGGAACCGCGGTTGGTCGCCAGCCGGGTCATCCGCGAAGGCGAGGGGTTCTTCGAGGAGAACGATTATCGTGGCATGCCGACCCTCGCCTACGGAATGAAGATCGAAGGCACGCCGTGGCTGCTGATCGCCAAGATCGACCAGGACGAAGCCTACGAGCGACTGAACGCCATCACCCTGTTCATGGCGATTTTTTGCGCCCTGCTGCTGATGCTCGCCGGCGCCTGGCTGTTCGAACGCAAGCGCGAGGAACTGCGGCGGGCCGCCTTGTTCAGCGAATGGGAGGATCTCTACCAGAATGCCCCGTGCGGTTATCACTCGCTCGACGAGAACGGCGTATTCCAGCGCGCCAATCAAACCCAGCTGAAGATGCTCGGCTATGCGCGCGAAGAGATCATCGGCAGGATGAACATCCGCCGCCTGCTGACCGAAGAGAGCTTGCGCAAGTTTCAGACGTACTTTTCCAAAGTCGTCGCATTCGAGGAAATCCGGGATGTCGACTTCGAACTGATCCGCAAGGATGGAACCCTCCTCCCCATCCAGGTCAGCGCCAGCGCGATTCGCGACAAGAACGGTCGATTCCTGATGACCCGCACCATCATCTTCGACCTGTCCGAGCGCAAAGCCATGGAGGATCAGCTGCGCCGCGGCGAAGAGCGTTTCCGGACCCTGTTCCGCAGCATCCGCGACCAGGTCTTCGTGCGCGAAATGCTCGCGGATGGCGGACCCGGACGCCTGATCGAGGTGAACGACGTTGCCTGCGAACAACTCGGTTACAGCCGCGACGAACTCCTTGCACAACCGCCGTTTCATCTCTACCCGAAGCCGCCCTCGGAAAGCGAACTCGCAAACTATTTCCAGGCGCTGGAGGGGGGCGAAAATGTGGTCATCGAGCAGACCCAGCGAACGAAGGATGGCCGACTGATCCCCGTGGAAATCAGCTCCAATCAGGTCACCCTCCATGGCCGGATGCTGCGCATTGCCCTGGTGCGCGACATCAGTGAGCGCAAGAGGAACGAGGAGGCCCTGCGCCTCCTGCGGCGTGCGATCGAATCGAGCGCCGACGGCGTCATGATCACCGGACGAACGGATGATGCGAAGCCAGACATCCAGTACATCAATCCGGCCTTCGAGAAAATGACCGGCTACCGTGCCGACGAGGTGCTGGGCAGAAGGCCGTATT
>CAZCPD010000048.1:0-16111 GCA_964500425.1 uncultured Rhodocyclaceae bacterium
TTGCCGTGGTGCACCTGTTTCACTCCTCGCCCGCCATGGCTGGCGGGCGCGACGGGTCGCGCGTAACTGCTTGACCTTCCGCGACCGCTGGTGCGGTTTGCGCGAACCAGCGGGCGACCCGGTGTCGCGGAAGGGGTGTTGCTCGGTCGAGTCTATCAAATCTCCTTCGATTCATACTCTTGCGGCTCGCGCGAAGCAGCCGGTGTTTCGTCGTTGCGGACGGTTCGCGCAGCTTCATAGGACCAGCGGGCCTTCGAAATCGACCGAGCGGAAAACGCCGTGCTGGCGGATTTCGCAGCCGCGTGTGTCGGCCAGCCGGTACAGCCGCAGGTTGTCCTGGGCAAGATCGATCTCCGCGAGCAGGCGGCGTTCGAGTTCTTCCATCTGCATCAGATCGACCTGACATTCGAACACGGATTTCTGCACGCGTTGGCCGATGCCTTCGCAGACCTTGGCGACGCGGCGCAGTCGCCGGCGACCGGCGCGGGTTTCGGTGTTGACGTCGTAGCAGACGATGAGCCGCATTCTTAGCGCACCGGAAACGGCAGGTAGGCATCCATCTCGCCACGGATGGCGCGCGCCAGCAGGCGTGCTTGGACTAGCGGCGCGAGGCCGAGCGCCAGCGGCTGTTCGAACAGTGGATGCGCCAGTTCATCCTGTTTGCGGTTCTGGTAGGCGGTGAGCACCGTCTTGCGCGCATCGCCGTCGAGCAGCACCGCGCCGCCTTCGCGTTCGGTGAAATCGCCATGGGAGATCTGGCCGAGGTTGATGAGCGTCAGCGCCAGCCGGTCGGCGACAGGGCGAAATTCTTCCATGAGGTCGAGCGCCAGCGCCGCGCGGCCGGGACGCAGGGCGTGGAGGAAGCCGATTTGCGGATCGAGCCCGGCGGCTTCGATGGCGCTGCGACAGTCGGTCATCAGCAGGGCATAGAGAAACGAGAGCAGGGCGTTCATGCGGTCGCGCGGCGGTCGCCGGCTGCGGCCGTCCATGGGGAAATCGGCGCGCCGATCGGCCCGGACGAGCAGCGGCAAACAGCCGAAGTATTGGCGCGCGGCTTCGCCTTCGAAGCCGCGCAGTTGATCGAGGTCGTCAACGGCTGGCAGCGCGCGCAGGGCGGCCGCCAGATCGTCGGCGCCACGGGTGAGCACGGCGGCATCGTCGGCGTTCTTTGCTTCGCGCGCGCCACGCTGAAGTACGCGACGGGCGTTGGCGATCTTGCCGGCCACGCAGTGGCGGGCGACGCCGAGCGCGAAGGCTGCATCGTCATAACGCGTATGTTGCGCTCGGCGCAGCAGCACGTTGCCGGAAACCGGCCCTTCGAGGCGCGACTTGAAGCGGCCGTGCTCATCGCACAGCACGAGGCCGATGCCCTCATCGGCCAGTCGATGCATCAGCGGTGCGGTCAGCAGGACGTTGCCGAAGCAGACCACGCTGCCCAGATGATGCAACGGCACGCGCAGCCTGGTTTCGTGCTCGACCTCGACGTGCAGCGTGTCGTTGTCGAGATGGAGATAGGCGTGTGGCAGCGTGACATACAGCGTGTTGAGCAGCACGGTCATGGCGTGGCTTCCTCCGGCTCGAACAGCGCGGCGGCAAGGCGGCGCTGTTGATCGCGCGCCGTGAGCGCCTCTGGCTGACAGAGTTCGATCAGCGAACAATGGCGGCAGCGCTCGTCGGCTGCCGGCGGCGGGAGGACGCCGGCAGCCAGCATGGCGCGGATGGCCTCGGCCGTATCGGCCACGGCCTGGCGTAGTTCAGGTGTGATGCGGACCTCCCGGCGGGCGCGGGAGCTGGCCTGATAGATGGCCCCGGCCGGTACGGCGTGGTCGGTCATTTCTTCCAGGCACAGCGCCTGCGCGGCGAGCTGTAATTCATCGTGCGTCTTGCTGCCTTGTCGTTTGCGGCCATGCTTGTATTCGACCGGATAGGGCGTGCCGTCGGCGAGGAATTCGACGATGTCGCACTTGCCGATCAGACCCAGTCGTTCGTTCCACACCGGCAATGCCCGTTCGGCGCGCACGCCATCGCGCACCGCATAGCCCGGGTCGTCCACGCGCGCATGCACGGCCTGGCCGCGCAGGGTGTAGAGGTTCTCGGCGAACGACTGCTCCAGATGGATCAGGCCGCACTGGCGTGGGCAATAGCTCCAGTGCTGGAGAGCGGAGAGGGGGATGGGATCAGGGGCTTCCACCGGGTACGCTGGCGAGCAGGGGGCGGCGGCGTATGGCCTCGCCGTCGAAGATATGGAAATAGCCATCGTGCAGCTGTTGTTGCGACGCCAGTTGCATCAGCCACGCGGCCGGCTCTTCCGGTCGATACGAGGGTACGCGCAGCAGGACGATGAGGCGCGGCGCCGGCAATCCGCGCTTGAACACAAGTTCGCCATAATCGCGGTCAAACGTCGCCAGGCAGCGATGCTCGGCGCGCGCCTTCGCCATCACGACTTCGTCGTCGATGCTCGGACTATCCTCGCCAATGGCGGCAACGTCCCAACCCTCCGCGCGCAGCCGTAATACCGCCGGTTGCGGAAAGTTTTCGTTCAGCAGCCAACGCAGCGTCATGCCGACGCTTTCTGGATGGCGATGTAATCTTCCTCGCGGAAGACTTCGGTGACGAAGGTAATCGCCGCCAGCACGTCCTCGCGCGCGACGCGTGGATAAGAGGCAAGTATCTGATCCATGCTCCAGCCATCGGCAAGCCGATCCATCAGCAATTCCACCGATATACGCGTGCCGCGGATGATCGGTTTGCCGACGAGCACATTGGGGTCGACGGTGATGCGGTCTTTCCAGTTCATGGCAATTCCTTTCCGGACGTCAGTACATCTCGATGGTGCCTGGCAGAGGAGTAAGTCGGCTGAATCAAGCCATCCGGCGCAGCCGCACGCCCGGTGCGACGTCGATCGCTACACCGACAGTGATGGGCTTGCCGTCGAACAGCACCGAGTATGCCGCGAAGTCTCGGGCGACGCCATCGCCCGGGCGTTCAACGGTCAGCCGCTCGAACAGGGCGTGGGCCGGCGCGTTGCCGAGTTCCGAGTCGTGTTCGAAAACGTACAGCCCGCGCGTTGCCATCTGGCCGCGTGCGGCGGAGCGGTCGTGCTCGAACATCTGGCCGAGCGCCTGCCAGAAGAGTTCGAGATCGCCCTCGCCGAAACCGGTCTGCTTCGCCAGAAAGGAAGAGACGAAGCCATGGCCTCGGTAGAGGCCGTAGGGGACGGTGTGCTTGCGTCCCATGGTGCGGTTGTCGCCTTCCTGCTTTTCGGCCTCGGCCTCGGTGGCGACGGCCATGCGGGTGATCGAGTGTTCCTGCGAAATGACCGGTTCGACCGATCGGGCGAAGGTCATCTGGATCGGGCCGCGCACCTGGCCGCAGTTGATGCCGGTCGACATCACCGCGCCGAAGCCGCGCACGTCGAAGAAGTTGGCGCACATCCACTTCTTTGCATCCTCGACGGCGTCGCCGCCCTTGCGCTTCTTGCCGTCGCCTTCGAGCGCATCCTCGCGGCCGATGGCGACATAAGCGCGCTTGTTCTGGTTGTTGAGGATGGCTTTTTCCTTGACGTAGATTTCATAGGGCGGCTGTTCGTTCTTCACCAGGCCGACGAAGTTGCGCACCTTGCGCTTGAGGCATACGTCGGTCACCAGTCCGTGGCCGGACTCGGCGTCGAAGCGCGGCAGGTTGCCGGCGTCGGGGTCGCCGTTGGGGTTGCCGTCCTTGACGTCGAACAGCAGGACGAAATCGTAGCGGTGGTTGAGGCTCATGTCATTGCTCCTTGGAAGAGGTTGAATCGGTGTGATCCGTGGTGTTGGTCTTGGGCGTATAGAAGTCCTGGCGCTGGTGGTAGTAGCCGAGCGCGAAGCGGCCCTGCTCGGGTAGCGGCAACTGGCGCGGGATGTCGTCGAGGCCGGCCATGATTTCGCCGATCAGGCGTTCGAGATTGACGCGACGGCCCGTGGAGGGAATCTTGCCCAGATGGTGATTCTTCAGGCGCAGCAGCGTGGTGAAGACGGCGACGGGCGTGCTGGAAGCCGCGCCGTAGTAGCGGTCGCGGATGGTGGCATTGAGGCCGTGACTGGCTTCTTCCTGGATTCTTTCCAGTACGGCGAAGAGCCGGCCCAGGCGATAGGCCGGATTGGGATTGCTGGGGTCGAGCATGGGCAAAAACTCCTTTTCGGGAATGGCGGCAAATCTGTTGCGGCTGCGGATCGTGCGGTTCAGCGTGGCCTTGATGGCGGCGGCGCGCGGATAGGTCACGCGCTGTTCGGCGCGGCAGCGACCGACGGCGGCGTTGAGCAGAACCGCCGGGTAGGGGGCATCCTCGCCGGCGAACACGGCGCGGACGATCTCACCGCCGAGGTTGGGCGGGATGTTGTCGGCCTTGCCCTGTACGGCGATGGCTGTCAGCAGGCGGAACAGGGAAAGATGGCGCGGGTCGCCGGGGCCGCGCGCCACGTCCAGATCGTCGAAGTGACAGCGCAACAGGCGGCCGAGTTCGGCGATGGTGCCGGTCTGCCAGAAGCGCACGGCGATGCGGGCGGCGTTCGGCGCGAGGCCAAGCATGTGGCAGCGCGCCGGATCGTCGTCGGTGGCGAAATGTCCATCGTGCAGGGCGCGATACAGCGACACAAAGGCGCGCGTGCCGCGATCCGGGTCGTCCTTCGGCGGCTCGCCGAACAGGTCCGGGGCGAGCGTTTCGAACTCGCTCGGCTTCTCGGTCCAGAACACCGCCGAGGCGTCGCCGATCTGCACGCGCTGGCGCGAGTCGCGCGCGAGCAGGTGGTTGAGCGCAGTGGTGTAGGCGAAGGCGGCGGGCTTGCCGACGGGCGCATTGGCGCCCTGCGTCTTGCCGTAGGAGGCGAAGGCGTCGAGATTGAAGGACACGATGTTGGCGCCGGAGCTTTGTGCGTTCCAGACGCCTTTGATGGCGGTGTGCAGGGTTTCGATCGGGCCGGGGTTGCCGCTGACCAGGCACATGGCGATCTGGCCGCCATCGCTGTCGGCGTTATTCGCAGCAACGCTCCGCGATAGCGCCGGATGCTGGCAGGCCAACTCGATGTCCCCCTGCATTCGAAAGCTGACGACGGGGTTGGCTTCCAGAATTTCCGGCCACGCCGGGTCGTCGGCCATTGCCCGTGTGTTGCCCCGGTCGAGGAAGGCAAGCACGGCCGCGACGCCGGGTAAGGCGCGGACTTGGTCCGGCAGGGCTTCGATGCGCGCGCGAAAGGCGGCATGTTGTTCGGCGACGCGCTCGGGCTTGCCGCGCGTGTCGATGCCGAGCACGTATTCAGCGGTGTCCCAGAGCAGGTTGGCGGCCACGCCGGAGGATCGCTTGACTGCTTGCGGCACCAGAAAACGCTGGCCGACGAGCTTCTTGCCTTCCTTGCGCCGCGTGTCGCGAATCGGCGGCAGCCAGCGACCCTGGCGGTCGATTTCGACGATGAAGGGGATTTCCTTTTCCTCCAGGCCGAAGGCCGCCAGGCGTGCCGCCGGGTCGGGATCGGCCGCTTTGCGCAGGTAATAGTCGTTGAGTGCTTGCAGGATCATCGCCGTACCTCCTCGGCATCCCATGCCGGCACTTCGATCACTCCGTTCTCGATGTGGGCGCGGAAAAAGCGCGGCTGCGGGTCGGCGGCGTTGGCGAAGTCGAGGTCGTGCAGCATCCAGCCGAGGTCGTGGGTTTCAGCAATGGGCGGCGGTTCGGTTGCGGGGTCGGTAACCAGGCGAAAATGCGCCGCGAATTCCCGGCAGCCGAGGTAGGGCTGGTTGACGCATTGGCCGCTGGCGGCGCGGCGTTCGAACATGCTCCAGTACTTGGCCGGGGGGCTGTCGTCGGCGCGGTCGGCGCGTACTTCGAGGTCGGCGTGCAGCCGGTAGGCGACATCGCGCAGGAACAGGCCGGCGCGCTGCTGCCGCTCGTCCTCGATGTTGAGCGCCAGCAGCGCGTCGCCGCCGTTCATCGCGGCCTGCGCGTTGCGCACCGAGAGCACCGCGCCGACTTCGTTGCGCCGCAGGTTGATCCAGCGGATCGGCTTCAGGACTTCGATCCGCCGCACATGCCAGCGGATCGCCGGTTTCCAGAAGATGGCTTCGAACACGGCGCGGGCGGCGGAAGGCGTGATCGCGTCGTAGGAGACGCGCTCGACCTTCATTTCCGGGCGGGTGAAGCAGGCGAAGTCGCCGGAGACTTCAAGACAGTAGGGCTTCAAGGCGGGTTCCTCAGGAGGTTTTCGGCATTCTGCGGGTAATGGGGCTCACAGGATGAGCCTGCCGGGCGATGTTTTCGTACCATCCACCAACAATCCGAGCTGTGGGTCATAGAGCAGGTCGCTGCGCTGGACGTAGCAGCCGGGCCGCACTTCGGCGATGTCGCTGCCGGTGAGCAGTGGTGTGAGCTGGCGGCGTGGGATATTGACGGCGCAACGTTGCAGTTTGCGCATCAGCCAGCGCTCGGGGCCGTCCTTCTCCAGGCGGTCGAGCAGCATGCCGATGTCTGGGTGGCCAGCGTAGCGCACAAAGATCGAGGCCTGATCTTCGTCATCGATCAGGCGGAAGTTCTCGGCGACGGTGCGGAAATTTATGTCCAGGTTCTTCTCGGGCGTGAGGTCGCGGACGATATCCTTGGCGTCGAGGTTGATGCCGTAGTAGAGGCGGTCGAAGTAGGGCTCGAACAGTTCCAGCACCAGCGGATCGCCCGGATGCGCTTGCAGCACCGAAAGGCAAGCGTCGGCGGCATGGCGCAGCAGGCCTTTTGGTGGTGGCTCGGGCGGTCGAAAGACGACGACCTCGCCGCGTTCGAGCCGGCCTTCGCGATTGCAGCGCCCCGCTGCCTGCGCCAGCGAATCGAGCCCGGCGAAGGCGCGATAGACGACTGGGAAGTCGAGATCGACGCCGGCTTCGACGAGCTGGGTGCTGACGACGCGCAGCGGCCGGGTGTCGTGGCCGCTGCGGCGGGCTTCGAGCCGGCGGCGGATTTCATCGATGACCTTGGCGCGGTGGGCGCCGCACATCAGCGCCGAGAGGTGCAGGGCGCCGGGCGGCAGGCGCTCCCAGAGCGCGCGGGCGTCGGCGCGCGTATTGACGATGGCAAGCACGCAGTCGCGCATGCCGAGTTCGGCGGCGAGCGCATCCCATTCCGTCGTCGTCTGCCAGTCGGCCGGCAGACGCACGTCGACACGTTTCAGTGCGCGATGGAGATCGTCGGTGCATTCGATAAGTTCGGTGACGTTGTCGAGTCCCCGCCGGTTGCGCGCGGCGTCGAAGTAGCGTTTGCTGGCCAACGCCGGTTGGGTGGCGGTGCACAGCAACACGGTGACGCCGTAGTGTCTGGCAAGGAGATTCAGCACGTCGAGAATGGGCTGGAGGAACTCCGGCGGCAGGCATTGGGCTTCATCGAGGATGATGACGCTGTCAATCAGGTTGTGCAGCTTGCGGCAGCGAGAGGTGCGCGCGGCGAACAGGGACTCGAACAACTGGACGTTGGTGGTGACGATCAGCGGCGCATCCCAGTTCTCGGTGGCAAGTCTTGAGCGCGCAGTTTCGTCGCCGGGCTCGGCTTCGGCCTGGCTATGGTGTTCGAGGATGTTCTCCGCGCCGAAGATGTCGGCGAAAACACCGGCGGTCTGTTCGACGATGCTGGTATAGGGGATTGCGTAGACGATGCGTCGCTTGCCGTGTGTGCGGGCATGGTCGAGCGCGAAGGCGAGCGAGGAGAGCGTCTTGCCGCCGCCGGTGGGCACGGTCAGAGAGTAGAGGCCGGGCGGTTTGGCTGCGCCGGCGCGGCACTGGCGCAGGACATCGGCGCGTAGGCGATTGACGGCGGTGTCCGGGGCGCCGGCAGCCTTGGTCGCGATGTGGTCGTCGAAATGCGCTGCCAGTTGGCCGAGTTCCGGATAACCGCTGCGTCGTTCAGTTCTGTCGCCGTCCATGAAGCGTTCGGTGTCGAGGAAGTCGGCATCAACGAGGGCGGAGAACAGCATGCGCAGCCAGAGGGCGAAGCCCTGGCTGCTGCCGGGCGTTTGCCGCAGGTCCGGAGCGAAGTTCGTTTCGAGCAGTGTCGTCGGCGCCGCGTAGAGCGCCTCGTCGAGTTCGCGACGGGCGTCGTCATCCTGCAAGCGAACACGCAAGGGGTGTCCGTCGTACAGGCCGGCATGGTGACTGGCGATCAGGTACGCGAGCACTTGTCCTGCCAGTCCGAATTTGTCGAGCGCGAGGAGGGCGCCGGCGGTCGAATGCGTTCTGTCGCGCGGTGCGACGCATTCCCGGGCGTGGGCGTCGGGGTCCTGGCGAATGTAGCGTTGAAAGCCCGGCCGGTACTTGCCGAGGTCATGCCAGCGGCCGGCCAGTTCCAGCCATGGTGCGGCGGCTGCCGGACCGAAGGAGGCCGCGAGGCGGCCTACCTCATTCAAATGGTCGATGAGAAGGTGGGCGTTGCGAGGTTCCTGCGCCGTGTTGTTGAGATGGGCGAAGAATTCACGGTCATTGCTGGGCATGAAGGTTGATGGCGTCAGGCAGTGGACAACGTCATATTATGCTGGTTGCCTCCCTGGCCGGCAACAGCCGCCCGGAGAGCCAGCATTGACGCGGTTCTCCGGGCAATGTCGCAGCCGCGCCTCAGCCGAGCGTCGGCTTCATCACCATCAGGAAATAGACGATCAGCATCGCCGTGAAGGCGGGGTAGCCGAGGCGTTCCCAGCGTTGGGCGTCGCGCCAGTAGCTTTCGGGCAGGGGCTGTTTGTTGTCGGCGGACTGACGGGCGATGCGGGCGAGGCGCAGTTGCAGCCAGACCACCGGCAGCCAGCAGATGCCGGCAAGCGCGTAGAGGGCCAGCGACACCAGGATCCATGGCGTATCCCAGGGCCAGCCGGCGAGATGGGCGAGGTAGAGGCCGGAGAGCGGCTGGAAGATCACCGCCGGGGTGGTGAACCACCAGTCGGCGCGCACCACGAGTTGTGAGACGACGGCGATGCTTTCCACCGAGCGCGAGCGATTGACGAAGAAGAGGTAGAAGGCGGTGCCGAAGCCGGTGCCGACCATCACTACCGAGGAGAGGATGTGCAGGGTCTTGAGGATCAGATAGGTGTTCATGGTTTGGGCTCCTCGGCGAGCAGCAGGGCAAGCAGTGCGAGTATTGGCAGGTTCTTGAGGACCGGGCCGAACGGGTGGATGAGATATTCGGGCAGGGCGCCGGCGATGATCAGCGTGTAGCCGGCGATCAGGGCGATTTGCGTCCACCACAGGCGGCGGCCGGGCCGGAACAGGGTGGCCAGGCCCATGACGGCGTCGAGCGCCGCCGCGCCGTGGAGCGCGGCCGGCGCCGAAGCGCCATGCAGGCCGACGGCGGCGAGCAGGGCGAGGCTTTGATCGCGTGGGTACAGTCCGGCGCTGAGCGCGGCGGTGACCAGCCAGACGATCGCCAACGCTCCGCGCAGCAGCGGTTTGCGCCAGGTGGCGAGCGCTTCGTGGCGCAGCGCCAATTGCGCCCGCGCGGCGATGAAGTCGTGCAGGCCGCGCGGTGCGCGACCGAGCAGCGCGGCGGTGGCGGCGACATCGGCGGTGTTGCCGCGCCGGAGCATTTTCCAGGTATCCGGCGTGAGGATGGCGCCGGGCAGACAGCCGAGCACGTGCGCGGCGAGTCCGATCAGCGGCGCCGGGATGGCGATCTGGCAGGCCGGCGCGAATCCCAGTGCTGCGCGGTAGCTGGCCAGCATGGCGCGGTAGGGAACGGCGGTCGCGCCAACCAGGTCGACGCACTGACGCGGTGGAGTCGAAGGGGCGAGCAGGCGCTCGACGGCTTCGGTGAGATCATCGATGTGCACCGGCTGCACGCCCTGGCCGCCGTCGCCGGGCAGGCCGACGACCGGCAGGCTGGCGAGCAGGCGAAAGAATCGCGCCGAGTCGCCGTCATCGCCATATACCAGCGATGGGCGCAGCACTTGCCAGTCGATGGCTTGCGACATCAGGAATTTGTCGGCGGCGCGCTTGGTCGTGAAGTAGGCGGTGTCGCCGTCGGCCGCGCCGAGCGCGGAAATCTGCACCACGCGCCGCACGCCGGCCTGGGCGCAGGCGGCGAACAGGGCCTGCGGCGCGCGCTGGTGGATCGCCTCGAAGCGGCTGTCGCGGTTCTCGACAAGAATGCCGATCGCATTGACGACGGCGTCGATGCCGGTCAGGCGCGGCAGCCAGTCGGCGGCGGCGTGATCGCGTCGGTAGTCGATGGCGATGTCGCCGGGGTGGTGCGGCTGGCGCACGCCGCGAATCACTTCGTGCCCGGCGGCGGCGAGCCGGTCGGCGATGGCGCGGCCGATGAATCCGTTCGCGCCGCAGATCAGGATGCGCATGGTCGTTCTCCCGAGTTTCAGTGATCGGTTTGCCGTGGCGGAACCGTGCAGAGGCCGTCGCGGCATTGCGTGGCGCGGCGGCTTGCCCGGCGCGCGAGACACCTCTCGATGCCGGCGAAGACGAAGCCGAAGTGCCGCGAGATCCACGGCCGGTGGCGGGCGAACAGTCGATAAGCGGCGTTGGCCGGCTTATGCAACACGCCCCAGTTGGCCGGCGCCAGTACCCAGCCGAGGCCAACGCCACGATAGGCGAGGCGGAACACCTCCATTCCCTTGACGAAGCTGCCGTCGGGGCGTTGCGCGTGGATTTCCGCGAGCAGTTCGGCCTGCGTCCTGCCGTAGGCGGCCGCATCGAAGTCGGGCGCGGCGATGTCGATGAAACGCAGATTGCCATCCTGGTTGTGTGCCTTGAGATTGGCGACGTCGACGCGGCAGACCGGGCAATTGCCGTCATGAAACAGCGTCAGCGGATAGTCGTCCATGATGCCTCCTTGTGTTGGCAGTAATTTCTGTAAAGACAGAAATAGCGGTTTCAAAAAATCGGGCTGGGGAGCCCGGCTTGCGTTTTCTGCATGCAACGGCAAATTACGTCTTCGTGCGCCGTACCGTGCGGCTGATCATGGCGCCGGTGTTGAGCATCTTCATCAGGGTTTCCGGCTGCAGGCGCAGCATTTCCTCGGACCAGGTCGTCAGCGTCTCGATGAATTTCAGCGTTTCCTCAATGCGCTGTTCGGTGCCGGGCTCTTCCGCGCCGATCTCGGGATTCTCCAGGCACTCGTGCAGCACGGCGATGGTCGGATCGATTTCGCGCTGGCGGCGGCCTTCGACGATCAGCTTGAAGAGTTCCCAGACGTCGGTCGAGGTCTCGAAATGGTCGCGCCGGTCGCCCATCAGGTGCACGACGCGGACGAGCCGCCAGGACTGAAGTTCCTTGAGGCTGTTGCTGACATTGGAGCGGGCCACGCCCAGCGTCGCGGCGATTTCCTCGGCATCCATGGGCCGGCCGGCCAGATAGAGCAGCGCGTGAATCTGTGCGACGGTGCGATTGACGCCCCAGCGGGAGCCCATTTCTCCCCAGTGAAGGATGAAGCGTTCGGCGATCGGTTTCAGTTCCATGATGGGGTCACTATAGGTATGACTGTCATTTCTGTCAAGACAGAAATTACGGAAGTTGTCGCATCGGAGATGGGGGGCAGAGCTTGTGAAAACTTGTCGCGAGCGCCATGCTCGGGGGCTCCCACTTCAACCTACGTTGGGTTGGCGCAAATGGGCTGACATTTTCACAGCCTCTCAAATCTTGATCGGCCCCGTCCCCCCGTCGCTGCCGCCGAAGTGCGCCTGGTTGCGGCCCGCCGCTTTGGCGGCATAGAGAGCAGTGTCGGCGAGTTTGAGGAGGTCGTCGGGACGTTTCCCCTCTTCGGGATGTGTCCAGGCGTAGCCGATGCTGCAGGTGACGTGAACTTCGTTGTTGTCGAGCGAAACCGTCTTGGCAGCGACGCTGGTCAGAATCCGTTTGACCACGGCGGTAGCGCCGTCGAGATCCGTCTGCGGCAGGAGAACGACGAATTCCTCGCCGCCGTAGCGGGCGACATAATCGCCGCCGCGCAACAGTGCTTCCTCGATCGCCCGCGCGACGTGCTGGAGCACGAGATCGCCCACCTGGTGACCGTAGGTGTCGTTGATCTTCTTGAAGAAATCGAGGTCGACCATCACGACTGCAAGACCAATGGTTTGCCGGGAGGAGCGTCGCCACTCGCGTTCGTACTGGCGGTCGAAACTCATGCGGTTGGCAACTTTGGTCAAGGCGTCGGTGAGGCTGGCGCGTTCGAGGTCGGCGCTGGCGTGCATCGCGCGCCAGTAGTCGCGGTGCACGGTGCCTGTCGAGATCATGGTGTAGATCGCGTAGACGAAGATCAGGCTCGCAAACAGCAGGTTGCTCTGGTTGAAATTCAGCGTTGCGCCGATCGCGACCGGGATGATCAGGACGATGGGAAACCAGAATCTAAGGAACGAATCGATGGCCATCGCCATGCTGCCGGAAGAGCACACACCGACCGCGACGATGATCATGGGGACGCGGATGATCTCGAGGTCGGCCCGATAAACGCTTGCTGCCGTCATCAATCCCCAGCTAATGGAATTGGCCAGAACCGTCCAGATCAAGGCTTGATGGGCGAATTTCGGGCGTTGGGCGGCGAGACGGGAAAAGTTGCGTTTCAGGATGCGGCGGACCACGGCCACCAAACCCAGCCATGCGGCAAAGGACCAGACAAGGGTTGGCAACTGGGCAGACAACCCGGTGACCCAGGTGATGATCAGCCACAGCGTGAAGTAAATGAAAATGCCACCGGAGACGCGCGCTTCGGTGTCAATCATGGCCTGGGCCTGCTGGCGCCGTTCCAGTGGCAGTTCGCCCAATTCGGAAATTCCGCCGGGCGTGCGGGTTGCGCTCGAGGTGCAGGGCGCCTGCGTCTGTCGATCAATCGGCTTGCTCATCTGGTTCTTCCGTTGTCTCAAGTAGGCCGTCTTTGTTGGGCATCCTCGCCAGCAGGAATTCTTGCCTTGCCGCTTGCAATGAACGTTTTTCAGTCTATCTGATTTCAATGAATATGATGCGCTTTCGGTCAGGGCATGTCGAAATTGCTCTACTCCCCCAACGCTTTTGTTGGCGGAGCAGATCTATCCCAAATGCGTTTTCGCTGGGTTCTCGGCAAAGGAACGGCGACTGAGATGCTAAAATTCCAAGATGAAACCGAGTCGTTCCGAGTTTGTCGAGCTCCGCGACATGCGCATGCATGTTCGTCTGTGGGGTGCGCCCGAGGCGCTGAAGCTGTTCTTCCTGCATGGCTGGCAGGATTTTTCCGCGAGCTTCCAGTTCGTCGTCGATGCGCTGGCTGGCGATTGGCATTGCATTGCGCCGGACTGGCGCGGCTTCGGGCAGTCCGAGTGGAACGACGACTGCTACTGGTTCCCCGATTACATCGCCGATCTCGATGCCGTGCTCGATCATTATTCGCCGGGCGAGGCGGCGCGCCTGGTCGGGCACAGCATGGGCGGCAACGTCGCCTGCGTGTATGCCGGGGTGCGGCCGCAGCGCGTGGCGCGGCTGGCGACGCTGGAGGGTTTCGGCCTGCCGGCCAGCGATCCGGAAGGCGCGCCCGACCGCTATGCGCGCTGGCTCGACCAGGTGCGCGCGGTGCCGGAGAACCGCCGCTATGCCGACCATGCGGGGCTGGCGCTGCGTCTGCAACGCATGAATCCGCGCCTGCCAGCGGAGCGGGCGGCGTTTCTCGCCGAGCATTTCGGCGTTCAGGAGGGTGACTCGGTGGTGGTGGCGAGCGATCCCTATCACAAGCTGGTGGCGCCGTATCCGTATCGGCTGGAGGAGGCCAAGGCCTGCTGGCGGCGCGTCACGGCGTCGGTGCTGTGGGTCGAGGGGCGCGATTCGGCGGCGATGAAGATGTACCACGGCCTCGGCGACGAGGACTATCAGGCGCGCCTGGCCTGTTTCAAGGATATCCGGCCGGTCGTCATCGAGGACGCCGGCCACAACCTGCATCACGACCAGCCGGAGCAACTGGCGCGGCTGATCGAGGAGTTCATGGCATGAATGCCGACCTGCATTGTCATTCCAGCGTTTCCGACGGCCTGCTGGCGCCGGCCGAGCTGGTGCGTCGCGCCCATGCCAATGGCGTGGATTTGCTGGCGCTGACCGATCACGACGAGCTCGAAGGGCTGGCTGAGGCGCGTGCGATGGCCGACGAACTCGGCCTGCGCTTCGCCGACGGCGTCGAGATTTCCGTGTCCTGGGGCGACGACGCGACGCTGCATATCGTCGGTCTCGGCATCGATCCGAGCTATGCGGTGCTTGATGTCGGCCTCGCGCAACTGCGCAGCGGTCGCGACGCGCGGGCGATGCGCATGGCGGCCGAGCTCGACCGCGTCGGCATTCACGGCGCCTACGAGGGCGCGCTGCGCTATGTCAGCAATCCGGCGCTGGTCGGCCGCTCGCATTTCGCGCGCTACATCGTCGAGGCCGGCTACGCCAAGGACGTCAAATCGGTGTTCGATTACTGGCTGGCGAAGGACAAGCCGGGCTATGTCAGCCATCACTGGACCACGCTGGCGACAGCGCTCTCCTGGATTCATGGCGCTGGCGGCGTGGCGGTGATCGCCCATCCGGGACGCTATCGCATCACCAAGAAGGAACTGCGCCGCCTGCTCGGTGAATTCCGCGATCTCGGCGGCGAGGGCATCGAAGTGCTGTCCGGTTCGCACAGCGACGACGAGATCCTCACCATCGCCCGCTACGCCCGCGAATTTGGCTTCCTCGCCTCGCGTGGCTCGGATTTTCACGGTCCCGGCGAGAGCCGCATCGACCTCGGCAAGATGCCGCCCTTGCCGGAGGATCTGAAACCGGTCTGGCATCGGCTGGTTTGATTCAGGATTGCAGTCGCCATGGCTCAGCTTTTTTACATTCATCCGGAAAACCCGCAGTTGCGTCTGCTTCGCCATGCCGTGGAGATCATCCGCGACGGCGGTCTGGTGGCGCTGCCGACCGATTCGGCTTACGCGCTGGTCGGCCACCTGGGCGATGCCGCTCTGCTCGACCGGATCCGGGAGATCCGCGGCGTCGATGAACGGCACCAATTCACCCTGATGTGCCGCGACCTGTCGCAGATCGCCAACTACGCCCGGGTCGATAACGCCCAGTTTCGTCTGTTGAAGAGCAACACGCCGGGTAGCTACACGTTCATCCTCGAAGGCAGCAAGGAGTTGCCGCGTCGGGTGCTGCACCCCAAGCGCAAGACGCTGGGCCTGCGCGTGCCGGATCATGTGGTGGTGCGTGCGCTGCTCGACGAACTCGGCGAGCCCCTGCTGACGTCGACCCTGAGCCTGCCCGATGTCGAGGATGCGCTGACCGACAGCCACGAGATCCGCGAGCGACTCGAACATCAGCTCGATCTGGTGATCGATGCCGGCCCCTGCGGCGCCGAGCGGACGACGGTGATCGACCTGACCAGCGGCGCGTCCGAGCTGATCCGTGCCGGGCGCGGGCCATTGGCGCCGTTCGGGTTGGAGGCATAAGTCGGAGAGCCGGAATTGGTGCGGTTCTTCACTGGGTCTGCGCGGAGATCAAGCATTGGCGCGGTTCTCCGCGATGGTCATGTGTCGATGGCCGTTGTCGTTCGCGGTTCAGCCCGTCTCTTTGGTAAAATCCGCCGCTTGCCCTTGGAAACGCCAGCCGGATTCCGTTCGGGGTAAGCCCTTCGACAAGCCCAATGCGAAGAACGAAGAACAAAGAACAAAGAACAAAGAACACTCCGCGGTGCTTCCCGGATTTCCAGCCTCTCCCATCCATTACCGATCTTGACCCACCATGTACGCTGAAAAAGTCCTCTCCGGCATGCGCCCCACCGGCCGCCTGCATCTCGGTCACTACCATGGCGTGCTGAAAAACTGGGTCAAGCTGCAGCACGAATATCCCTGCCTGTTCTTCGTCGCCGACTGGCATGCGCTGACGACGGGCTACGACGAGCCGGGCGCCATCGTCGATAACGGCTGGGAGATGGTCATCGACTGGCTCGCCGCCGGCGTCGATCCGGCGCAGGCGACGCTGTTCATCCAGTCGCGCGTGCCCGAGCATGCCGAGCTGCACCTGCTGCTGTCGATGATGACGCCGCAGGGCTGGCTGGAGCGCGTGCCGACCTACAAGGACCAGCAGGAAAAGCTGACGCACAAGGATCTGACGACTTACGGCTTCCTCGGCT
>CAZCPD010000049.1:0-16035 GCA_964500425.1 uncultured Rhodocyclaceae bacterium
GCACGACCTCGACGCCGAGCTCGATCGCCGTGTAGCAATTGGCCACCGTCTGCGCTTCGACACCTTGCGAGGCATCGACGACCAGTAGCGCGCCTTCACAGGCGGACAGCGAGCGGCTGACTTCATAGGAGAAGTCGACGTGGCCCGGCGTGTCGATCAGGTTCAGGTTGTAGATCTGGCCGTCGCGCGCCTTGTATCTCAGCGCCGCCGTCTGTGCCTTGATGGTGATGCCGCGCTCGCGTTCGAGGTCCATCGAATCGAGCACCTGCGCTTCCATCTCGCGGTCGGAAAGCCCGCCGCAGAGCTGGATGATGCGATCGGCGAGCGTGGATTTGCCGTGGTCGATATGGGCAATGATGGAAAAGTTGCGGATGTGCTGCATCGGCTTCGGCTTGTCTCGGGCTGTTCCGTCGCCAACGCTGAAAGCGGCGAAGAACGTGCTGTTTCGGTTGATTTTTCAGATGAGCCCCGACGGAACCGGCACACGGCTTGAGACATCGGGGTAAGCCGCGGATTATAACTTGAAACGCCGCCAGTCGCCGCGTGCGGACCTTCGCCCGGCAATTATCAGCCTCGGCCCGACGCCAGCCTGTCGAACAGCGACTTCGCGAGCGCACCGAGCATCCCGCCCAGGGCATTGATGCCGATGTCGCCAAGTTCGAGCGGATGATCGTGCGCGGTAATCTCGTAATACTCGTGAATGCCGCCCAACGCAGCCACCAGAAGCCCGACCAGCGGCCACGCCAGGCGCGGCATGGCGAACCCGTAGGCAACGCCGATCAGCGCGTAGGCGCCAAGGTGGGCCAACCAGTGGTACATGCCCACGAAAGGCCGCCCCGCATCCGGTTGCCCACCGACGACGAAGAGCACCACGGTCAACGCCACCGAAGCAGCGATCGCGAGGCGCCGCTCAATAGGCATGCGTGCCCTTCAACACCACCATGACCGTCTTGAGAATGATGTAGAAGTCGAGACGCAGCGACCAGTTGCGCAGATAGTCAAGATCGTAGTCGATGCGCCGCTGCATTTTGTCGACGGTATCGGTTTCGCCGCGGCAGCCATTGACCTGGGCCCAGCCGGTGATGCCGGGTTTCACCTTGTGACGCAACATGTAGCCCTTGACCAGCTTGCGATACATCTCGTTATGCGCGACGGCATGAGGCCGCGGACCGACGATGCTCATCTTCCCTTCGAGCACGTTGATGATCTGCGGCAATTCGTCGAGTGAAGTCCGGCGCAGGAAGGCCCCGTACGGCGTCACCCGGCTGTCGCCCTTCTGCGCCTGGCGTATCTGCGACCCGTCCTCGCAGACCGTCATCGAGCGGAACTTGTAGACCAGGATTTCCTCTCCGCCGAGCCCGTAACGACGTTGCTTGAAGAGCACCGGCCCGGGCGAAGTCAGCTTGACACCCACCGCCACCGCCAGCATCAGGGGCGCCGCCAACAGCAGGAACACGGCGGACAGCACGACATCACTGAGCCGCTTGACCACGCCGCTCAAACCGAGGAACGGCGATTCGCAGACGGCGACCACGGGCGTCTCGTCCACCATGTCGATGCGCCCCTGGATCACGTCGGTGACGAACAGGTCAGGCACGAAATAGATCGACACGGTGGTGTCGCGAAGATCATCGAACAATTTCAGGATCGACGGGTGCGCGGCCATCGGCAACGACAGATAGATCAACCCGACATGATGCTTCTTGACGTAGTCGGGCAAATCCTTGAGCCGACCAAGCAGGGGGAAATCATGCTGTCCGGCAAAGCGGTCGCTGTTTCGATCGTCGAAGAACCCCATCAGCCGGGTTGAGACATAAGGGCTGCCGACAATCTGCCGCGCCAGCGCAAGCCCCTGCGCGTTGACGCCAACGATCACGGCACGGTTGTTGCCGCCCTGCAGACGCCCCAATAGAGGCGCCAGCCAGCGAAAGGCAAAACGGCTCAAGATCAAACCCGCCGGCGCCAACCATAACCATGTGAGCAGATGCAGCCGATTGAAGGTCCAGAGATACCCGGTGAAATAACCAACGAAGGCCAGAATCGAGGCCACCACCAGCCAGGCCGCGAGTGCGTTGAACACCACCTGCCGCGCCCCCAGCCTGAGACAGGCCGCGCCGGGGAAAGCCATCAGAAACGAAATCAGCGCCAGGATGACATGCGGCGCCCCGATGCCGCCATCCGCATGGAACGCGGCCGCCAACGACGTCAGGGCCAGGGCGGATGGATCGAGCAGCGCCTCGATGACATTGAGCAGGTTGCCGCGCGTGAGCGCCTGCAACGACACGCGACGGACGCGAAAGCCCGCAGATTCGATCATGAGACTGACACCGACAAGGTCATCGCGGTCATTCCAGAAATTGGGTTACGCTTGATCGCCACACGCCAAAAGCGAGACAGGACATGAAACGTAAATAGCCTACCATAACTATGGTTATAGCGCGTTTTCGCCCCAGCCAATCCGGAAGTCGCCTCCGAAACACCACAAACCCCAACCGGCTCGCGCTTTCCCTCCCGGGCGGGGCGGATTCCGGCCTGCATCGTCGATTCTACAAACGGAGAAGGGCAAATGCACTCCCCATCCAAAATCGACTGGCAATTCGCCCTGGTTTGCGGAAGAATGCGGCTTTTCAACCCGGCGCCTGCATCGCCAGTGTGGGCGACGCTCGCCTCTCCGAAAACACATTCCGCATTGCTCGAATCGATGAACACTGCCTCATGAGAACAAAATCCCTGCGCTTCGCTCCCCACCCTCCCCACACGATGGCGCACCGCGCCATCACCCGACTGATCCGCCCGACACTGGCGCTTGTGTTGGCCACGGCGATGGGTCCTGCACTGGCCGACACGAACGACACGCTGAACATTCTTTTCGGCGCCGTCATCGCTCATGAGGACAACCTGTTCCACCTGCCTCCGGGCGCCGATCCGCAGGCCGCGCTCGGCACATCTTCCGGAGCCGACCGCGCCAGCATCAACTACCTGGGCGCGATCGTCGACAAGACCTATTCCCAGCAACACTTTCAGCTCGACGCCCGGACCACACGTTCCCGCTACGACACCTTCAAGCATCTCGATTTCTCGGCAACCAGGTATCAGGGCGCCTGGCGCTGGTCGGCGACTCACTGGCTGACCGGCAGCCTGGAAGCCAGCCAGGAACAGTCGCTCGTCAACTTTGCCGATTTTCAGGACTACTCGAAGCTCAACACGCGCTCGCTGCGCAACAAGAGCTTCAGCATCGACGCCGACCTGACGGGCGGCTGGCACTTGCTCGGCAAGACTGCCCAACTCCGCCGCAACGACACCTACGCCATTGTCGCGGAAGGCAACTTCAAGCAGGATTCGATCGAAACCGGTGTCAAGTACGTGGATGGATCGGGAAGCTCGCTGGCCCTGATCGCCCGCACCGCAGAGGGCGAATATACGGACCGCGGCAACGACCCGGCCACATTGCTCGACACGAACTATGAACAACGCGATGCCGAACTGCGCGCCAACTGGCCGATTTCCGCCAAATCGACACTGCTGGGGAGCCTGACCCGCTTGAAACGACAGCATGCGCATTTTGCGCAACGCGACTTTTCCGGCACCGCACATCAACTCGGCTATCAGTGGAAACCGACCGCCAAGCTGAAGGTCGAACTGACCAAGAAACGTGAAATCGCCAGTTACCAGGAACCCTCCAGCAGCTACGCGGTCTCCAACGACATGGACGGGGCAGCGACCTGGGCGATCCTTCCCAAACTGACCATGCAGCTCAAGCTGAACACCTCCCGCCGCGATTTTCTCGGCGCGGTCGCCGCCGTGACCGACAAGAGACAGGACCGCTTCCGCTCCGCACAATTCGGCATGGAATGGATGCCGCTGCAAAATCTCACGCTGACCGCCAACCTCCAGCGTGACCGGCGCAATTCGAACCGGACCAGCTTCGAATACGAGGCCACCTCCTCCTCGTTGGCAGCGCAACTGGTTTTCTGAAGCCCTCCCCGGGCCCCACGGTCATTTAAGGCGCTTTTCTGACGCTATTCTCGATTTCGGCCGCCATTTTGACGTGCTAGCATCGAAAACTGGATTGACAAGGTATTGAATAGCAAGGGAGCCAAGCGCCGCAAAGGCTCCCCGCGACAGTCTTTCGACACCCTGCCGGACCGTTTTCCTTGACTACCGCCGCCCGTGCCCATGAACCAAGCTTGCCCCCCCCTCCGGCGTCTCGCCGCCGCTGCCGGCCTGGCGATGGTGCTTGCCACTGGTGGCTGCAGCGACAGCAGCGCACCCCTGACCGCCACCCAGGTCGCGGCCAAGGTCAATAGCGAAGAAATTTCCGTGCATCAGGTGAATGACCTCCTGGTCCGCGTCGCCCCGCCGACGACGGAGTCGCTCGAAAAGACCCGCCGCGAGGTTCTCGACAAGCTCATCGAACAGCAACTGGCCGTGCAACAGGCCGTCGAGAAGAAGCTGGATCGCACTCCGGAAACCATCATGGCGCTGGAGTCGGCAAAACGGGAAATTCTCGCCCGCGCCTATTTCGAGCAGGTACTCTCGATACTCCCCAAGCCCACGCAGAATGACGCCAGGAAGTTTTTCCGCGAACATCCGGAGCTGTTTTCCGAACGGCGGATCTATGACCTCCAGGAAGTTCTGCTCGCGCCCCAGGGCGCGCCGGCAGCAGCATCCGACGCCTTGCGACAAGCCGTCGAAAAAGCCGCGACCCTGGATGATGTCGTGGTCTGGCTGAAGCAGCAGCCGGACACAAAATTCACCGCCAGCGAACGCAGCATCCCCGCGGAACAGATTCCCCTGGAGCAGCTGAACCGCCTGCATCGCATGCAGGATGGACAAATCGGCATCTTCGAGACACCGCAGGGCCTTGCCGTGATCCGCATCGCCGCATCGCGCGCCGCCCCGGTCGATGAAACCGAAGCGTTGCCGCAAATTCAGAACTTCCTCGTCAACCAGGCGCGTCACGAAGCCATCACCCGCGAGGTCAAGCGCCTCAGGGAGAGCGCCAGCATCGAATACCAGGGCGAGTTCGCCAAATCCGCCCAACAGGGGAACAAGGGAGACGCCACGGATCTCTCCCGCACCCTGGAAAAGGGCGTCGCCGATCTGAAATAAATCATGCATGCCAAAGCCCGTCAGACCAACATGATGACCCGTCGGATCCAGCGAATCACGCACTGGTTGGCAGCGTGCGTGATCGCCCTGTCGTTCTCCGCATTGCTGTCCGCGCCCGCCGGGGCCGCCGGCGAGACGATCGACTACAAACTCTCCGTCGGCGACCTGATCCGGATTCTCGTCTTCCAGAATCCGGATCTGACCCTCGAAACGCGCATATCGGAAAGTGGCGCCATCAGCTACCCGCTGATTGGCAAGGCGCACCTGGGCGACCTGACGATCGGCAAGGCGGAACAGGAGATAGCCCGGTTGCTGCAGGAAGGCGGCTTCGTCAGGAATCCGCAGGTCACCATCGTCCTTCTGCAGAACCGCGGCAACCAGGTTTCCGTCCTTGGCCATGTTCATCGGCCCGGCCGCTTTCCTCTCGAAACCAATACCCGCGTTTCCGAAATGCTGGCGACCGCCGGTGGCGCCGTGATGACCGGCGGCGACACCGTGATTCTCACCGGCGCGCGCGACGGCCAGCCGATCCGCAAGGAAATCGATATCGCGGGAATCTTCCTCGACGTCAATAGCGCCGACAACGTCCCCGTCATGGCCGGCGACACCCTATACGTTCCGCGTGCGCCGATGTTCTACATCTACGGCGAAGTCCAGCGCCCCGGCATGTACCGCATCGAGCGGAACATGACCATGCAGCAGGCTCTCACCCTCGGCGGCGGCTTGACGGCGCGCGGTACGGAACTCTGGCTGCGCGTGCATCGCAAGAAAACCGACGGGACGATCGAGAAAGTCGCCCCCGAACGCTCCGACCGGGTGCAGCCCGATGACGTGCTGTATGTCCGAGAGAGCCTGTTCTGAGCCGGTGACGACCCGACCATGAATTTCCAGCAACTCTGGCTCATACTCTGGGCGCGTCGCCGCGTCGTCGTCTATGTCTTGCTGTGCACGGTCTCCCTGACGCTGTCGGTGAGCCTGATGCTGCCCAGCAAGTACAAGGCCACCACGGCCCTGGTGGTGGATGTCAAATCGCCCGATCCGATGTCGGGCATGGTCATTCCGGCGATGATCATGCCCGGCTACATGGCCACCCAGGTGGACATCGTCACCAGCGAACGGGTTTCGCAACACGTGGTGATGCTCCTCAACCTGGACAAGAATCCGACCATCGTCAGCCAATGGCAGAAAACCACCAAGGGCAAGGGCAAGCTCGAAGTCTGGCTCGGCAGCCTGCTGCAACGGAATCTGGAAGTAAAGCCGTCGCGTGAAAGCAATGTCATCAACATCACCTACACGGCCACCGACCCGGTTTTTGCCGCCACCGTCGCCAACGCTTTCGCCAAGGCCTACATCGAAACCAACGTCGACCTCAAGGTCGAACCCGCCCGCCAGTATGCCAAATGGTTCCAGGAGCAGGGCAAGGCATCGCGCGACGAACTTGAAAAGGCCCAGGCCAAGCTCTCCAGCTACCAGAAGGAGAAAGGCATTGTCGCGCTCGACGAGCGCCTCGACAACGAGACGGCCAAGCTCAACGAACTCTCCACACAACTGTCGATCGCCCAGGGACAGTCCGCCGAGGCGCTGAGCAAGCAGAAATCCGCCGGCACCTACGAAACCCTGGTGGACGTCATGCAGAACCCGGTGATCCAGCGCCTGAAAAATGAAATCGCCATCCAGGAAGCAAAATTGCAGGAAGCCTCGGGCAACCTCGGCCACAACCACCCGCAATTCCGGCGCATGACCTCTGAAATCGCCAGCCTGCGCCAGAAGCTCGCCGCGGAAACGCGCCAGATTGCCGAAAGCATTTCCACCTCCGGCCGGGTCAGCCGCAACAAGGAAGCGGAACTGAGGCATGCCATCGAGATGCAGAAATATCACATTCTCGACCTCAAGACACAGCGCGACGAACTCAACGTTCTGGTCCGCGAGGTCGACACCGCCCAGAAAGCCTATGACGCGGTTTCGCAACGCTTCACCCAGGCGAACCTGGAAAGCCAGACGACGCAGACGAACATCTCCATCCTCACCCCGGCAAACGAACCGCTCGACGCAGCCTCGCCGAAGATACTGCTCAACACCCTGATTGCCGTCTTCCTCGGCGCCCTCCTCGGTGTCTGTGCCGCGATGCTGCTCGAAATGCTGGACCGCCGCGTGCGTTCGGCAACCGATATCGAAAACTTGCTGAATGTTCGGATACTCGCCGAATTCGCCAAGCCGCGTCCGGCCGTGCCAGCCTGGCAGCGGCCGCTGCAACGCATGCTTCGTCGCCTGCTGCAACCTGTTTGACGACGACCGACCGACATGGAATCCGGACTTCACTGACATGACCAGCCTACAAGCAGGCGTTGATCCCCGTCACGTCGGCGCGATCCTGATCGACGCCGGCAAGCTGAATCTCGAAAACATCGAACGCATCCTGCGCGTCCAGCGCGAGGAGGGGCTGCGCTTTGGCGACGCGGCAATCAAGCTGGGCATCCTCGGCCCGGAAGACATCCAGTACGCACTGGCCCGCCAGTATGACTACCCCTACCTGCTGAAAAGCGACAGCAATGTCTCTGACGAACTGGTTGCCGCCTACCAGCCCTTCGTTCCGCAAGTCGAAACACTGCGCACCCTGCGTAGCCAGCTCCTGCTGGGCTGGCGCAGCGGCGGCGTCAGCCGCAAGACGCTGGCGGTCGCCAGCCCGGACCGCGGCGAAGGCCGCAGCTACCTGGCGGCGAACCTGGCCGTCGTGTTTTCCCAGCTGGGCGAACAGACGCTGCTGATCGATGCCGACATGCGCAATCCGCGCCAGCACGAACTATTCAAGCTGGAAAACCGCTCGGGTCTGTCCACGACGCTGTCCGATCGCGGTGCGGCGGACGACATCAAGCGCATCACCTCCTTCAAGGGACTGTCGGTGCTGCCGGCCGGCCCGTTGCCCCCCAACCCGCAGGAATTGCTGGGCCGCCCCGCCTTCGCCACCCTGCTCGAAAAGCTGGGCGGCGAATTCGACGTCATCATCATCGACACCCCGGCCGCCGTCGAATTTGCCGACGCCAAGACCATCGCGGTCCGCGCTGGCGCCGCGATGTTGCTGGCGCATAAACACCAGACCTCGCTGCGTAACCTGAGCTACCTCGGCGACAGCCTCCGCCAGCTGGGCGTTCAGGTCGACGGCTGCGTGATCTCGGACTTCTGAACATATCCCCCCGCAGGAACCCCGATCAAGGTGAATGCCGTCCGCTCCGCCAGGCCCACATTCTTCAAGCCTGAAATAGATGAAAAAATAAGCAAACTCTTCTATAATGGAAGCGCTGGTTGCGGTGACTTGCGCCAGCGGTTCGCCGGCACCACGGCATCCGGCGCGAGGCGGGGAGATCCGAATGAAAGCGATTTTGAGACTGGCGGCAATGCTGGCCCTGCTGTCGTCCATGGCAGCCATGGCCGCCAAATCGCCGAACGAGCCGGCGGTGAACAAGGGTTCGTTCACCCAGTACTACAGCTTCACGACGGTGGCGAACTACTCGCCGACCTCGCCGTTGACCACGCTGAACCTGACCGGCGCCTCTTCGCAGTTCAGCGCCCTCTCCTTCCAGCTGATGTCGAGCACCGGGCAGGCGCTGACGTCCCCGGCTTCGCTGTCCACGTTCGCCGCGGCCAAGCAAGGCAAGAACTGGTCGGCCAGCTTCGAAGACCGCAAGAACGCCAATCTGGCGCTGACCGGCAACACCACCTACCTGCTGCGCGTGACGGGCGTCGCCGCGCAGAACAATGTGAAGTATTCGCTGCTGGGCAACCAGATCAAGGCGGGGACCTTCGTGCCGGCGGTGCCCGAGCCCGGTACGTACGCGATGCTGATTGCGGGCTTCGGCCTGATCGCGGCGGCCACGCGGCAGCGCAAGAAGGCATGACGGCCGGTCTGTCCATCAAACCGAGGGGCGCGCGCCCCTCAGTTTTTTTGCGTCCAGCCGTGGCATGACGGTTCGAGGCTCCGCCACTCCCCAGGCCTGGATTCCGGTCGCCTTCGGGCTGCTGATCCTCTACCTGCCGAGCATCATCGATTTCAGCCGGACCCTCTGGCGCAGCGAGGAGCAATGGCACTCCCCGCTGGTTCTGCTCGTTTCCGCCTGGTATTTCTGGAGTCTGCGCGCGCACTGGCTGGCCGCCCCGGACACGCCTCAAGGCAGCGCGCCGGCAAGTGGCTGGGCCGCCCTGCTTCTCGGCCTGCTGCTGTATGTCGCCGGTCGTTCCCAGGAAATCTTCGTGTTCGAGATCGGCTCGATGATTCCGGTGCTCGCCGGCAGCCTTGCGATCATGCGCGGCTGGCCGGTCGCGCGCGTGCTCTGGTTTCCCCTGCTGTTCCTCGCCTTCGCGACGCCGACCCAGGGCGCCCTGATCTATACGCTGACCGGCCCGCTCAAGCAAAGCGTCTCCGAACTCGCCGAAATCATGCTCCATGTCGCCGGCTACCCGATCGGCCGCAGCGGCGTGGTATTGACGATCGGCCAGTACCAGTTGCTCGTCGCCGACGCCTGCTCCGGCCTCAACTCGATGTTCAGCCTGTCGGCGCTGGGACTCTTCTACATCTACCGCAGGGGCCACCAGAGCTGGCAACGCAACGCACTGCTGCTCGCCTGCGTACTACCGACGGCTTACCTCTCGAACGTCGTGCGCGTCGCCATCCTGGCGCTGGTGACCTACCATTTCGGCGACGCGGCCGGGCAGAATTTCCTGCACAACTTCGCCGGCATGATGCTTTTCCTGATCGCCCTGTCCATCCTGTTCAGCGTTGACCTCCTGCTGAGCCTGATTCCCGCATGGCGACCGAAGCAGGCCAGGTCATGAAACGGATACTTGGCCACGGCACCCTGATCGCCCTGCTGATGATCGCCGCCGCCGGACTCGCGGTGATCTTCAAGCCGCAGGCACGGCTGGCCGACAGCGGGCCCAAGGTGGTGCTGGAAACCTTGATTCCGCGCCAGTTCGGCAACTGGGCCATCGACGACAGCATCATCCCCATCGAACCCGCCCCCGACACGCAGGCCAAACTCGAAAAGATCTACAACCAGACCCTGTCGCGAGCCTACATCGACCGCGAAGGACGCAGCATCATGCTCTCGATCGCCTATGGCGGCGACCAGAGCAGCAAGACGATGCAGGTGCATCGTCCGGAAATCTGCTATGCGGCGCAGGGCTTCCAGATTCATGAAACCCGCAAGGACCAGATCGACACCCTGCGCGGCATCCTGCCGGTGAAGCGTGTCCTGGCGATTCAAGGCGCGCGCATCGAGCCGATCACCTACTGGCTCACGATCGGCGACAAGGCCGCGATTCCAGGACTGCGCCAGCGGCTGATCCAGATTTCCTACGGCCTGAGCGGCCAGGTGCCGGACGGCATGCTGGTGCGCGTCTCCAGCATCGACCCCGATCCGACTGCTGCCTATGCGGCGCAGGGGACATTCGTCCGCGACCTGCTGGCCGCCCTGCCCAGCGAGGCCCGCGCGCGCATCGCCGGCAAAGCGGAATCGGAATAGTCCATGACCGGCAAGTCCCGCGAGGGGAGCATGCGCTGGAAGGACGGTATCGCCACCATGTTCGATCAGGCCTGGCTGAGCCTGCTCAACCTGACGATCGCCATCGCCTTCATCCGGCTGGCCCCCAAGGAAGACTACGGCATCTATCTGCTCCTCCAGACCCCGCTGCTGCTCGTCCAGGGGCTGCAGAACGCCCTGCTGCTGTCGCCGCTGACCACCGTGCTGCCCGCGACACCCGCGGACCGACAAGCCGCGGTGCGTACGACAGCCATCGGCGGGCAGGTGGTCTTCCTGCTCGGTGCGGCGACGCTCGGCGGCCTGCTGCTCGCCGCGTATTTCCGGTTTGAGCGGGGCGGTCTCGAATTCTGGCTGCCCTGCGCCTTCGCCCTGGCCATCGCCGGCGCTTCGGCCAGAGAGGGCGCCCGGGCGCTTTTCTATTCGAGCGGCAAGGCGCTCCTCGCCCTGCGCTCCGACCTGGTTTACGGCGGCGGGCTGCTCCTCGCGCTGGCCATGCTGGCGCTGGGCGACGCGTTCGAAACCCGCAACGTCCTGCTGGCGATCGGCATCGCCGCGCTCTGGCCGTATGTCATGCAGCTATCGGCCGTGCGACGCCTCGCCCTCGACCGGCTGGTGTTGCGTGAGTTCTGGGCCTGCGGACGCTGGGCGCTGATCGGCGTGCTGGTCACCTGGATCAACCTCAATGCCTACAACCTCGTCGTCGGCGCCATGCTTGGCCTCGCGGCCGTCGCCGACATCAATGCGGCGCGCCTGTTTCTCATGCCGATTGCCCTCGGCGTCACCGCATGGTCAAATCTGGCCCGCCCCAGGATCAGCGCCTGGATAGCGCAGAGCAGATTCCACGACATCCGCCGCTTCTCGATGCAATCGATGCTTTTCAGCCTGTCGGTCCTCGCCGGATTCGCCGCCATCATGCTGGCCGCCTACCCCTTCATCGAACCCTGGCTCGGTCCCGCGTATCAGGGCCTGTTGCCGCTGGTGCTGATGTGGGCGCTCTTTTTCGCCCTCTCCTTCCCGCGCAACATCTTCATGGCGACGCTGATGACGCGCCCGGAAGGTTACCGGCAACTCCAGCAGGTCAGCTGGTTCGCGCTCGCGGTCAGCCTCGGCGGACTCGCGCTGCTGACGACATACGGCGCGCTCTGGGTGATCGCCGTGCTGATCCTCGTCGAGCTCACACAGTTGATCCTGATCGGCCGCCTGGCCGCGCGCTGGTGGCAGGGCGCCGCATGAACGCTGCCGCCGCCCCCCGCATCAGCGTCTGCGTCTGCACGTTTCGGCGCCCGCAACTGCTGGGCCAGCTGCTCGACAGCCTGGCGGCCCAGACCTTTCCATTGAATGAAAGCGAAGTCGTCATCGTGGACAACGATGCCGGCGGCTCGGCGCGCCCCGTCGTCGAGCAGGCGATGAAGACTCATCCGGCGCTGACGCTGCGCTATGCGGTGGAACCGAAGCCGGGCGTCTCGCACGCACGCAACCGCGGCGTGACGATGGCATCGGGCGAACTGCTCGCCTTCATCGACGACGATGAGGTTGCCTGTCCCGGCTGGCTGGCCGACCTGCTGGAAACCCTCGAAGCCCACCAGGCCGACGCGGCGTTCGGCCCGGTCATCCCGCAGTACCCGCCGGGCAGCCCCGACTGGATCATCCGCAGCGGTTTTTTCGAACGCCCCCGCCACTCCACCGGATTCCACATTCCGGCGGAAGAAGGCCGCACGGGCAACGCGCTGGTGCGCGCGAGCCGCATGAGAGAACGCCAACCGGAGGTTTTTTCGACGGACCTCGCCCGCTCGGGTGGCGAAGACTACGATTTTTTCAAATGGCTGGCAGCACGCGGCGGCAAGCTCGTCTGGTGCGACAGCGCGGAAGTCTGCGAAGAAGTCCCGCTCGACCGACAGCGCCTCGGATTCATGATGGAACGCTGCCTGCGCACCGCCACCAATTACTGGCGCGGCGCCTATGCCGCACACCCGACGACCTGGGCTCTCAGGAAGGCCCTCGCCGGCCTCATCGGCGGCGGCGGCCTTCTGCTGCTCGGCATACTGGTTCTGCCGCTGGGTCGCGACCGTTCACTGCGCGCGTGGTCCAAGGGCGTCAAGGGGCTCGGCCGGGTCGCCGCATTGTCCAACATCAAACTGATCGGCTACGGCAAGGACGCCTGAGCAATGGATGAGGCCCTCCTGTTCATTGCCGACTTCACGCCCTATGTCATCGGGGCCCTGCTGCTCGGCCTGACGCTCGCCGTCTCACTGCCCTGGCTGTGGAAACATCCGGAACGCTGGCTGTTTTTCGTGATATTCACGCTCTGCATTCCCGGCATCGGCCAGACCGACACCGCCACCGAAGGCAGCGTGTTCAAGCAGATCAGCTGGAGCGGGCTGTTCGTCGTCGGCTTGCTGCGCTTCCTCTGGCACGAGAAGGGGCGCATGTCGTTCGATTTTTCCTTCCTGCCGCTGAGCCTGGTCGTGCTGGTCTGCTACATCGGCCTGTCGATCGCCTGGTCTCCCTATCCGGCGATCTCGCTGCGCCGCGTCGTGCAGGTGATCGGCGTCCTCTTCATCGGTCTGCTCGTGGCGCGCCAGGCGTTACAGGGCCAAGGACTGCTCGCCCAGAGCCAGTGGCCGGTCGGCCTGTTCATCCTGTTCGGCCTCGCCAGCGCGGTGGTCTCACCGGAGATTGCCTTCGACAGCGATCGCGCCATGCGCGGCATCAGCTCGCACAAGAACACCTGGGGGCAATTCTCCCTGATGGCGGGCCTCATCTATCTTTCCGCGCTCAGCGAACGTCACGGCAAGCAACGCATGTTGCTGCTTGCGGCAATGCTCGGCCTCTCCGCCCTCTCCATCCTGCTCTCGCGCAGCACCACCAGCCTGCTCTGTTTCCTGTTCATCGCCGGCACGCTGACGGTATGGGCCATTCTGACGCGCTGGGGCGTCACCGGGAAGATCCTGCTTACCGGTCTCGTCGCCCTGATCCTGATCGCGCTGCACGTTTACTTCGTTTCGACCGGCGAGCTCCCCTTCGAACGGCTCAGCAAGCTCGTTTATTCGAGCACCGGAAAAAACGAAACGCTCACCGGCCGGGATTTTCTCTGGTACCTGATGCAGGTCGAAATCGCGCGCCACCCCTGGCTGGGCACCGGCTTCGGCGGCTTCTGGACCGGCACCGAAGGCGCCAGCGGAGCGCTCGTCGCGCGCCTCGACTGGGGACCGCCCCAGCAGGCGCACAACGGTTATCTCGACGTGATCAACGAAATCGGCTTCGTCGGCATGGGGCTGCTCGCCATCACGCTGCTGATCCACATCGGCAACATCGCCCACCTCTCGCGTCGCCGCGAATACAGCCACGCCTTTTTCCATGGCTCGCTGCTGATCGCCGCTCTGTTCATCAACTACACCGAGACCTCGCTGCTGCGCACCACGCATTTCTGGTGGATTGCCATCTGCGTCTCCATCGTCGAGGTACATGTGCGTCTGCGTCACGCCTCGCTTGTCTCGGCGCCCTCGACCGAGGCCGTGCTCAAACCCGCGTCCGCCGCACCGCGGCCGTCCGGAAAACTGCTGCCCCGATGAAGCCAGCACGCCTGATGCTGTTCCTGCTCGGTGCGGCCGCTCTGCCCGCCGTCCATGCCGCACCTCTCGCCACCGAGACCATCCTCGTCAACCTGCCTGTCGATGCGGAAGGCGACCGCAACGTATTCGCGATCCCCTTCGACTACCGCGAAGGCATGCTATTCACCGTCCATGTCGAGCCGCCGGCCGGCACGGGTGCAGGCCCGGGCAAGGAAGGGATGAACCTGCGCACTGTGATCCGCAAAGGCCAACGTCAACCCGACGGCAGCTGGCGCTGGCAGGAAAAGCTGATCGAGCCACGCACCATTTTCGATCCATGGCACACGCAGGCCTCGATTGCGCTCGACAAGCTCGGGCATGTGCATGTCGCCTACAACATGCACAACATGCCCTGGCAATACGCGGTTTCCAGCAAGCCCTACGACATCGAGGAGTTCCAGTTTCGCGGACAGCCGGTGAGCGAGGATGAGCTCGCCGCGGTGAAATTCCGCAACAAGACGCCCTTTCCCGAACTGGGCAGCGCCGCCATTCCCGGCAACCAGATCACCTACCCGATGTTCTTCTCCAGCCGCGACGGCGAGCTGTATCTCACCTATCGCTATGCGCTGAAACCGGCGCGCAGCTGGAGCCGCCGCGCCTTCGCCGGCGCCATCGCCCGCTACGATGCGGAGCGAAAGATCTGGCGGCAACTGGGGGGACCGCTCACAATCGACCGGGACGACGCGCGGCTGCCCGGTGCGGCAACCACGGCCACCCAACAACCATTCGCCTTCGAAGATGGCCACTCGGTGTATCTGATCACGCTGGGCTTCGACCGCGACAACGGTCTGCATGCGTTCTGGAACTGGCGACCGGGCGGCGCAGGAATGGAAACCATCAAACCCAGCTACGCCTGGTCGCGCGACCAGCGCACGTTCCTGCGCAGCGACGGAGCCGAATATCCCCTGCCGATCGGCTTCCGGATGGCCGAAGCCGTTGCCGGCAGCCGTGACGCGCGGCAATACTACGCACCGAAGTCGGTTGCCGTGATGAATGACGGATCGCCGTTGGTAATCCTGCATCCACTCGAAGGCGGGCGACAGATTTTTTCTTATGACAGGAACAAACAACGATTCACCGCCGAGCCGGCGCCCGCCAGCGCGTCCGAGATCGTCGTCGACCGCGAAGGGCGGCAATGGGCATTCGCCAGCGGACTGCGGGTGTTCATGCGCAACCGGCGGGACTCCGCCTGGGAAGAAATCGGCCAGCTCGGCAAAGAACTCTGCTACCCCAAGGTCAGGTACATTGCTGGAGAATCCCGCTTCGTCGTTCATGCAAAATCCTGCAAGAGTAACCTTGTCGGCATTTACTCGTTCCGCCGCTGAATCATTGCCGCGCCGCCACCCGGAGACAACCTACCGATGTTCCTCAAGGAAATGCTGATGGCCTGTGTGAGAAGGGTGCAAACCTTGCTCCATGTCGCCGGGAAAGGCCGATATCTGGAACACGGCAAGGATCTGCATGTCGGCAAGGGTGCGCGCCTGTGGGCCCCGAAGCGCCTGCGCATCGGCAATCACGTCTACATCGGCAAACAAGTTCACATCGAAGCCAACTGCGACATCGGCGATTTCTGCCTGCTCGCCAACCGCGTCGCCATCGTCGGCCGCCACGACCATGACTTCACGGCCCAGGGCTTTCCGGTGCGCTATGCTCCCTGGGTCGGCAGCCAACGCTTTCCGAGTCCGCACGCCGCCGAACAGGCCGTCATCGAAAGCGATGTCTGGCTGGGCTACGGCGTCATCGTGCTGACCGGCGTCACCGTCGGACGCGGCACGATC
>CAZCPD010000050.1:0-15977 GCA_964500425.1 uncultured Rhodocyclaceae bacterium
CTGGAAAAACTCGCGCACTTCGACCGCGAAGTCATTCCCGAACGGCGCATGCATGCGAAAGGTTCGGGTGCCTATGGCACCTTTACCGTCACCCACGACATCACCCCATACACGCGAGCCAAAATTTTCTCCGAGATCGGCAAGAAAACCGAGTTGTTCGCGCGCTTCACCACCGTGGCCGGCGAGCGCGGCGCGGCCGACGCCGAGCGCGACATCCGCGGTTTCGCGGTGAAGTTCTACACCGAGGAAGGCAACTGGGATCTGGTCGGCAACAACACGCCGGTGTTCTTCCTGCGCGACCCGCTCAAGTTCCCCGACCTCAATCACGCCGTCAAGCGCGATCCGCGCACCAACCTGCGCAGCGCGCAGAACAACTGGGACTTCTGGACCTCGCTGCCCGAAGCACTGCACCAGATCACCATCGTCATGTCGGAGCGCGGCATTCCCGCCAGCTACCGCACCATGCACGGCTTTGGCTCGCACACTTTCAGCTTCATCAACGCCGCCAACGAGCGTTTCTGGGTCAAGTTCCACCTGAAGAGCCAGCAGGGCATCAGGAACCTCAGCGACGCCGAGGCCGAAGCGATCATCGGCAAGGACCGCGAGAGCCACCAGAAGGATCTCTACGACGCCATCGAGAACCGCGACTTCCCCAAGTGGACGCTCCAGGTGCAGATCATGCCGGAGAAGGACGCCTCGAAAGTGCCGTACAACCCGTTCGACCTGACCAAGGTCTGGCCGCACAAGGACTATCCGCTGATCGACGTCGGCGTCATGGAACTCAACCGCAATCCGGAGAACTTCTTCGCCGAGGTCGAGCAGTCCGCCTTCAACCCGGCCAGCGTGGTGCCCGGCATCGGTTTCTCGCCAGACAAGATGCTGCAGGCGCGCCTGTTCTCCTACGGCGACGCGCAGCGCTACCGGCTCGGCGTGAATCACTACCTGATCCCGGTGAACGCCCCGCGCTGCCCTGTTCATAGCTACCACCGCGACGGCGCCATGCGCGTCGACGGCAACCACGGCAGCACCAAGGGTTACGAGCCGAACAGCCTGGGCGAATGGCAGGAGCAGCCCGACTACCGCGAGCCGCCGCTGTCCGTCGAGGGTGCGGCTGACCACTGGAATCACCGCGTCGATGAGGACTATTTCTCGCAACCCGGCGCGCTGTTTCGCCTGATGACGCCGGCGCAGCAGCAGGTGCTGTTCGAGAACACCGCGCGGGCCATGGGCGATGCGCCGCGCGAGATCAAGATCCGTCACATCGCCAATTGCTGGAAGGCCGATCCTGCCTACGGCAAGGGCGTGGCGGAAGCCGCGGGGATTCCGCTCGGCGAGGCGCCGACGGCAAGGTGACGGTGCTCGACCGGCGCGACGGGCGCGACGGGCGCGGCGGCCTTCGCCTTCGCCTTCGTCGCGCCCTTCGGCCGTTCAGGCGGGCGGGTAGAGGATCATCTGGGTGCAGCGGAAGAGGGCGATCTTTCTGCCCGTCGCCTCATCCGTCACCACCGCGTCCCACACCTGGGTGTTGCGGCCGAGATGCTGGGCCGTCGCCACGCAGGCGATGCCGCCCTCGCGCACCGTGCCGAGATGATTGCTCTTCAGCTCGATGGTGGTGAAGGACTGGGCGCCTTCCGGCAGGTGCGCCATGGTCGCGTAGCCGCAGGTCGTGTCGGCCAGCGCGACGATGCTGGCGGCATGCAGGAAGGTATTCGGCGCGAAGTGCAGCGGCTTGATCGGCATGCGCGCACGCATGCCGTTCTCGATGACTTCCACCATCTCGATGCCCAGGTAGCCGGGCAGATACTCCGCGCCGACCTTGTTCAGATCGTCCATGCTCAGGTTTTGCCATGGTTTTGTCATGTTGCCTCCTTTGATTCGCTCGGGTGCTGCTGGAACCAGTCGAGCGCCGCGTCCCACAGCGGCTGGGCGGCCGGCCGGAAATAGCCCATATGACCGATGCCGCCGCCAAGCGCCCGCGGGTCGATGTCGACGCGGATCAGCGGCGCCCTGGTGAAGCCGCGCATGAAGACGTCGCACGAATGCGGCGTTGCCCAGCGGTCGTCGAGCGCCGTCGCGGCAACGATGGGCGTGCGCACCTCGGCGCATGCGGCGGCAAGCTCGGGGAAATCGGGGTCGCCGAGGAAGAAATTGGGGAAGCCGCACCAGCGTTTCCATTGCCGATACACGTCAAGCGGCAGGTCTTCGCCCATGCCGAGCAGGCTCATCGGCGAATAACCCTTCCAGCGCACCAGCGCCGGCAGCACGACTGACCAGGCGAGGCGCACGCGCCAGCGCTCCGGGCGGGGCATCCAGCCGTGCCAGCCGGCGCCGGACGCGAAGGTATAGCAACGGGCGATGCGCGCATGGTTCGGCAACAGGCCGAGGGCGTGGCCGCCGAAAGAATGGCCGACCAGGAATAGCGGCAGGGTATCGCCATCCACTCCTTTCCTCGCATTCCTTGCCAGGTGCTCGACCGCCGCGGCCAGGTCGAGACGCGCCCAGTCGAGCATGCTGGCGGCGTAGCCCTTCAGCTCGGCGGGACGCGAACGACCGATGCCGCGGTAGTCGAAGGTCAGGACCGTGAAGCCACGACTTGCGGCGTGTTCGGCAAAGCGCCGGTAATAGCCTTGCGGGGTGGCGGTGGCGCCGGCGACGATCAGGCGACCGATTTCATTAACGCGTGCGGGATAGAGGGTTGCCGCCAGCTCGCAACTGTCGCCGGCCGTCAGGGTCAGCGGCTCGGATACCGCGCCACTCATGCCTGGCTGCTCCCGCTGACATGCTCATGCTCCACCAGCGTCAGCAGCGTTTCGCCGATTTCCTTCAGCGGCTTGACGCTGCCGGCGACACGCGCCTGCATCAGCGCGCCCTCGTAGGCGGCGATGATCAGCAGCGCCAGTTGCCGGGCGCGTGCCGGAGGCAGCCCGGAACCGTTCAGCATGTCGGCAAGCTGCGCGCGGATCGCGGCGAAGCCCAGCGCGAGCGCTTCGCGCAGGCGCGCATCGTCGGCGGTCGACTCGAGCGCCACGGCGGCGAGGGGGCATCCGCGCTCGAAGCCGCTCTGCTCCAGTTGTTTCTGCGCATAGCCGAGCCAGGCGCGCAACACCTGCAGCGCATCACCCTTGTCGGCGTAGAGCTGGTGGAACGAGGCCTGGATGCGCGCCACCGCGGTCTCGATGGCGACCACCGCCAGTTCCGTCTTGCCGCCGGGAAAGTGGTGGTACAGGACACCCTTGGGCGCACCGGCCTGCGCCAGCACTTCGTTCACGCCGACGCCATGAAAACCGCGGCACTGCAAGGCATCGGACATCGCCGCAATCAGTCGTTCGCGGGTGTTCGGTTCGGAAAATTCACTCATGACGGAAAGTATATAGACCGGTCGGTCTAGCCGTCAAGGCAAGGACGGAATGCCCGCTCTGGCAGAGCGGAGCGTTGAAAAGCGCATGTTTGCTGGCTCGCCTGCCGATAATGGCCCACAAGCCGCATGAATGCTTGATGTCGGATGATGCTGGGAGCAAACGCGGCGCCAGGACGTGCGAAGGGCAGGGGGCGCTCGCGCACGGATTCGCGCGAGCGGAGGGATCATGAAATCTGGTGCCGGCGAGAAGAATCGAACTCCCGACCTTCGCATTACAAGTGCGCTGCTCTACCAACTGAGCTACGCCGGCCCTTGTGACAAGCTTCGGCGCGTTGCCGAAGGGCGCAATTATAGCCGTGGGCTCCCCGTTTCCGCTACACTTCAACGGCTAAGGCTTATTGTCGCCCGTCAACGTTGAGTTCCATGGTTCCCACCGCGAAAATCCCGGAAACGCCGCTGCGCCTGCTGCTGGTCGATGCCGTCGAGAGCGACGCCGTTGCGCTGCTGGGCGCTTTGTGCGCAGCGGGTTGCCAGCCGCAATCGGCCCGCGTGGCAAATGCCGCCGCGCTGCGCGCCGCGTTGCAGGCGCAGGCCTGGGATGCGATTCTCTGCAAGCTGCGCCAGCCGGGACTGACGGCGCTGACGGCGTTCAAGGTCATGCAGGAGTTGGGCTTCGATCTGCCCTTTATCGTCATCGCCGACGATCTCGACGATAAGGCCGTGGCGCGCGTCATGCATGGGGGGGCGCATGAGTGTTTTGCGCGCGACAACCTCGAACGACTGCTGCCGGCCATCGAGCGCGAGGTGCGCTATGCGCGGCATCGGGCGGATCACCGCGCCGCGCTGGAAATGCTGCGCGAGAGCGAGGCGCGGTTTCGCGCGCTGGCCGCGAACTTGCCGGGGATGGTGTTCCAGTTGCAATACGATCCGGGCAGCGGGCTGCGCTTCGCCTATGTCAGCGAGGGTTGCGACAAGCTGATCGGTCTCAAACCGCACGAATTGCTGACGGCGCCACGCCGCTTCATGGAGGCGGTCGATGTCGCCGATCGCGCTACGCTTGATCGCGCTCTGGAGGAGTCGGCGGCGATTTTCAGTACCCTTAACTGGGAAGGCCGGATACGCAAGAAGGGTCAGGTCAAATGGATCAATCTGCGCTCGACGCCGCAGCGCATCGAGAATGGCGGGATTCAGTGGCAGGGCATCGCCACCGATATTTCACGCAGCAAGGAGGCCGAGGCCAAGCTGCGCCGCTCGCGCGAGCAGCTGTCGGAGCTCTCCTATCACCTCGAAGGCGCCAAGGAGGAGGAGCGTGAGCGCATCGCTCGCGACATCCATGACGAGCTTGGCAGCACGCTGGTCGCCATCAAGATCGAGACGGCGCTGCTCAGCGCCAAGTTGCCCGGCCAGCCCTCGGGTTTGCACGAGAAGGCGCGCGCCATCGAGGAAATGCTGGATCGGGCGATGAGCACCGTGAGCCGCGTGGCGCGCGAGTTGCGGCCCGGCATCCTCAAGGAGTTCGGCCTTTCCGCAGCGGTCGAATGCCAGGCGGAGGACTTCAGCCAGCGCACCGGCATCGCCTGCAGGGTCCAGTGCGACGAGGAGGGGACGGAACTCGATCAGCACACCTCGCTGGCGTTGTTCCGCATTCTTCAGGAGGCGCTCACCAATGTCGCCAAGCATGCCCATGCCTCACTGGTCGTCGTGCGCCTGCGCCGCGAAAGAGGCTACATCGTCCTGGAAATCCGCGATAATGGCCGTGGTATTTCCGAGGCCGACATGAACAAGCCGAAATCCTTCGGGCTGCGCGGCATCCGCGAGCGGGTCAGCAGCCTGAATGGCGAATTCAGCATCGGCGTGGCCGAGCAGGGCGGTAGTCACATCATCCTGAGCGTGCCCGCAGCGCGTCGCGTCGAGGCAGCCGCGCAGGCGGAAGAGTCGCCGCAGCGTAACCTGTTTTGAGCAGTCCGATGATCCATGAGCAATGACAACAAGATCCGCGTCCTGATCGCCGACGACCACGCCATCGTGCGCCAGGGTCTGCGGCAGATCCTTTCCGAGACCGACGACCTGCTGGTGGCCGGCGAGGCCAGCGACGGCGTCGATGCGATGCATCTCGCCCGGGAGCAGCCGTGGGACGTGGTGTTGCTCGACGTATCGATGCCGAATCGGAATGGCATCGATACGCTGAAGATGCTGAAGAAGGAGTTTCCGCGCCTGCCGGTGCTGATCCTCAGCATGCATCCGGAGGAGCAGTACGCGGTGCGTGCGCTGAAGTCCGGCGCTTCGGGCTATCTGACCAAGCAGAGCGCGCCTGAACAGCTGGTGACCGCCATCCGCCAGGTGGCGAGCGGCCACAAATACGTCAGTCCGTCGCTGGCGATGAAGCTCGCCGACGTGATCGCGGAAAACAACGACCGACCGCCGCACGAAACACTTTCCGACCGCGAGTACCAGATTCTTTGTCTGATCGCTGCCGGGCGGCCGCTGACGCAGATCGCCGAGGAGCTTAACATCAGCGTCAAGACGGTCAGCGAGTATCGCAAACGCATGCTCGACAAGATGAAGCTGGAGAGCAATGCCGAACTGATCCACTATGGTCTGAAGCATGGGCTCGTCGAATAGCCGCTAGCCATACTGTCCCACCGTGTTGTCTGGAAGAAGAATGGATCAACCATGAGCAATCCGACCCAGCCATCCGAGATCGCCCGCGAAGTGCTGCGCCAGCTGGCCATGCGCCGTCAGTTGCCGACGCCGGACAACTACACCGCGTTGTACAACGAAATTGCCGGCACAACGGCCGTCGACGTCTTCCCTGAAAGAATGCTGAAGAGCATCGCAACTTCGCTGCCGCGTGGCACGGCAGAACAGGTGCGCCTTTCACGCCAGATCGAGGCGGCCGTTGCGGAAAAGAGCTGGAATGGGCTGAAGGAGGCGCTGCAATCTTTCGCCAGCGCGACGGCAGTCGAGCAGCCGCAGTGGTCCGGATTGATCCGCGACCTGATCGTCCAGCTCGAACGCAGCCATGCCCAGCTGACGCCCGCCAAGAAGCGCGAGACCATCGAACGCCTGTTGCAGAGCACTGCGACGTCCGAGCTGCTGTATACGCGCCTGCAATCGCTGTTGCGCTCATGGGCGCAGGGTGACGATGCCGCGGCCGATATGGAGCTTGTTGACGCTGTTCCGGAGGGTGTGCAACCCGGCGCACGTGAGGCGAAGGCCGCCGCCGCCAAGCCCGGCGGCGCCGGCGCGCTCGGTGCGAAAGCCGCCGCGCTCAACTTCGAGCTTCAGGAATGGATCGCATTGCTGCTGGACAACAGCATCGGCTCCCTGCTGATCGACTCGCCGGAGCTCGCCGGCGAGGCCACCCAACTGGCTGGCGCCATACGCGCCATTCAGCGGGTCGATGAGGTCGCCAGCTTTACTGCCCGTCTGAAGAAGTTCAGCTATCGCCTGCAATTCCTTGCCGAGGATCAGGCCGAGCTGCGCACCGCGCTGCTGCACCTGCTGCGGCTGATCATCGAGAACATCAGCGAGGTCGTGATCGATGACCGCCTGCTGCACGGCCAGGTCAAGATCCTGCTCGATCTCATCAACAAGCCGCTCACCTTGCGTCAGCTGGACGATGTCGAGCGGCGCATGAAGGATGTCATCTTCAAGCAGGGCATGTTGAAGAAGCAGCTCAACGAGGCCCAGGACCGTTTGAAAAGCATGTTGGTGACCTTCGTTGATCGCCTGGCCGACATGACCGAGACGACTGGTGTGTTTCACACCAAGATCGAGCTCTGCGCACAGAAGATCGGTCAGGCCGGCGACATCGGCCAGATATCCGAAGTGCTCGGCGAGGTGATGGCCGCCACCCGCACGATGCAGCTCAATGCCCAGCGCTCGCGCGACGAGTTTCATGAGATGCGTCGTCGCGTCGAGGACGCGGAAAATGAGGTTCGGCGCCTGCAGGATGAACTGGCCCAGGCCAGCGACATGGTGCGCCAGGATCCGCTCACCGGGGCGCTCAACCGCAAGGGGATGGAGGAGGCGCTGGAGCGCGAAATCGCGCGTTTCCTGCGTCATCAGAGCACGCTGTGCGTGGCCATGCTCGATATCGATAATTTCAAGAAACTCAATGACACGCTCGGCCACCAGGCCGGCGATGCGGCCCTTGTACACCTCGCCAACGTCATACGTGAGACAATACGTCCCCAGGATACCCTGGCGCGCTATGGCGGCGAGGAGTTCGTCCTGCTGCTGCCCGATACTCCGCTCGACGAGTCCGTTACCGCGGTAATGCGTCTGCAGCGTGAGCTGACACGGAAATTCTTCATGCACAACAACGAAAAGCTATTGATCACCTTCAGCGCCGGTGTAGCCGAACTCGGCGTCAACGAACAGTCCCTCGAAGCCCTGACGCGGGCCGACCAGGCGATGTACCTGGCCAAGCGCGCCGGCAAGAATCGCGTGGTGGCGGCATGAACGCGCAATCGCAATCCTCACGCTGCGTCTTCGTCACCGGCGGCGCCGGCTTCATCGGCTCGGCGCTGGTGCGTCTGCTGATCGCGGAAAGCGATTGGCGCATCGTCAATATCGACAAGCTGACTTATGCCGGCAATCTCGAATCGCTGGCGATGCTGGCCGGCGAGCCGCGTCATGTGTTTTCGCAGACCGACATTGGCGACCGTGGCGCGCTCGACCGCCTGTTTACCGAACATCGTCCGGCGGGGGTGATACACCTCGCCGCTGAATCGCATGTCGACCGTTCGATACATGGTCCGGCCGATTTCATCGCCACCAACATTGTCGGGACCTATACCCTGCTCGAAGCGGCGCGCGCCTTCTGGATGACGCTGGACGGCGCCGGCAAGGCGGCCTTCCGCTTCCATCACGTGTCGACCGACGAGGTTTATGGCAGCCTGGGCGCCGAGGGGCTGTTCACCGAAACCACGCCCTACGATCCGAGCTCGCCCTATTCGGCTTCGAAGGCCTCGTCCGACCATCTGGTGCGCGCCTGGCAGCGCACATATGGTCTGCCGACTTTGGTGACCAACTGCTCGAACAACTACGGACCCTATCAGTTCCCTGAAAAACTGATTCCGGTGGTGATCCTCAACGCACTGGCCGGCAAGCCGCTGCCAATCTACGGCAAGGGCGACAACGTGCGCGACTGGCTCTACGTCGACGATCATGCACGCGCCCTGCGCCTCGTCTTCGAACGCGGGGCGCCGGGAGAGACCTACAACATCGGCGGTCATAACGAGAAGACCAACCTCGAAGTGATCGACACGCTCTGCGCCCTGCTCGACGAGCTGCGGCCACGCAACGACGGCCAGCCTTATCGCGAGCAGAAGACCTTCGTCGCCGATCGTCCGGGGCACGACCATCGCTATGCCATCGATGCCGCCAAAATTCAGCGCGAACTCGGCTGGACGCCGCGCGAGAACTTCACCAGCGGCCTGCGCAAAACCGTCGAGTGGTACCTTGCCAACAACGGCTGGATCGACCACGTTGTCAGCGGCGAATACCGCCACTGGCTCGAAAAGAACTACACTCAGCGCTGACTTTTTATCGACTCACCATTTTCGATTCTCCATGTCCTCACGCAAAGCCATCATCCTCGCCGGCGGCGCCGGCACCCGCCTGCACCCGGTGACGCTCGCAGTGTCCAAGCAGCTGCTGCCGATCTACGACAAGCCGATGATCTACTACCCGCTGACGACGTTGATGCTGGCGGGCATACGCGACATCCTGCTGATCTCGACGCCGCAGGACACGCCGCGCTTCGAACAGCTGCTCGGCGACGGCAGCCAGTGGGGGATCAACCTGCAATACGCCGTGCAGCCTTCGCCGGACGGACTGGCTCAGGCTTTCATCATCGGCCGCGACTTTGTCGGCAATGCGCCGACCGCGCTGGTGCTCGGCGACAACATCTTCTATGGCCACGATCTGGCGTCGCAGCTCAAGCGCGCCAATGCCTCGGAGCATGGCGCGACGGTGTTCGCCTACGCGGTGCACGATCCCGAGCGCTACGGCGTAGTCGAGTTCGACGGCGCCGGCAAGGCCATCAGCATCGAGGAAAAGCCGACGCAGCCAAAGTCACGCTATGCGGTCACCGGCCTGTATTTTTACGATAACAGCGTTCTCGACATCGCCGCCGGGATGAAACCATCGGCGCGTGGCGAACTGGAAATCACCGACGTCAATCGCTGCTACCTCGAACAGCAGCGCCTGCATGTCGAGATCATGGGGCGCGGCATGGCCTGGCTCGACACGGGGACGCATGAATCGCTGCTCGAAGCCTCGCAGTTCATCGGCACGCTCGAGAAGCGGCAGGGCCTCAAGGTCGCCTGTCCCGAGGAAATCGCCTGGCGCGCCGGCTGGATCGATGCGGCGCAACTTGAGGTGATCGCCCGGCCGCTGGCGAAGAACGGCTATGGCCAGTACCTGCTCGATCTTCTCAAGAACAAGATCTGGTAGCCACACCTCTCATCTCCCTCCGTCCGTCTCACGCTCCACCCATGAAGATCATCCCAACGAACCTGCCCGAAGTCCTGCTCATCGAACCCAAGGTGTTCGGCGATGCACGAGGCTTCTTCTTCGAAAGCTACAACCGGAGGACGCTTGCCGAGCTCGGCCTCGACGTCGATTTCGTTCAGGACAACCACTCGCGCTCGGCGCGCAATGTCCTGCGCGGCCTCCATTATCAGATCGTCAATCCGCAGGGCAAGCTGGTACGCGTCGTCGCTGGCGAGGTGTATGACGTCGCTGTCGACATGCGCCGTTCGTCGCCGACCTTCGGTCAATGGACAGGGCAGACGCTCTCCGCCGAGAACAAACGCATGATGTGGGTGCCACCCGGTTTCGCGCATGGCTTCTGCGTCGTCTCGGAATTCGCCGAGTTCCTCTACAAGACCACCGACTACTGGTATCCCGAACACGAGCGTTCGTTGCTCTGGAACGATGCCGCGCTGAACATTCCGTGGCCGCTCAGCGCTGCCCCGGTGCTGGCCGCCAAGGATCAGGCTGGCAAGCCGCTCGATCAGGCCGAGACCTACGCATGAAGAAGATACTGATTACCGGCAGGGACGGCCAGGTCGGCTGGGAGTTGCAGCGCACCCTGGCGCCGCTCGGCGAGATCGTCGCACTCGATCGCAAGGCGCTCGATCTGGCCGATGCCGATGCGCTCCGCGCTGCACTGCGCTCCGCCAAGGCCGACATCATCGTCAACGCGGCCGCTTACACCGCGGTCGATCAGGCCGAGAGCGAGAGCGCGCTTGCCGATGCGGTCAATGGCCAGGCGCCTGGCATCATGGCCGAGGAAGCCAGGAAGACCGGCGCGCTGCTGGTGCATTATTCGACCGACTATGTTTTCGATGGCAGCGGCACGGCGCCGTTCACCGAGACATCGACCACCAGCCCGTTGAACGCCTATGGCCGTGGCAAGCTCGCCGGCGAGCAGGCGATCCAGGCGGTCGGCGGCCGCTACCTGATCCTGCGCACCAGTTGGGTGTATGGATTGAGGGGCAAGAACTTCCTGCGCACGATCCTGCGTCTGGCGCAGGAACGCGATGAACTGCGCATTGTGGCCGATCAGATCGGCGCCCCGACCTGGAGTCGCCTGATCGCCGAAGCTACCGCACTGGCCCTGGTGCGGCAGACGTCGTGCGAAGGGCTGTATCACCTCACCAGCGGCGGCGAAACCTCATGGCATGGATTCACGGAGGCGATACTCGAGTTGACGCGGGATCAGCGCACGCGCAACCCCAAACTCGTCGGCATCCCGGCCACCGAGTATCCGCTGCCGGCGAAGCGTCCGTACAACTCGCGTCTTACCTGCGCCAAACTCGCTGACGACGCGGGCATCGCCTTGCCCCACTGGCGCGATGCGCTGGCGCTATGCCTGGCGCAATAGGGGAATAGCGGGGGAGGGGACGCGGTTCAACCGCCCTGCTGGTTGCCCTGGCCGCCGCCCTGATTGCCGCCACCACCACCCGGGCGGCGCTTGCGCATGTGCTTGTTGCCGCCACCGCCACCGCCACCACCGCCACCACCGCCGCTGCCGCCCGGCTTCTTGTCATGGCCGCCGCGGTTTTCGTTCTGACGGAACTGCTGCTGAGGATTTTGCGACTTGGCGTTGCCGGAAGGCTTGCGCGGCCCCATGCTGATCTCGATGTCGATGATCTCATCCCACTGTGCATCCGTGCGCAGCCGTTCGGGAATCGATAGCAACTCGCGCAACCGCGCCGCCGGGTTGGTGGGGGATTTGTTGGGGGGTGGGGTGGGGGTCGATCCGCCTTGCTGGTCGTCGCTGCTCATATCCGTTTCCTTTAACAGGTACCGTGCTGCCTGCAGAAAGCGCGCTTTTCGCTCGCCGACAGGCATTTCACCCGGTATTCAGCCTTCAGCGCCGACGACTTGTCGGCGAATTCAATGCTCATCAGCAGCCGCAGCGGTCGATGCGAGCGGGTATACCGAGCGCCCTTGCCGCTGACATGCACAGCGTAACGCGCTGCCACATCGATAGTGACGCCAGTATAAATGCTGCCACCCTCACACTCAATCAGATAGAGATACCAGGCCATCGCGAAGTTCCCCGGGGAATGTCCGCATTTTAATCCATGCGGTCGCGCCGCCGTTTATCGGGCATGCTTCGTCTGCTATACTTTCGGGTTCATTTTCAGCACTTTCCCGCCCTTAGTATAGGAACTGCACGATCATGCCGGTGATTACCCTGCCCGATGGCTCCAAACGCGAATTTCCGCAGCCGGTGACGGTCGCGGAAGTTGCCGCCTCGATCGGCGCGGGCCTCGCCAAGGCGGCGCTGGCCGGTCGCGTCGATGGCAAGCTGGTCGATACGAGCCACCGCATCGAGCGGGACGCCGCGCTCGCCATCATTACCGACAAGGATGCCGAAGGCATCGACGTGATCCGCCACTCGACCGCCCACCTGCTGGCCTACGCGGTCAAGGAGCTGTTTCCCGACGCCCAGGTGACCATCGGGCCGACCATCGAAAATGGCTTCTACTACGATTTCGCCTACAAGCGTCCGTTCACGCCGGAAGACCTGCAGCAGATCGAGCAGCGCATGGCGCAGCTCGCCAAGAAGGACTTCCCCGTCATGCGCGAGGTGTGGTCGCGCGATAAGGCCGTCGAATTCTTCAAGTCCATCGGCGAGCACTACAAGGCCGAACTGATCGAGGCGATTCCCGCCGACCAGGAAGTCTCCCTCTATCGCGAAGGCGATTTCATCGACCTGTGCCGCGGCCCGCACGTGCCGTCGACCGGCAAGCTCAAGGTCTTCAAGTTGATGAAGGTGGCGGGCGCTTACTGGCGTGGCGATCAGAAGAATGAGCAACTGCAGCGCATCTACGGCACCGCCTGGTCAAAGAAGGAAGAGCTCGACGCCTATCTGCATATGCTCGAAGAGGCCGAGAAGCGCGATCACCGCAAGCTGGGCAAGCAGCTCGACCTGTTTCACCTGCAGGACGAGGCGCCCGGCCTGGTGTTCTGGCACCCGCACGGCTGGATCGTCTGGCAGGAAATCGAGCAGTACATGCGTCAGGTCTATCGCGACAACGGCTATCAGGAAGTGCGCTGCCCGCAGATTCTCGACAGCAGCCTGTGGGAAAAATCCGGACACTGGGGTCACTACAAGGCCAACATGTTCGTCACCGAATCGGAAAACCGCGACTACGCCGTGAAGCCGATGAATTGTCCGGGGCATGTGCAGATCTTCAACAACGGCCTGCGCTCGTATCGCGAGCTGCCGCTGCGTTACGGCGAATTCGGGTCCAGCCATCGCAACGAGCCCACGGGCGCCTGGCATGCCGTAATGCGGGAGCGCGGCTTCACACAGGACGACGGCCATATCTTCTGTACCGAAGACCAGATCGAGTCCGAGATCACCGCCTTCAACACCCAGTTGCGCAAGGTGTACGCCGATTTCGGCTTTACCGAGGTGGCGGTCAAGCTGGCGCTGCGTCCCGAAAGCCGCGTCGGCTCCGACGAGGACTGGGACAGGTCGGAGAATGCGCTGCGCTCCGCCTTGCGCGCCAGCGGCCTGGAATGGGAAGAATTGCCCGGCGAAGGAGCCTTCTACGGCCCCAAGATCGAATTCCACATCAAGGACGCGCTGGGCCGCTCCTGGCAGTGCGGCACCGTGCAGGTCGACCCCTCAATGCCCGTGCGCCTCGGCGCCGAATACGTCGGCGAGGACAACGCCCGGCATACTCCTGTGATGCTGCACCGCGCCGTGCTCGGTTCGCTGGAGCGCTTCATCGGCATCCTCATCGAGCACCATGCCGGCGTCTTCCCGCTCTGGCTGGCGCCAGTGCAGGTGGTGGTCATGAATATCTCCGAAGCCCAGGCCAAATATGCCGGCGAAGTGGCAGAAAAACTGCGCGCGGCAGGACTGCGCGTCGAAGCCGATTTGCGCGGCGAGAAGATTGGCTATAAAATACGCGAACATAGCTTGTTGAAGCGGCCGTACCAGGTTGTCGTTGGCGACAACGAAATGGCCGCTGGGATGGTCGCAGTGCGCGCCCGAGGCAATCAGGACCTCGGGCAAATGTCCCCCGAAGCGTTGATCGAGCGCCTGCTGCAGGAACGCAGCATACGTGGCGCTCATGGCGTTTAGTTCATCGCGCAGCGGCCTGTTTTATTGTTTATTTGGAGAATTGAACCATCGCCCAGGATAAGACGCAGCGCGTCAACAACGAAATCACCGCCCCCGAGATTCGCCTCGTTGGCTTGGAAGCGGAGCAGCTCGGCATCGTCTCGCTGCGTGCCGCACTGGACTTGGCTGAGGAAACCGGTGTCGATCTGGTAGAAATTGCGCCCATGGCGCAACCGCCGGTTTGCCGCCTGATGGACTTCGGCAAGTTCAAGTACCAGGAAGCCAAGCGGGCGCACGACGCCAAGCTCAAGCAGAAGCAGATTCAGGTCAAGGAAATCAAGTTTCGCCCCGGTACCGATGAAGGCGATTACAAGATCAAGCTGCGCAACCTGATCAAGTTCCTGCAGGAAGGCGACAAGACGAAAGTGACGCTGCGTTTTCGCGGTCGCGAAATGGCTCACCAGGAATTCGGCATTCGCTTGCTGGAGCGCGTCAAGGGCGACTTGCAGGAGTATGGCGTGGTCGAGCAGTTCCCCAAGATGGAAGGCCGTCAGCTGATCATGGTGCTGGCGCCGATCAAGAAAGCGAGCAGTAAGCAGTAGGCAGTAGGCAGTCAGTAGCAACGCGAATTCAGCGAATCATCGGTCGCGTCGGCTTATCGACGAGGCGGATGCAACAAGTGGCTGCGGGTCATACAAGCGCCTTCGTGGAGAAGGTCACCCGGTGCCATATTAAAAAAGGAGATTCTTCGATGCCGAAGATGAAAACCAAGAGCAGTGCCAAGAAGCGCTTCAAAGTGCGCCCCGGCGGCTCCATCAAGCGCGGATCAGCGTTCAAGCGCCACATCCTCACCAAGAAAACCACCAAGTCCAAGCGCCAGTTGCGCGGCATCACGGCGGTCGTTGCGGCCGACGTGAAGTCCGTCCGGGCGATGATGCCCTACGCGTAAGGAGAACACGAAATGTCCCGAGTTAAACGTGGTGTAACGGCGCGCGCGCGCCACAAGAAGGTTCTCGACGCAGCCAAGGGCTATCGCGGCCGTCGCAAGAACGTATATCGCATCGCCAAGGAAGCGGTGATGAAGGCGGGGCAGTATGCCTACCGCGACCGTCGTCAACGCAAGCGTCAGTTCCGCGCCCTGTGGATCGCCCGTATCAACGCCGGCGCCCGCGAACTGGGCATGAACTACAGCAAGCTGATGAACGGTCTGAAGAAGGCCGCCATCGAAGTCGATCGCAAGGTTCTCGCCGATCTGGCAGTGTTCGACAAGCCGGCCTTCGCCGCGCTCGCCAATCAGGCCAAGGCCAAGCTGGCAGCCTGATCGAAGCAGCTCCGGAAAAAGGAGGCTCGGCCTCCTTTTTTCGCTTGTTGAGCCCTCAGGAAACGGCGGCAAGCCGCGTTTACGCCCTCCGCCCTCTGCCCTCCCCCGAGGGGCTGGATCATCCGGGGCGGCCCTTTCTTGAAAGATCATATGCATAACGTCGAGCAACTCATTGAACAGGCTTCCACGGAGTTCGCCGGCATCGTCGACGCCGCCCAGCTCGAACAGGCGAAGGCCCGCTATCTAGGCAAGAGCGGCATCCTTACGGAACAGCTGAAGACTCTCGGCAAACTGCCGCCGGACGAACGGCGCACAGCCGGCGCCATCATCAACCGCGCCAAGGATGCCATCGAGAACGCCCTCAATGTCCGCCGCGACGCGCTCAAGCGCGCCGCGCTGGAAAGCCAGCTCGCCGCCGAAGCGCTCGACGTCACCCTGCCTGGCCGCGGTCATGGTCGCGGCGGGCTGCACCCGACCATACGCACGCTGGAACGCATCGAGCAGTTGTTCGGCTCGATCGGCTTTGAAGTCGCCGACGGCCCCGAGATCGAAGAAGACTGGTACAACTTCACCTCGCTCAACACGCCCGAAAACCATCCGGCGCGCTCGATGCACGACACCTTCTACCTCGAGAACGCGCCCGGCGTCCTGCTGCGCACCCACACCAGCCCGGTGCAGATCCGCTACATGCAGGC
>CAZCPD010000051.1:0-15457 GCA_964500425.1 uncultured Rhodocyclaceae bacterium
ATGATCAGCGGCGGCGCGATGCGGATCACCGTGGCGTGCGTGTCCTTGCTGAGCAGGCCGCCGTCGAGCAGCTTCAGGCAGACAGCGTGAGCGTCGGCGCGCTGCGGATCGAGCTCAACACCGACCAGCAACCCGCGTCCGCGCACGTCGCGCACTGCCGGCAGTTGCGCGGCGCGCAAGCGCTCGAGCAGATGCGCGCCGAGTCGTGCGGCGCGCCCGGCGAGGTCGAACTCCTCAACGAGATCGAGCGCTTCCAGGGCCACCGCCGCAGCCAGCGCGTTACCGCCAAACGTGCTGCCATGATCGCCGGGACGGAACACGTCCATCACGCGGCGGTCGGCGAGGAAGGCCGACACCGGCAGCAGACCGCCGCCGAGCGCCTTGCCGAGAATCACGCCATCCGGACGAATACCCTCGTGCCACGAAGCCAGCAGCTTGCCGGTGCGCGCCATGCCGGTCTGCACCTCGTCGCAGATCAGCAGCACGTTGTGGCGCTTGCAGATGTCGGCGCAGGCGCGCAGATAGCCGTCGGGCGGCACGACGATGCCCGCCTCGCCCTGGATGGGTTCGACCAGGAAGGCCGCCACGTTGGAAGCATTTGCCTCGATCGCCGCTTCGAGCGCCGCCGCATCGCCATAGGCAATCCGCTCGAAACCGGGCGGAAACGGGCCGAAGCCGTCGCGATACTGCGGCTCGGAGGACATGCCGGTGATGGCGATCGAGCGGCCATGGAAATTGCCATTGCAGGCGATGATCCGCGCCTGATCCGGCGGTATGCCCTTGACCTGATAGCCCCACTTGCGCGCCGCCTTGAGCGCGGTCTCGACCGCCTCCAGACCGGTGTTCACCGGCAGCGCCGCCTCGTAGCCGAACATGTCGGAAAGGCGCGCCAGCAGGAGCGGCAGCTGATCATTGAAGTAGGCGCGAGAAGTCACCGCCAGGCGCTGCGCCTGCGCCGTCAGCGCACCGACAAGGCGCGGATGCCCGTGGCCGAAGCTGGTCGCCGAATACGCCGACATCATGTCGAGATAGCGCTTGCCGGCGCCGTCCCAGACATGAACACCCTGCCCACGCGTCAGCACCGCCGGCAGCGATGAGTAGTTGTGCGCGCCGAACTCGCTCTCCAACGCCGCGAGCGCCGCATCCGGCGGCATGGTCAGCGACTCGAGCAGGCGCGCCACCAGTTCCGCGGTATTGTGATCGTCGTCGGCGAGCGGGTTGTACTCGCTGATTTCGAAGCCGGCGAACTGCGGGCAATGGGCGAGACTGCGCAACTCGTCGATCAGCGCGCAGGCGTCGAGGCCGCCGGCCACCGGCGTATTGACGCCATGCGCCACGTAGGGATCGAGCGCATCGAGATCGAGCGAAATGCCGAACGGCTGACCGTTCCGGCTGACCAGCGCCAGCGCCTCGGCGAACGCCGCCTTCAGGCCGCGGCGACGGATCTCCTCGATGCCGAAGATGCGCACCCCGTGCGCCTGGAGCAGATGCACCTCGGCGCTCTCGAAGCTGCGCGCGCCGAAGACGCAGGTACGCCGCGCATCGATCACCGGCGTGGCCTGGTTCCAGGGATTCGGCATGCAGCCGAGCAACGCGGCCAGCGGCATGCCATGCGGATTGCCGCTCGGCGTGCTGAGCGCCGTATGGGCATCGAGATGGGCATCGATCCACAGCAGCCCGGGCATCGCACCGCAGGCTTGCGCCACGCCGCGCCAGGCGCCTTCCGCGATCGCATGATCGCCGCTGAGGACCACCGGAAGCACGCGCAGGCTGACGGAGCCTTGTCCGACCGCGGCGAGGATGCGCCCTTCCAGTTCGGCGCAAATCTGCCGCAGCGACGCTTCGCGGAATGCGCAGGCGTCGCTGCCGCCGGCGTGATCGAGCTCCAGCGGCGCGTCCCAGGTACAGTCGATCCGGTTGCGCCGCACGCCGCGCCCGACGTCGGCCAGTCGCAGCGCCAGCGCCGCCTGCGCGCTGCCGGTGCTCGATGCTGGCGGCACACCGTAACCGCTACTGACGCCGATCAGACGCAGAGCCAACTTCACTGCCCCCTGGTTGATCGCGACCGGATGCTGCGGCGAGACTCGTGTGTCCATGGCAACCCCCTTGACCGTCACGGCGACACTGCAAATCCTGTTTGCTTGGACCGGCTATCCCGCCCGGCGTTCCCGCTCGTGGCGGAAAGCGGACGCGGCCCGAATTCTTATGCTGCGCACGGGACACATGCTACGCCAGATTCGGCCGGCGGTTGCGTGAAATAGTGCGGCCGGAAGTGGCTTTCTCAACGAGGCTGAAAGATGATCTGCCGCCCTGGCGCCGTTAAGGGGGTTGGAAGGGATTTGCCAGGACGCCGGGTTCAGGAACCGGGCGCCGTGGCTTGCCCCAGCGCTTGCGCTACTCCCTGTCACGTTGGCTGAGCACGTGTTCTTAGCGCATCCGCGTCGGCACTTTGGATTCATGATCATTCAGCGAACGGGCGCTGCGTCATGCCGGAGCTTGGGTGTTGAAGGCGAAGTTCCCCGAGCACCGGTTGACTTCGAGAATAAACACATGTTTAATCCGATAAACATTCACTTATCTTCGATTAGAACCGCATCCACATGCCTGCCACCGCCACCGTCGCTCGCCGCCGCATCACGCCGACCCGTGCTGCGGCGCTTGCCGAGCGCGCGGCATTCACCGATGGCCAGATCCTCGATGCCGCCGAACTGCTGTTCGCCCGGCACGGTCTGCGCGGCACGCGGGTGCGCGAGATTGCCGCCGCCGCCAGGGTCAATGAGGCGACGCTGTACAACTACTACAAGAACAAGGAAGCGCTCTACGAGGCGGTGCTGGAGCGCGGCATCCAGCCCATCGTCGATACCGTGCGGCGCACTTCCGAAGGCGCCAACTCGCCCGAGAACATCCGCGATGCGGCGCAGCACATCATCACTCAGTTGCAGCAGCGGCCCCACGTCAGCCAGTTGCTCTACCTCGAAGCCATCGCCGATGGCGGACACCTTCAGCGCCTCGTCGACCGCTGGCTGAAGCCTTTCGCCGAGGCGATCACGCGCCAGCTCGGCATGCGTGCGCCGCAGGTCGAGAAGCAGGACTATCCGCAGATCGTCGAGCTGTTCTGGCATCTGTCGTTCGGCCATTTCGCAATCGCGCCGCTGCTCAAGCAGACCTTCGGCGTCGACGCCTTCGACGACAAGCGCGTCGAGCGGCAGATCGCCTTCGTCGAAACCCTGATCGGCGGGCTGTTCGTCGATCAATCAGTTCCCGCAACACACGCAGCACCGACCCGCAAGGGCAGCAAGGCCCGATAGATCACCTTCCGCATCATCCCCATCACCATAACGACACAAGGAGACTCGCAATGTCTGAAAACACTTTCGACGTCATCGTCATCGGCAGCGGCCCCGGCGGCATGGCCTGCGCCACGCTGCTGCAGAAGCGCGGCGTGCGCACGCTGGTCATCGAGAAGAACGAGGTGCTCGGCGGCAAGATGTACAGCGTCGATGCCGACGGCTATGCCTACGACCTGTTCCCGCACGGCCAGGTGCCGACGCGCGGCAACGCCTTCGAAACCATCTTCGCCGAGCTCGGCTGCTCCGAGGACTTCAAGCCGGCGCTCGACATCGACGACCAGCGCGAAATGATCACCCTGGCCTATCGCCGCAAGGGCTGGAAGGACTACAAGATCACCTCGCAGAAGCAGGCCCTGACCGACGCGACCGGCTTCTTCAATTCCTGGGAAGCCACGCCCGAAGAGCAGGAAAAGTCGATGATGCTGATCGGCGAGATGCTGAGCCTGACGGCGGAAGACCTGGCCAAGCTCGACCGCGTCACCATGCAGGAGTGGCTGGACGCGCGCGATGTACCAGCGCCGCTCTATAGCTACCTGGGCTTCCAGGCCAATGCCTCGCTGGCCGAGCCGATCGACATGGTCTCTGCTTCGGAAATGATCCTCATCATGCAGCAGATGATGCTGCAAGGCGGCGGCGGCCAGTACAAGGGCGGCTTCGCCCTGCTGACCAACGTCATGGTGCGCGAGTTCAAGAAGAACGGCGGCACGCTGATCAACAACTGCCGCGTCGAGAAGATCATCGTCGAGGACGGCGCCGTCACCGGCGTGAAGACCGCCAAGGGCGCCTTCCACGCGCCGGTCGTCGTCTCCAACGCCGGCCTGCAGCCGACCGTCGTCAAGCTGGTCGGCGAGGAGCACTTCGACAAGTCCTATGTGAACTACGTCAAGAGCCTGGTGCCGGGCTGGGCCTTCACCAGCGTGCGCTACTTCCTCAACAAGCCCGTGATGAAGACCGGCCTCTACGTCATGTGGTCCGACGACTCCTGGTACGACCTGGCGCGCTACAAGGAAATGAAGGACGGCAAGATCCCCGACGAGGTGATCCTGTTCATGGTCAACCACAAATTCATTGACCCCGAGGCGGCGCCGGAAGGCAAGCAGGTGCTGGTCTCCGGCACGGTCTGCTCGGCCAACCCGGATGCCAAGGAAATCGAGGCGCTGTGGAAGAAGATGGACGAGCAGATGCAGCAGGTCTTCCCCGACATCTGGGAAGCCACCGAGCGCAAGGAATACACCGGTCCGAAGGAAATCTCCGACCTCACGCGTGACGCCGTGGTCAAGGGCAGCGGCGGCGAGTGCGTCGGCCTGGCGCAGATCGTCGGCCAGTGCGGCATCGACAAGCCGAAGTCGGAACTGCCGATCCGCGGCCTCTACGTAGTCGGCGCCGATGCCGGCGCGGCCGGCATGGGCACGCACCAGTCGGGCCTCTCCGGCATGTACGCCACCAAGCAGATCCAGCACTACCTGGCCAAGCTGACCAAGGCGCTGTAAGCTCCAGGCCTCACGCACCAAAAAAAGCGCAGGCCGGGGTTACCCGGCCTGCGCTTTTTTCACCCGACGATCGAGTCTCGAGCCTCGAGTCTCGACTCAGGAGGACAGTCTTTCCAGCGTCTGCCCCAACTCGTTCAGCATGACCTGGGTGTTGTCGGTCTGCTCGTAAATCTTCACCATGTCTTCCATGTTGTGTTTGACGAGATGGTCGATGGTTTCTTCCTGCCCCTCGGTCAACCCCAGACTGACGAAGGCGCGGGCGAACTCCTCCTGCATCCGGTAGATGATCGTGGTGCCCTCGAAACGCGCCTTCTGCTGATTATCCTTGAGCGTCTGGATGATCTCGCGGATATGCTCGAGCACCTCGTAGATACCCTCCTGCTTGCGCAGGTTCGCATCGCTGGTCTGAATCGCATCCAGCTTCGAATCGGCTACTTCCGCCGCGATCGCCAGGTGGTCGCGAATCCGCCCGCACAGCTCCGGATCGTGCACGGGCATGTTGTTCACCATCACCGAGATGCGCGGAAAATTGAACACCGCGCGGGTCTTGAATTCGAAGATCCGCTCCATGTTTCGGACATTGTCCATCACCGAAACCTCGAGTGGCCGGTCGCGGCCCTCCAGACTCATGGTGAATTGGCGGTCGGCGAAACGAATCTGCACCACCCCGTTGAGCTGCAGCCCACGCAGGCAGCTGAGCGCCGCCTCGGCGACTTCTTCGCCACGAATGCAATCGGTCAACTTGCGGATGAACTGCACCACCACTGCGTACTCGTCCATGTTGGAGAGTACCAGCGAAGTCAGGATCTCCGATTCGCTGATCTGCTGGCGCAGCGTCAGCTTCTCATTGCGCAGACGCTGCGCAACCTTCACTTTCTGCAGTAGTTCGTCAGTATTGAAAGGCTTGACGACAAAATCGTCGCCACCCGCGTCATACCCGTTCAGCCGATCCTCCTCGCTATCGTGACCCGAGATGAAGGTCACCGGCACGTCGTGCGTCGCCATCTCCTCACGGATACGGCGGCATAGCGCATAGCCGTCGACACCTGGCAGGGCGATGTCGAGCAGGAACATGTCCGGCGTGACTTCCTCCAGCCGCTTCAGGCAGTCCTCCGAACATGAAAAGATCTCCAGAGCGTAGTCCTTGCCAAGAATCGACCTGAACAGCGTCTGGATGACGGGATCGTCATCGACGGCGAAGATGATGAATCCATTTTCTCCACTTTCCATTTTCCCTCCGGGAGGCAAGCCGCCAATGAACAACAATACAGGTTTCCAGATTCAAACGACGCGCGTAAATCAAAATGCCGATTCTAGTGTCTTCGCCGCCGTCATGAAACACTCGACTTCACGGATCAGATCGGGCAGCAGCCGTTGCATGTCGGCGAGCCTGCCCTGCTTGCCGAACTCATTGATCTGGGAGGCGACGGCGCCAGCGAGACCGGCGCCGACCGTCATGGCGGAGCCCTTGAGCGTATGCGACTCACGCGTCGCCACCGTCACGTCGGCGGCGGCAAGCGCTGCCTCCAGTCGATGCCTGGCGGTTGGCCAGTTTTCGATGAACACCCGGATCAGCTCATTCAGCAGCGCCGTGTCGCCACGCAGACGCTCCAGCGCCAGGCCTCGTTCAAAGGAGGCATGAGTCGGTTCCGCATCCGCCGCTTTATCGCCCTGCGTGAGAGCCTCAACGGTTACCGGCAACGCCCCCAACCAGCGCGCCAGCAGATTGGCGAACTCGGCGAAATCGATCGGCTTGGCGATGCAATCGCTCATGCCGGCCTCCAAGCAGCGATCCTGTATCCCCGTCATCGCGTGCGCCGTCACCGCAATCACCGGTACCTGGCAGCCCAGATCGCGCAGCGACCGCGTCGCCGTGAACCCATCCATGACCGGCATCTGGCAATCCATCAGCACCAGATCGAAATCGCCGCGACTGACCGTTTCGAGGGCGTCGAGGCCGTTCCCGACCACGACAACGTCATGGACCCCGAGCTTGTGGAGCAAGCCGAGCACCACCATCTGATTGACCGCATTGTCCTCGGCCAGTAACAGCCGAGGATTGCGCCCCGCGAAGAAATGCGGCCCGACCGATCCTGGCGCGGAGCCCTCCTTGCTTGTGCGCAACGCCGTGACGATGCAGCGATCCAGCAGCAGGGCATCGACCGGGCCGGGCAGCACGTCGTCAAGTCCAGCCGCCAGCGCGCGGCGACGCCCATCGTTCGACGTATCGCCAAACACACTGACGAGCGAAGCCCCGCGTTGCACAGCGGGAAGATCACCGGCCCGTATCCAGGCCGCCATGGCGAACAACCGCTCCGCCGGCATGCGGCCGTCGAGCAAGACCAGATCGAAGCGCGCCGGCGCGAATTTCGCCAGCCCCGGCAGATCAGGCAGATCCGGCAGACACGGCAGACACTGACGCCCCGGTTCATTCAGCGCCAGGCGCGCATCCGCGACAATTTCGACACGATGACCGAGCCTGTCGCGTAGTTCGCGCGCCAGTTGCACGCAGTCCGGGCAATCCGGGTGCGCGGCAAGCAACAGGATTCTGGCATACCGCTCGGACTCGGCGAGCGTATGCTGGGTAATCAATGGCCAGTCAGGATCGAGCACATGCTCGGCATCGGCGATGACCCGCCGCAGACAATTGAACAGCGTCGCGGCATTCACCGGTTTCGGCAGGTAGGCATTGAAACCTGCCGCCTTCATCCGCCTCGCATCACCGCGCTGCGGCGTCGAAGTCAACATCAGCAGGGGCGTATTTCCCAACCTGGCATCGCCACGTATCTTTCGGGCGAATTCGAGACCATCGCTGTCGCTACCCTGCGGGTCGATGATCGCAGCGTCAATGGGATGCCCGGCCTCCAGCAACGCCCGCGCCAGAGCCAGCGCCTCTTCGTCGCCGGCAGTGAAATGCGCGGTACATTGCCATTCACCGAGCAGCAGATCGAGCACCGTGCGCGGCGTCGCGCTGGCGCTCTGAACCAGAACCCGCTTGCCCTCCAGATTGCCCAACGGATTGAGCGGCGCCTGATCGAACATTTCCTGGCGATCGAAGGCCATGTCGAACCAGAACACCGAACCGCTGGCAGTATCGCCTGCGCCGCGCGCGAGACAAGCCGGCGACGGCGAGATCACGCCTATCCTGCCCCCCATCAGTTCAACCAGCTGCTTGCTGATTGCCAGACCCAGTCCCGTGCCGCCATAGCGGCGCGTCGTCGAACTATCGACCTGGGTAAACGGTGTGAACAGGGATGACAGCTTGTCGGCGGGAATGCCGATGCCGGTATCGCGCGCCTCGAAATGCAGGCGACACTCATCCGCCTCGCTGTCGATCAGTTGAACATGCAGGGCGACCTCGCCATGCTCGGTGGATTTGAGCGCATTGCTGAGCAGATTCAGCAGCACCTGGCGCAGCCGCCCCGGATCGCCGCGCAGCATCGACGGACTTTTCGGGTCGATCGACATCGAGAACTGGAGCTTCTTCTCCCGCGCGCGGAAGGCCAGCATGTCGTGGAGATGATCGAGCAGGGCGCGCAGATCGAAATCGATGACCTCGACCTCCAGCTTGCCGGCCTCGATCTTCGAAAAATCGAGAATATCGTTGATGAAGTACAGCAGCGACTCGGCGCTTTGCTTGAGGGTCGCCGCGTACTTCTGCTGCTCGGGGTCGAGAGGTGTTTCCTGCAACAGGGCCGACAGGCCGATCACGCCATTCATCGGCGTGCGGATTTCGTGGCTGATCATCGCCAGGAAGTCGCTCTTCGTTCGACTTGCGGCTTCGGCCGCCTCCTTGGCCTGCTTGAGGTCGGCCTCGATGCGCTTGCGTTCGGTAATGTCCTCCTTGACGGAGATGTAGTTGGTGATTCCCCCTGCATCATTGAACACCGGCGAGATCGACACCTCCTCCCAGAACAGCTCGCCGCTCTTCCGGCGGTTGCGCAACTCACCCTTCCACACCCCCCCATTACTGATCGTCTGCCAGAGCGTCTGATAGATTTCGAGCTGGGTTTCGCCGGACTGCAGAATTCGCGGATTCTGCCCGATCGCCTCCTCGCGCGTATAGCCGGTGATCTCCGAGAACACCGGATTCACGTATTCGATAAGGCCCTTGGCATTGGTGATGACGATCGAAACCGAGGTCTGCTCGACGGCGCGCTCCAGCTTGCGCAGCGCCAGTTCCGCCTGCTTGCGCGCCGAGACGTCGTAGATCGAGAGGATGATCACACTGCGCCCGCCCATCCTGAAGGGCGCCAGGCGCAGCTCGACGGGAAACTCCTCGCCATCGCGACGCACGGCGACCAGACCGGGCTGCTCCGCCACCTCCAGCGGCTGCGGATCGCGCATGTATTCGGTCAGTCTGGCTCCGTACCTCGCTCGCACCGATTCGGGCGCCAGACGACCGACATACTGACCGACAAGATCCTCGCGCCGGTAGCGGAAGGTTTTCTCCACCGCCGGATTGGCCATCAGGATGAAACCATTCGAGTCGATCATGACGACAGCCACCGGATAACCGTCGGTCAGCGCGCGAATCTGGTCGATCTCGATCTTGCGGCGCCTGCCGATATCGTGGAAGGTCACATGACAGACCGGCACGCCCTCGTAGTCGAGCAGACCGATGAACACCTCGATATCGCGCAGCTCGCCGCTCTTCAGGCGATGGACGGTCTCACGATGGATCGCCTGCCCGGTGGCGCTGAAACGTTTCAGCGCCACGGCGACCCGCTCGCGCGGCTCGGCATTGATTTCGAAGATCGTCATGCCCAGCAGTTCCTCGCGGGTATACCCCCAGAACGCGGCGGCTGCCGGATTCACATCCACGAAACGCCCCGTTTCCAGGTCGACCAGGTAGGACATCGAGGCATTGTCCTCGAACATCAGGCGATAGCGTCTTTCATTCTGCTCAAGCTGACGCGTGATGCGACTCACCTGTTCCTCGGCAAGATCACGTCCATGCAACAGCAGCCAGACGATCGACGCCAGCAACAGACTGCCGAGCGTGCCGCCTATGGCGATGGCGCGCTGCTTCGTCGCTTCGAAACGGGCCTCGAATTCCGGCAACGATGCAACCGTCACTGTCCACGGACGACCGTCAAACTCGAGTCGCCGCGAGGCATGCAGCAGAGCGGCGCGACTTCCGGGGCGATGCCCGTTTGCCGAATCGTAAAGCTGCGTGTCCGCGGAGATCGCCGCCGGGCCACCGTCGTAGACTTCGATGTCGAGATCGGCGAACGGTTTGCCGAGGACGTTTTCCATCAGGCGCTGCATGTCGAATGACAAGCTGACCCAGCCGATCAATTTAGCGCGCCGCTCCGCTTCGGTCTCCGGCGGAATGCCGCCGCGATAAACCGCCGTATGGATCAGGAAACCGGCGCCAGTAGCGAACGTCGCCTTTTCGGAAAAGGATTCCCTGCCGCTGTCACGCGCCCGCTCCAGCGCGGCCCGGCTATGTGCGGCAGCATAGCTGTCGCTCCCCCGCGGCTCTGGTGACGGCGCGGCGATGGGCACGGAATGAACGATAGGCGCATACGCCTCGCGCTCACCATCGGGCCGAATCGAAAAAGCGTGCGTCGTCTCGACCCTGCGCTTCGCCTCGGCCGGCACGTATTTGGAAAACGAAACGCTGCGTATCCCCGGATAACGCTCCTTCAAACCCAGCGCTTCGACATAGCGGAGAAACTCCTGCTCGCTGACCTGCTGATGCACGCCGAACAGACCCTGAAAGGCGCGCAACATCTGCTCGTGAGTCCGCATGCGCCGCTCGATGAAGGCAGCGCTTTCACTGACCCGGAAATCGAAATCGCTCTCCAGTCGTTCCAGGCTGTGTTGCTGCTCGTGCAACCAGAGCCCCCGCGTCAGCAGCAACCCGCCGATCAGCACCAGCCACGGCAGCAAGCGCAACAAGCGACGCGCCGCCTGCCGGGCGGTTCTGGCGAACTTGCCGGATCGATCAGGCGCAGGGGAATACCCAGACGAAGAAAAGTTCACGATATTGAATGAAGTCGGATTAGCATTGAACCGTGTGGCTGGGAATCGCCTGTATTCTGTAGCGAGGATGCCAAGATGACAACCACTTCAACAACCCCTCCGTCGTTGCGTGATGACATCCGCGCACGCCACCGCTGCGACGAGGTCACCGCCCTGGCTCCATTGCTGCCGCTGGCCCGTCTTTCCGAAGAGGGACGCGCCCGGGTCGTCGCCCAGGCGAGCGAACTGATGACGACGATCCGCGCGATCCACCGCGAGCGCGGCGGCCTCGACGCCTTCCTCCACGAATACGATCTTTCTTCGCACGAAGGCGTGGTGCTGATGTGCATGGCCGAGGCGCTGCTGCGAATTCCCGATGCGGCGACGGTGGATAGACTGATCCAGGACAAGATCGGCGCCGCCGACTGGGCGCGGCACGTAGCGCGCTCCGACAGCCTGTTCGTGAATGCCTCCAACTGGGCGCTGATGCTGACCGGGCGCATCGTCAATTTCGATAACGCCGAGGAAACCCTCGCCGGCGCCGGCAAGCGCCTGCTGGCGCGCGCCGGCGAACCGCTGATCCGCCAGGGCATGCGCGCCGCCATGCGCCTGCTCGGCGAGCAATTCATCATGGGCCGCAGCATCGGCGAAGCGCTGGCCAACGCCCGACCGGCGGAGCAGCGCGGCTACCGTCATTCCTATGACATGCTCGGCGAAGCCGCCCTGAGCATGGCCGACGCCGAGCGCTACCACGCTGCCTACCGGTGCGCCATCGACGCCATCGGCGCCGCCCGCGCCGAACCACGCGGCGAACTGGCTGCCGCGCCGAGCATATCGATCAAACTCTCCGCCCTGCATCCGCGCTACGAAACCGCCCAGCGGGCCCGCGTCATGACCGAGCTGCTGCCCGCCGTCCGCCAGCTCGCCGAGCAGGCGCGTCGGCATGACATCGGTCTGACCATCGACGCCGAGGAAAGCGACCGCCTCGAACTCTCGCTCGATATCTTCGCCGCCCTCGCCGTCGACCCCGCGCTGTCCGGCTGGCAGGGGCTCGGCCTCGCCGTGCAGGCCTACCAGAAGCGGGCGCCGGCGGTGATCGACTGGCTCGCCGAAGTCGCGCACAGCGCCGGCCGCCGCCTGCCGGTGCGCCTGGTCAAGGGCGCCTACTGGGATACCGAGATCAAACTGGCCCAGGAACGCGGCCTCGCCGACTATCCGGTCTATACGCGCAAGGTCGCCACCGACATCGCCTATCTGGCCTGCGCCGCCAAGCTGCTCGACGACCCGGTCGCCTTCTACCCGCAATTCGCCACGCACAACGCCCTGAGCGTCGCCACCATACTGGAAATGGCGCGGAGCCGGAGCCAGAATCGCAACCCCGGCGAGAGCGCCGCGCCGGACTTCGAATTCCAGCGCCTGCACGGCATGGGCGGCGAGCTCTACGATCAGATCGTCGGCCTGCCCGAGGTCGCCGGCGCTGGCCGCCACCCATGCCGTGTTTACGCGCCGGTCGGCAGCCACGAAGACCTGCTCGCCTATCTGGTGCGGCGGCTGCTCGAAAATGGCGCCAACAGCTCGTTCGTGCATCGCCTCGAGGACGGCCAGACGCCGCTGGAGCAGCTGGTCGCCGATCCCGTCGACATCTGGCAGCACGCCCGTCCCCCGCGACTTCTGGCGCTGCCGCGCAAGCTGTACGGCGCGACGCGGCTGAACAGCAGCGGCCTGGATCTGAGCGATACGCCGACCCTGGCGACGCTCGCCGACGCCCTGGACGCATCGCGACGGCGGCAATTCCGCGCCGCCCCCACAATCGCGGCCACTGCTTTGGACGCGGCAACCGACAACGGCGACAGGGAGACCGAGACGGCGCCGATTTTCGCCCCCGCCGACCCACGCGACTCAATCGGCTCGGTACGCAATGCCTCGGCCGCCGACATCAACGCCGCCATCGCCGCAGCGGCCGCCGCCCAGCGCGCCTGGGACGCGACGCCGGCCAAGGACCGCGCGGCCTGTCTCGAACGCGCCGCCGACCTGCTCGAACAACAGTGTCCCGACCTGATGGCCCTGATCGTTCGCGAAGGCGGCCGCACGCTGCCCGACGCCTTGAACGAAGTCCGCGAAGCCGTCGACTTCTGTCGTTACTACGCCGCCGGCGCGCGCGAGGAGTTCGCCGCGCCGCGCGAACTCGTCGGCCCGACCGGGGAACGCAATCTGCTCAGCCTGCATGGCCGCGGCGTGTTCGCCTGCATCAGCCCGTGGAACTTTCCGCTCGCCATTTTCATCGGCCAGGCCGCCGCCGCGCTCGCCACCGGCAATGCCGTGATCGCCAAACCCGCCGAGCAGACGCCGCTGACCGCGGCGATTGCCGTGGATCTGCTGCATCAGGCGGGCATTCCGATGGCCGTTTTGCAGCTCCTGCCCGGCGATGGCCGCGTCGGCGCCGCCCTCGTTTCCGATCCACGCATCGACGGCGTCGCCTTCACCGGATCGACCGAGACCGCCCGCCTGATCGCCCGAGCGCTGGTGGCGCGCGGCGATGGCGACACGGCAACGCCGCTCGTCCCGCTGATCGCCGAAACCGGCGGCCTCAACGTGATGATCGCCGACAGCTCGGCGCAGCCCGAACAGCTGGTGCGCGACGTCGTCGCCTCCGCCTTCAACAGCGCCGGACAACGTTGCTCGGCGCTACGCGTGCTGTTCGTGCAGAACGACATCGCCGACCGGGTGATGCGCCTGCTCGCCGGCGCCATGCAGGAACTGACGATCGGCGACCCGGCGTTGATCACCACCGACGTCGGCCCGCTCATCGACGAAGCCGCGCGCGCCGCGCTGGAAACGCATGTCGCCTGGCTCGAATCGGCCGGCCGGCCGATTCACCGCTGCGTCCTGCCGCCGGAATGCGCCAATGGCCATTACTTCGCCCCGCAGGCCTGGGAAATCGACAGCCTGGCCCAGCTGCGACGCGAGGTTTTCGGCCCCATCCTGCACGTCATCCGCTGGCGGGCGGACGATCTCGACCAGGTGCTGGCCGCCATCGACGCCAGCGACTATGGCCTGACCCTGGGCATCCACAGCCGCATCGACGCTACCGTCGCGCGCATCGCCGGCGCCGCGCGGGTCGGCAACCTCTATGTGAATCGCAACATGATCGGCGCGGTGGTCGGCGTGCAGCCCTTCGGCGGCGAACGCCTCTCCGGCACCGGACCGAAGGCCGGCGGCCCGCACTATCTGCTGCGCTTCGCCACGGAACGCTGCCTGACCATCAACACCACCGCGGCTGGCGGCAACGCCACCCTGATGGCGACCGCAGCCGACCGGACGCCTCCCTGATGCCCCGTTTTATGTGATTGTTTTCACGCAGGTAGCCTGACCATTTCCCGCTATAATCGTTCGATTAAACTCAGCATCTCGCTCCGCATTTCACCCCAGTCCCAGATGACAGGAACCCGACCGACACGGCGCTGATCCATTCCATGAAGAATACCGATCAACACAAGCTGGCAACCGGCATCGTGGATTACTTCGCGCATCCGACGCTGCGTGCCGACCCGGACACGTTCAATCGCGCGCGCATCCTGATTGCCTCGATGCTGATCCTGCCGGCCGCCGCCCTTGCCGCTTTGCTGCTGATCCTGCTGGCCAATTTCCCACAGCGCTCGAACCTGATCGCCGCCATCATCATCCTGCCGACCTTCGCCTGGTTCGCCTACTCCCTGACGCACCTGCGGCGCACTGGCGACTACCGCTTCGCCAGCCTCTCGTCGATCATCGTCCTGTTGTCGATCATTGTCTGCGGCGTCTGCGTTTCCGGTGGGCCGGCGATATCGCCGGCCGTCCAGCTGCTGGTGATTCCGCCGCTCATCGCCTATTTCTTCGGCAGCCGGCCGCTCGGCGGACGGGTCGTCGTCATCACCCTGGCGATCATGGTCGTACTGACCGTGTTGCAGGCGCTGGGCGCGCCCTTCATCCAGACCGTGGACGCCGCCGACAAGATGACGGTACTGAGTTTCGTTGTCGCCTTCCTGAATCTCGCCGTGATTTCGGCGATGGCCTTCATCTACGAATACACCGCCGCCGTGCTCAAGCACGAACGCGACATCGAGCATGATAAATTCATTCAGCTGGCGAAGACCGATCCGCTTACCGGCCTCGCCAACCGGCGCAATTTCGACGCCATGCTGAGCGAGCGCATGGCCATGTACGGCGCGGAGAGCCCGCAGCACCGTTTCGCGCTCGGCTACCTCGATCTCGACGGTTTCAAGCCGATCAACGACAAATATGGCCACGCCATCGGCGACGACGTCCTGCGGGTGATTTCGGATCGGCTACGCAGCGTCCTGCGCGGCTCGGACTTTGTCGGCCGTCATGGCGGCGACGAGTTCATGCTGATGCTCGATCTGGTCGGCGATCAGAACGCCCTGGAAATGATGGCCGACCGCATACTCAACTCGATCGCCCAGCCCATCCAGACCAGCGTCGGCATGGTCGGCGTCACCGGCAGCCTCGGCTTCGCGCTGTTCCCGCTCGACGCCGACGAAATCGAGACGCTCAAGAAGTCCGCCGACTCCGCGATGTACGAAGCCAAGCGGATGCGCGGCACCTGGCGTTTTTACCGGCAGACCGGCGCTCAGGACGCCTGACCCCTAG
>CAZCPD010000052.1:0-15011 GCA_964500425.1 uncultured Rhodocyclaceae bacterium
CCTAAGCGCTGCGCGCGGGATACTTGACGGCATTCTTGGCGATCTTGTCTTGCGCCGCCGCCATCAGGTCGATATTCAGCGCATCAGCGATCTCGACAAGGTAAATCAGCACATCGGCCACCTCATCGCGCACCGCTGCGGCTTTCTCCGGCGAAAGTGCGCAACTCTCCTCGGGGGTCGCCCATTGAAAATGCTCGACCAGTTCGGCGGCTTCGACGATCAGCGCCATGGCGAGGTTTTTCGGCGTATGGTAGTCGAGCCAGCCGCGCGCGGCGGCGAAAACCCGGAGTTGGTTGCGTAACGCCACGAGGTCCGGGGCCGCAGTCGCGATCACATCATCGCCCATCATCGTTGCTCCCACGCATCCTGCCGCAACAGCATCAGCCAGGGCAGGGCAAGAAATGGCCAGAGCGAGGAAGTCAATCGCGTCAGCCCGTTGAAGTTGAGAAAATGGCCGTGCTGCCAAGCCTGAAGCATCGCGGCAAGATAAGGGTTTTCCGGCGCAAGATTGACCAACGTCGTCGCCATCATCAAGGCCAGTGCTGCCAGCGCCTGACGCAACGCGTATGGCAGAAAACCGGCAATCAGCCAAAGCAGCACGCCCGCTCCCAAGCCGGCAACGCTCCCCGACGTCGCCCAGGCGAGGCCAGCCGTGCCGGTCAACAGCATCATCGAGACACTCTTGATCAACAGTGCCATGGTGATGAGCAGCAGCCCAAACAAGCGTTGTCGCTCGCGCAGCAGGCAACTGCACAGCAAACCAAGCGCCAGCGTGTTGCTGGCGGTCACGCCGGCCTCGACCCAGGGAAAATGTTCCGCGGTATATGGCAGCGCCTCCGGCGTCCCCAGCACGGCCAGCACGCCGCGCAGATCCCCATTGCCGAACAGCAGAATCTCCGGGTTGAGCTGCGTCAGCAGCCACAAGGCCATTAGCACCAGCCCGCCATGCGGCAACGGTCCGTCGCCTATCAACCGCCGGCTCCAGGCATGCAGGCGGCCACCGTCGAGCAACTCGACGCCCCAGCGGGCGCCGGCGAGCGAACCGGCCAGGACGCCACAACAGTTGGTGACCAGATCGAGATTGGAGGCAACGCGGCTCGGCAGGAAGTTTTGCAGCGTCTCGAGTGAAAGACTCAGCGCACAACCCGCCAACGTCGCCACGACGACGGCCCCCAGACGGCCATGCCACGATTGCAGCGCCGGCACCCACAGGAATCCCAGTGGCAGATAGGCGAAAACGTTGGTGACCAGGTCAAAGGTCGTCCAGTAACGTGGCCAGGCGGCGGAAAGAAACACAGAAGCGGGAACGCCACTATCTCGCCAGTCGATGAACGGATGCAGGCTGGCATAGATGACCAGCACGGTATACGCCGCAGCAAGATACAGCGGCAGGTGCGCAGGAGTGGCGTTGCGCGGCTGCAAACGAGCCAGGTCCGGCCTTCAGACGCCGGACGGGTCGATCTGGCGCGCGCCGGAGCGAGTCCCCAGCGCCTGACGCAACGTGCGAAAGGCTTGCGCCGGGGCGAGCCGGCCCAGATCAAGCGGGGGCAGCTCGACGGCGTCGAGGGTGTTCTTGACCAGCAGACCGAGCTCCGTGTCTCCCTCCATCAGCAGACGACGACTGAAGAAAAGCGTGTCGGCATCTTCCTCGCGCGCCATCAGGGCGAGAAAATCACGCGCCCGGGCTGTAATCGTCAGATCCGGCGTACGCGGATCGAAACTCGGATGAAAATTGCGTCGCCCCATGGTGAAGCGCAGCGACAATCCAGCATCGCGCACGCGTATCATCAGGCGTTTGCCGATCAGCGGCTCGAGTGGCTCGCGCGGCAGAAGGCGATCCAGCGCAAGATTCAGCGTCGTGGTCAACAGCAGCGTCGGCGGCAGTTGCGGCAGGCGCTGGCCGAGACGGGTGAAGGGATTCGGCAAGGTGAAGTCGGGAATATTCATCTGACAGTCCTTATATCTCAGGCGGCCATGACCTGTTCGAGGCCGGGACGGCCATGCCAGAAGCCGTTGCAGGTATCGCCAGCCAACAGTTGGCGGGTTTGCTCCCAGGCGGCCTGCGGCATGAGCTCGCCTTCGAGGCAGCGACGGAAGAGGCCAATGACGGCGGCGGTGTGCTCGGCCTGCGGACTGATGCGCGCCACGGCGACGCCCATCTCGCGCAGATGCGGCAATTCGAGCAGCAGATTGTAGACTTTCGCCGACTGCGTCTGGGTGCCATTCAAGGTCAGGAAGGCCTCGCCCTCGCGCGTCTTCAGCGCCATGCCATCGGGAAATTCGATGCAGCGGAACTCGCAGGTATCCTTCTGCAGATTGAAGCGCCGCGCCGTGAAGCAACGCGCCGAATAAGCCAGCGGCAGACGGCCATGGGCGAACACCTCGGTCTCGATTCCGGCCGGGCCACTGGCCAGCAGGGCGGCGAGCATCTCGGCGCCGACCTCCGGCGGCATCACCCAGCGCGTTGCACCGGCCTCCCGCAGAATGGCGAGCGTCGCGCCGTTGAAGACGTTCAGCGTCGGCCCGGCGACGAACGGCAGCTTGCGCTCGGCGAGCAGGCGGACCGCCCCCATGTCGTTGGCTTCGACGCCGAAGCGGCCGTTGCCGACTATCTTGCGCAACATTTTCAGGTCGGACTCCGACTCGATCAGCGTCTGCGTGGACATCACCACCTGCTTGCCGGCGGCAGCGAGTTTCGCTGCCACCTCCAACCAGTCGTCGACGCGCAGCTCATGGCGGCGCGAGCAGACCGTCTCGCCCAGATAGACGATATCCACCGGCTGGCTCGCCATTTCCTCATAAAAATCGAAGACGCGCTGGCGCGGCCAGTAGGTCAGGATCGGGCCCAGTGACAGTTTCATGACATCATTTCCAGGGGCGGTTGTACGCGCCGAGGGTGTTCGCCTGCCCCTCGGAAACCTTGCTGAGTTCGGCCAGCCAGGCCGGCTTCATGACGAAATGCGCGGGATCGCGCCGACAGCTGTCGATCGCCTCGCGCCAGACCTGGGTCACCTGGGCGACATAGGCCGGGCTGCGCTGGCGGCCTTCGATCTTGATGGCGCGCACGCCGCTTTCCAGCAATTGCGGCAGCAGCTCCAGCGTATTCAGGCTGGTCGGTTCCTCAATGGCGTAGTAGGTCTCTTCTTCGACTGCGAAGCGCCCCTTGCACAGCGTCGGATAGCCGGCGCGCTCGCCATCGGCGTGGCGATCGATGAGAATGCCGTTGAGGCGGGTTTCCATGCCGGCGTCGGTCTGCTCCCAGCGCACGCTCTTGGCTGGCGAACAGGCGCCATTGCAGTTCGGTGAAGTGCCGGTGGCGTATGCGGAAAGGGAGCAGCGCCCCTCGACCATCACGCACAGGCCACCGAAGCCGAACACCTCGATCTCGACATCGGTGTTCGCGATCACTTGCGCGACCTGCGCCATGGACAGGACACGCGGCAGCACGGCGCGTTGCACACCGAAGCGCTCGCGATAGAAGTTGATGGCTTCGTAGCTGGTCGCTGACCCCTGCACGGAAAGATGCAAACGCAACTCCGGATGGGTGCGCCGCGCATAGGCCATCAGGCCGGGATCGGCGAGGATGATGGCGTCGATGCCGGCCTGCGCGGCACGATCGACGGCGCCGGTCCAGCGCGTCCAGTTGCCGGCCTGCGGATAGGTATTCAGCGCCAGCAACACCTTGCGTCCGCGCGTGTGCGCATAGCGCAGCCCTTCGGCGAGCGCCTTGTCGTCGAAATTGAGGCCGTTGAAGTTGCGTGCGTTGGTATCGTCGCGAAAACCGAGATACACGCAATCGGCGCCATGATCGATGGCGGCCTTCAGCGCCGGCAGGCTGCCGGCCGGGCAGACGAGTTCCATAGAGGCCTGAGAGGACATGCAAGCTCCCAAAAATGAGCCGCTAGTATACGCGCCTCCGCCCGGATATGCGATTGATTCGGCTCAAGTCGCCGCCGGTTCAACCGCCTTTTGCTTCTCCACGAAGCCGCGTATCAGGCCCAGCAGGGTTTCCTCGTCGTAGGGTTTGCCGAGATACTCATTGACGCCGATCTCCTGCGCGTAGTTGCGGTGCTTTTCGGCGGTACGCGAGGTGATCATGATGATCGGCACGTCCTTCAGGCGGGCATCGGCACGGACGTTGCGCGTCAGTTCGAAGCCGTCCATGCGCGGCATCTCGATATCCACCAGCATCGCCGCCGGCACCAGATCGAGCAGCTGTTCCAGCGCATCGACGCCGTCCTTGGCGGTCGCCACCTGATAGCCTTCGCGGGTCAGCAAGCGGCTGGCAATCTTGCGCACGGTCAGAGAATCGTCGACGACCATGACGGTTGGCGCAGCGACGGCGGGCGCCGCCGTGACCGGAACCGCAGCAGCAAGCGTAGCGGCAGTCTCGGCCGGTGATCGGGTTTCCCGGCTGGCCAGCGCAAGAGGATTGAGGATCAGGGCGATCTCGCCATCGTTGAGCACCGTAGCGCCAGAGACGCCGGGGACGCGAGCGAGTTGCGGACCAATATTCTTGACCACGATTTCCTGGTTGCCGACGAGGCCATCAACCTCGAGTGCAATATGCTGGTCGGCGCCCTTGAGCAGCAGGATCCAGTGGCGACGGGCCGGCGCCGGTGCACCACCCGCCTCGCCGAGCAGTTGTGCCAGGTAATACCAGGGATAGTGAGTGTCGAGCCAGTCGGTCCCCGCCGCAGCGCGAATCTTCTGGGCCGCCTCCGGCCGCAGCTCCATCACCTGTTCGATCATGGACGAAGGCAGTGCGAAAGCCCGACTACCGGAACGGATCAGCAGCGCCTGAGTGACCGCCAGGGTCAGCGGCAGGAATATGCGGAAGCGCGTCCCCTGCCCGGTCCGGGAATTCACTTCGATGCGACCGCCGAGGCTGGCTGCTTCTGCTCGAACCACGTCCATGCCGACGCCACGCCCGGCCACTTCGCTGACCTGAGTCGCCGTGCTGAGCCCGGACGAAAAGATGAATTGCGTCAGGCGCCGCTCATCGGCTGGCTCATCTGCGCCGAGCAGGCCTTGCTCGATCGCCTTGGCGCGTATCCTGGCGTAATTGAGACCGGCGCCATCGTCAACCAGCTCGATGACGATTTCGTTGCCCTGTTGGGTCAGGGACATGGTGATCTCGCCGATTTCCGGTTTGCCGGCGGCACGCCGCTCTTCGCGGCTCTCGATGCCATGCGCAATGGAATTGCGGAGCAGGTGCTCGATCGGCCCGATCATCTTGTCGAGCACCGAACGATCGATCTCTAGCTGACCGCCACGCACCTCCAGATTGACGCGCTTGTCGAGCTCCTTGGCGACCTGCCGGACGACGCGATAGATCCGGTCAACGATCGAATTGAACGGCACCATGCGCACGCTCATCAGGGATTGCGACAGCTCGCGGTTGAGGCGCGATTGCGCGGTCAGCGCGGTACTGGCGTTGTCGACATTGCGCAACAGGTTGTGCTGGACGGTAGTGACGTCGTTGACGCTCTCCGCCATCATCCGCGTCAATTCCTGGAAGCGGGTGAACCGATCCATCTCGAGAGGATCGAAATCCTGATGCACCTCCTGCAGCTGCGTCATCTGCGACTGCATCTGCGATTCGGCTTGAATCTCGATCTCGCGCAACTGCTGGCGCAGGCGAATGACGTTTTCGGTCAGATCGAGCAGCGAGGATTTCAACGTGCGCATTTCACCTTCAATGCGCGCGCGTGCGATCGCCATTTCGCCGGCCTCGTTGATCAGTTCGTCGACGAGTTCGGCGCGCACGCGCAACTGGGCGCGCTGCGCGGCCGTCTCGCTGGCCTCGCCCTCTTCGGCCGCGGCGGGCGCAGTCGCCCCAGCCGTCGGCACGGGCGCCGCTTCGCCGGACGACGGCTCGGCAACGTGTGCGCCATCTTCCACGTCCTCGGCAACCTGCTCGCCGCGGTCTATCCTGACCAGGCTATCGAGCATGGTCAGGGCGCGGTCGAAGAAGTTGTCGAGCTCATCGAGGAACGCCGGCACCGGCGCAGAACCGTGCCGGGTCGCCTGAATGATGCGCGACTCCATGCCGTGCACCAACTCGCCCATGCGCATCGCGCCGGCCATGCGTGCGCTCCCCTTCAGCGTGTGAAGCAAACGCTGCAAATGCTGGCCGATCCCCCCATCCCCCGGACTCGTACGCCAGGCGCGCAACTCGGTACCGATTTCACGCAGCAGATCGCCGCCTTCCTCCAGGAAGATCGGCAGCAACTGCCGGTCGAGGTCGTCGTGAATGCGCAGCTTGCGACGCGCGTCGGCGAAGGGAACATCGCCCCCTTCCAGGGCCGGCAGGGAAGGCGCGCCCGGCTCGACAGCCGACGGCGCAGCGACTTCGGTTGGCACGGCGGACGGCAACTCGACGATCTCTTCCGCGGCGACCACGGGCTCGGTGGCCGCAGCGTGTGGCGTCAGGGCCTCCAGATCCGCCAGCAAAGCGGCATCGCTCTCGGGCATGCGACACCTGGCAACCTCATCCAGCATCGCGTGCAACGATTCAATGACGCGCGTCAGCAGCGCATGCTGGGCAGCGTCGGGCAATACGGCAGCGGCCGCGAACCGCTCCAGCGCATGTTCCAGCCCCTTGCCGAGCAGATTGACCGAACGAATGCCTATCGTTCCCGAGACCCCGCCCAGCGTGTGGCTGGCCCGCAGAATTTCGCGCGAAGGCGGCGCTTCGAGGAGCGAATCCCGTTCTGCCGCCAACACGGCAAGATGAGACTTCGCCTCGGTCTGATAGATGTCATACACCATGCGCGAGAGGCTCAGATCGCCAATGACGACGCTGTCATCCACCCTGTCCGGCTCGCCGGGCAACGCTGCCACGGGGACATCGATCGACTCCACCACGGCTGGCTCGGGAAGGGATGGCGCGGCCGCTTCCGCGACAACCTCGACGACCGGCTCCAGCGGAACGGCAACCGCTGCCGCGGGCTCGCCGCCGTCCATCAGCCGAACACAAGCGGCCTGCAACTCGCCGAGCGCCGGTGAGTCCGCGCTGGGCGGCGCTTCGCGCGCCTCAAGACGTCGAACCCAATCCGCGAACAGCGCATGTGCGGCGTCGAGTACTTCCAGCAGCGTCGGCGTCGCGCCCTGGTCGAGTTTCAGCCAGTGATTCATGACCTGCTCGACGGACCAGGCGGCCTCGCCGAGATCGGTCAGGCCGACCATGCGACCGCTGCCCTTGAGGGTATGGAAGGCGCGCCGGATGACCGTCAGCATCTCATGATCGTGCGGTTTCTCGGCGAGCAACGGCAGATGCTGGCCGATGGTCTCCAATACTTCGTGCGCCTCTTCGAGGAAGATGCCCAGCAATTCGGCATCGATCGCTTCGCTACTCGCTTCCACCAGGCGGGCAGCCTCGGCGGAGGGGGCCGCAAGCGGGGGAGCGAGCGGCGGCAGGCTGTCGACCGCCTGTTCGATCCTGTCGATCTCCTCGGCAACGAGCTCCGGGCTCGCCGCATCGAGCACGGCGAGCGCGGCGTCGGCCTGCTGCTCCAGGGCCGTGTGCTCCATCAGCTCGGCATCGACGCGGATCGTTTCGAGGTTCTGCTTGATTTCTTCGCGCAGCTCCTCGTTCGCCGGGTTGTCGCGCAATGCATCGATGGCGGTGCGCGTCAGCTTCGTCATCTGCGCCATTTCGGCCACGCCGAGAGACGAACGGACATATTCTGGCTGCTCGGCCAGGCCGACCACCGGCTTCGGATTGAGAATTGCATCGAGGTCGGCCGGCCCGTGCCGCAACTGCTCGACGAAGAAACCAAGCGCGGAGAGCTTGTTGGCGACATCCTCGAAGCTCTTCTGCTCGAAGGACTGTGCCGGCTCGGCGAACTCGGCCACTTTCCGTTCGCATTCGCGCAGCACTTCCACGGCGCGCATTTCGCCGAGTATGGTCAGCGCGCCTTCGATCTGCTTGAGCGGCGCTTTCAGTCCGGGGAGATCGCCCACCTTGCCGGCCGGATCGCGGAAGAAACCGTCGAGCTTCTGCTCGACGCCGGCAAGATTGCTGAGTATCTCGCGCACCACCTGATTCATCAGCAGGCGTTCCTGAGCCCTGCGCGAGATCTCATCAAGCTGCGGCACCTCCATGGCCTGCACGGCCGCGGGCGCCTCGCCGCGCAGCAAAGCCGTCAGGCGGCCGGCCATGACATCGACCTGGTGGGCAAAATCGACGCCGAGCTGACCGAAGCGTTCCAGCGCATTCTCGACCAGCAACAGCGAAGTGGCGATTTCCAGCGCCATGCTGTCGTCGACCTCCTGCGTCGCGTTGGCGGCGAGCATGTTGGCCACCGCGCTGATGCCCGCCACCAGGCGAGCCAGATCCATCTGCCCGGCGCCCTGGCCTTGTTCGGCCAACTGTTTGGCATGCGCCTGAAACTGGCCCAGCGCGCTGGGAATCTGGCTGGTATAGCGATTCCATTCTTCCTTGGCGGAATCGAGCGTATCGCGCATCGCGCGCAACTGGGCCATGTGGGGAGAAACAGCAGCGACGCCGCCGGCCGTCGCTGGAATCAGGTCGGCGAGCCGATAGGCTGCGCGCACGCATTCGATATGGTCGGTGCTGACGGTCGAAGTCGCGACGTAATACAACGCTTCGCGATTGAGCCGCTCGGCCACACTGTTCGAGCCTTCGAGCAGCTTGGCGATCTGGGCATCGATGCGCCCGCACAACTTCTTGACAGCGGCATCAACGGGCACGCCGCCGGCAATCAGGGCATCCAGAAAACCGCGCGCGATCCACCAGAAAGCCCGCGCCGCGGGCTGCACCTGGGTGAATTCGATCACCGCCATCGAATTGCGCATTTCGGTAAGGCCCTTCGCCTCGCCTTTCAGCCACTTCAACAAGCCGCGCTGAAAACCGAGGCGGGCCGCCTTCAGGCGCGCCGCCAGCGCCTCGGGCGCCAGCGTCGCTGGTTCCTTTTCGCGGCGCGGCGGGCGCTGGGAAAGATCCGGAAAGAACAGATCGGCCGGCGCCGCCGCGGCCACGCCGCAGGCCGCCATCAGTTCCCGGTAGACGGACAGCAGCCGAAGCGACTGATCGGGGGCGCCCGCCAGCAGCTCGTCGAGATAAGCACTGACGATCGTCAGTGCGCGCTGGCAGAGCGCCTCGATCTGTGCCGAATACGCCAGGGTACCGTCGGCCAATGCGGCAAAAACCTGCTCGATGGCTTCCGTGAATTGGGTGACGCCATTCAGGCCGACGATCGTCAGCGCGCCGTGGGCTTGGTGCAGATGCGACTGAGCGATTTTGATCTGGCTGACATCGGGCGCATCCTCGCCGGAGTTCGCGGCGATCTCGGCATGCTTCTTCAATGCCTCGCCTGCGCGATTCAACGCCAGGTCAATTTCCCCTTTGACCCAGGTCAGGGGGCCGATATCGAATTCGCCAGGATTATTCATGCGGAACGGGGCGCTGGAATGCCATGTCAATAATATCGTTGATCAAACCTTGAAGCCGGCGACCGAAGCCTTCAGTTCGCCGGCAAGGGTGGAGAGCTCGCTGACCGATGTTGCGGTCTGCTGGGTCCCCGCGGTCGTTTGTTCAGTGATATGCAGGATCTCCCGCATGTTCTCGGCAACCTGCTTCGCGGAATCCGCCTGTCGCTGTGTGTCGCTGGAGATGGTTTCGATCAGCCGGGCAAGATCGCTCGAGACTGCCGAAATCTCGGTCAGCGCCTGACCGGCAGCGTCCGAAAGCTTCGCCCCGTCGACGACGTTGCGGGTCGAGTTCTCCATGGCCATGACGGCATCGTGCGTATCGGTCTGAATCGTCTTGACGATGGCCGCAATCTGCTTGGTCGCCTCGCCTGAACGTTCCGCGAGACGCTGCACCTCTTCCGCCACGACGGTGAAACCGCGTCCCGCCTCGCCAGCCGAGGCCGCCTGGATCGCGGCGTTGAGCGCCAGCACGTTGGTTTGCTCGGTAATGTCGGAAATCAGCTCGACGATTTCGCCGATCTCCTGTGACGATTCGCCGAGACGCTTGATGCGCTTCGAGGTCTCCTGGATCTGCTCGCGAATTTCGTTCATGCCCTTGATCGAATTGGTCACCGCGACCGCGCCTTTTTGCGCGGCCTCCAGGGAGTGGCGGGCCACGCGGGCGGACTCCAGCGCATGATCGGAAACCTGGTCCATGGACTGCGCCATGCCCAGCACGGAATCGCCGGCCTCGGTAATCTTGTGCGACTGCTGTTCCGTGGCGTCGAGGAGACGGACCGAAGTGTTCTGCGCGTTTTCCGAGGCGCTGGCGACGCGGCTGGCGGTTTCATTGATGCGCTTGACCAGCACCGAAAGTTCCTCAATGGTGTAATTCACCGAATCCGCGATCGCGCCAGTAATGTTCTCGGTCACCGTGGCGCGCACCGTCAGGTCGCCGTCGGCCAGATCGCCCATTTCGTTCATCAGACGCAGAATGGCCTCCTGCGTGGCGTCTTTCGCCGCCTCGGCTTCGCGGCGCTGCCGCTCCGCTTCTTCGCGCTGGCGCTCGGCTTCCTCGCCGCGCAGGGCGGTTTCGTCGTTGAAGACTTTCGCCATCAGCAGCATGATGATCAATGCCAGCAAGCCGGTGACGATGATGGGCGTCAACGTCTTGTTGATCGATGCGCCGGCCGCCTCATTGCCATACGATTCGAACAGTTGCTCGGTCGCGGCCAGCAGCGCCTGGCTGTCGGTCAGCAGGTTCGCGCCTGCCTGCTTCGCGGCGAGCAGCTGCTTCTGGTTGCTCACCACACTGCCCAGCGCCTCATGCTGAGGCAGGAACAGCGTCGCCAGCTCATCCAGCTTGCCGCGCGCCACCGGATCGCGAACCGCAGGAATGTGCAGCGCATCGCTGCCCAGCTGCAGAGCGGTCACGAGGTGATGGAAAGTGTCGACGTCCCTGGCGAGCTGCTCGGTCACCTCGGGGCCGATGGCCTCGGCGATGGTCAGGAAGTTGGCATTCTTGGCGATGCGCTGACTCAGCATCATGAGCTGGTTGGCTGCGGCAACTTCGGCGGCGGTGGTTCCGGCCTTCAGAATCACCATGTCTTCCGCCAGGCTGAGCAAGGCCGCGTTCTTCTGATTGACCGCGTTCACCGCCTGCCCCATGGCGACCAGGTTCTTTTCCTGGTCGCGCAGCAGCGCGACGTTTTTGTCGGTCATTTCCCAGAGACCGACCACCCCGTCCAGCGAAGGCTTGACCCGCTCGGAGGTCGCCGGCACCGTCGCACTGCCAACCGTACCACCGTTGCGGAGCACTTCCAGCAAGTCGCCAAACTTGTCGCGGGCGGCGCCCATTTCCCGAAAGGCGGCCGGACTGCCCTGCAGCACGCGCGGCACCGACTTGGCGATCTGCTGCGACAACGTGCGCAATTGACCCGCCGCACCGACATAAGCCGCACCGTAGCCGGCGTCACGCACATTGATCCACAGGGACGCTGCGCCATAGCCGAACAACATCAGCAGCAGAGCGCCGAGGATCACCAGCTGTTGCATCGTCGGCAATGCGCCAAGCAGAGGCAACTTGCTGCGTTTGCCGCGCATGGCGGCCGCACCGCCGCCTGCGGGAGACGCAACCGAACCACGCTCGGGCTTCACCGGCGCCGCGATGACGATCGTTTCCTGCATCGGGTCAAACTCGCCGGCGGCCTGCTTTTTCTTGGCGAAGGGCAGTTTGAAATTGAATGCCATGAAGAATCCCCTTGCTGACTTGCCAACAAACTAGATTGCGCCGCGACCACCGGCAGACTGAAAATGGCTCATCGGCCGATGTCGAGAAAATCGGGATGAGTCAACAACGGCTTGGTGCGCAGCATGCGCCAGGAGACCTGCGAATTGCCTTGCTTCTCGCGATAGAGCTCGCCAATCCAGGGTTGCGCCAGATCCTCCGTTGAGGAAGAAGCGGCGAGAGCGAGTTCGAGCGTCTCAGGATTTTTCAGGCCCAAGGTGCGTGAAACCAGCAGCGCACTGTTGACGCCATGACGGGCGCCGATCAGAAGCAGGCGCGCTGCGCTGTTCAAGGGAGTCGGCTCCCCGCCCTGAAAGGCCGAGAAATCGACCACGCTGTAGAGCATCCCCCGAATATTGGCGATGCCGACGAACCACGGCTTGGTGAGCGGCACCGTTGTCAGCGGAGGCAGCGGCACGATCTCGCCAGCATCGGCGAGACTCAACAGCCAGTGCTCCCGCCCCGCCTGAATGCCCAGCAGGGCGTGAGAACTTTCACCACGCGCAGCCGAGGTCAACCGATGGACCAACCCCTCCTGAAATTCGCGCAAGCTGATGCGTTTCGCCATCTGTCACCGTTTCTCTCGTCGATCGGCCATCGCCCGCATCAGCCGATGGAAGCCACCTTGGCCAGCAGCTCCGCCGGATCGGCCGGCTTGACCAGATAGTCCTGAGCGCCCTGACGCATGCCCCAGATCCTGTCGGTCTCCTGATCCTTGCTGGTACACATGATGATTGGAATGTGCCGCGTCGTCTCCTCGCGGGAAATCGTGCGCGTCGCCTGATAGCCATTCATGCCGGGCATGACGACATCCATCAGGATCAGATCCGGCAGTTCCTGCTTGGCCATGGCGATCGCCTGTTCACCGCTGTCGGCGGCGACCACCACGTAACCATTGCGCGTCAGCAAGTCCGTCAGCACCAGACGTTCCGTCGGAGAATCATCCACCACCATGATCTTCTTTACTGGCATTCCCTTGTCCTCAAACGTCATCCGCGCGCGCTAAGCACTTGCCGGAGCATGCGCTGCCACCGTCTTGAGCAGGCCGTCCTTGGTGAAAGGCTTGGTCAGATACTCCTCGGAACCGACCATGCGCCCCCGTGCCCGATCGAACAGGCCGTCCTTGGAAGACAGCATGATGACCGGCGTGGCGCTGAAGCGCGCGTTCTTCTTGATGAGGGAACAGGTCTGATAGCCATCCAGGCGCGGCATCATGATGTCGCAGAAGATGATGTCGGGCTGATGATCGGCAATCTTGGCCAGAGCATCGAACCCATCCTCGGCCAGGAGAACCTGACAACCGGCCTGCAGCAAGAAAATCTCGGCGCTCTTGCGGATGGTGTTCGAGTCGTCGATCACCATCACCTTTATGCCAATAAGATTATTGGTGCCAGCTTCGCTCACCCGCTTGTCCTCATCCAGTTAGATTGTGCATTGTCTGTCTGCACGATTCAGAATGCAACCGAATACTAGCAGCAGTGTGCCAAATTTGGTACGAACCGCGCGAGGTGGCGCATATCCGCAACACGCGCGACAGCGCCGCACTCGGGTGGCCAGAAGAATCGGCAGGAAGGGTTTCAGTTAGAATGCCATCTGTCTCGCCGCCGCGTGCGGCGCCACCCCGCAGCCGCCAGCACGCCTTGCGTCTCATCGTTCAGCCAGATGACCATGCCCCAGGACTCCCCCGAACCGCTGCCGCCCATCGTGCTGACTTTCGCCGCCTCCGACCCGACCGGCGGCGCCGGCATCCAGGCCGACATCATGACGCTCGCCAGCCTGGGCTGTCACCCCCTCACCGTCGTCACCGCCCTCACCGTGCAGGACACCGCCGGCGTCGAGGATATCCTGGCGATCGACGATGGCTGGGTCATCGACCAGGCGCGCGCCCTGCTCGAAGACATGCCGGTGGCCGCCTTCAAGCTGGGCATGCTCGGCAGCGTCGAAAACATCGCGGCGATCGCCGGCATCGTCGCCGACTACCCCGACATCCCGCTGGTGCTCGATCCGGTGCTGGCCTCGGGGCGCGGCGACCAGTTCGCCACCGAGGACATGGTCGCCGCAATGGTCCAGCTGCTGCTGCCGCAGACCACCATCCTCACGCCGAACAGCCTCGAAGCGCGCCGCCTGGCACAGGACGACGATGGCGAGGAAGAGGACGAGGAGGAAAACGGCAGCAGAGAGTACGACCAGGACAACCAGGACGACGGCGACGACAGCAGCATCCTCAGCCTCGCCAAATGCGCGCAACGCCTGATCGGCGCCGGCAGCGAACTCGTGCTGATCACCGGGACCCACGAAAATACCGGCCCGGTGATCAACACGCTCTATGGCAGCCATGGCGTGGTGCGCAGCGACAAATGGGAGCGCCTGCCCGGCAGCTATCACGGCTCGGGCTGCACGCTGGCCTCGGCGATCGCCGCCAACCTGGCCCACGGCATGGACGTCATCGAAGCGATCAGGGGCGCCCAGGAGTACACCTGGCGCACGCTGGCGGCGGGTTTCCGCCCGGGCATGGGCCAGCATCTGCCGGACCGGTTTTTCTGGGCGCGAGGAAGCGACACGGATGACGAAACCTGAACCCCGGCATCCAGCCACTTCGGCGCAACCGGCCAACGCCGCTCCGCTGCGCGGCCTCTACGCCATCACTCCCGAGGACTATCTGCTGCCGCGCCTGTCGGCGCTGGTCGGCGCGGCGCTGGCTGGCGGCGTCAGCATCCTGCAATACCGTAACAAGAGCGCACCGCCGCCGCTACGCCGCGCCCAGGCCGCCGAAATGATGCGTCTATGTCGCGCGCGCGGCACGCGCCTGATCATCAACGACGACCTGCCGCTGGCGCTCGAACTCGGCGCCGACGGCGTCCATCTCGGTCGCGGCGACTATGGCGACGACATCGCCGCGGCGCGCGCCGCTCTTGGGCCGGACAAGATCCTCGGCGTCTCCTGCTATGCCGACCTGGCCCGCGCCGAAGCCGCCGCCAGGGCGGGAGCGAGCTATCTTGCCTTCGGCAGCATGTACGCATCGAAGACCAAGCCGGATGCGCCAACCGCACCGCTCGCCCTGCTCGGCGAAGCCCGGCGCTTCGGCCTGCCGGTCGCCGCCATCGGCGGCATCGACCTGGACAATGCGGCGCAAACCATCGCCGCCGGCGCCGACATGCTGGCCGTCGTCACCAGCCTGTTCGACGCCATGGACATCGCCGCGCGCGCGCGCGCTTTCAGGACAATATTTGAATCGCAGTCGAGGACCTCATGAATCGCAACGAAACCCTCTTTGCCCGCGCCCAGA
>CAZCPD010000053.1:0-14872 GCA_964500425.1 uncultured Rhodocyclaceae bacterium
CCGGCATTCGCATTCGCAACAAGATCAACAATGCGACAGAGGACCTGCCGTTGATGGGGGTCTTCATCGCCATCGGCCACAAGCCGAACACCGATCTGTTCGTCGGCCAGCTCGAAATGGACGGCGGCTACATCGTCACCAAGGGCTCGCGCAACGGCGATGCCACGGCGACCAGCCTGCCCGGTGTGTTCGCCGCCGGCGACGTGCAGGACCACGTCTATCGCCAGGCCATCACCAGCGCCGCCACCGGCTGCCAGGCCGCGCTCGACGCCGAGCGTTACCTCGACCACCTCGGCTGATTCTCCCGCCCCTCTCCCGGCGGGGAGAGGGCAGCATTCCCATCTTTCATCCGTAACCGCCGTGGCTCGTCGGCGCAAGACCTTCGTTGCCCCGGGACCCTCGCCCGCCGAGCGCGAGCTGTTCCGCGCTGCGGTGGCCGACGCCGTGCCGCTGGTATCCGAAAAGGTGCATTTCGAACCGCCGCCCGTTCCGGCCATCGCGCGCAGCCGCGAGCGCGACGAAGCCGCCGTGCTCGCCGAGTCGCTGGCGCCGCAACCCCTCGAAGTGCTGCTCGAAGGCGGCGACGAACTCGCCTATCTGAGCGCCGGCCTGCCGCGCAGCGTGCTCAAGGATCTGCGTCGCGGCCGCTGGGTGACGCAGGCCGAAGTCGACCTGCACGGCCTCAACCGCGATGAGGCGCGTGACATGCTGATGGAATTCGTGGCGACCTGCCTGTTGCGCCGTCAGCGCTGCCTGCGCATCGTGCACGGCAAGGGACTGGGCTCGCCGGGGCGCGAGCCGGTGCTCAAGGAGCTGGTGCGCCGCTGGCTGGCGAATCGTCCGGAAGTTCTCGCCTACTGCCAGGCGCCGGCCGCCGACGGTGGCGCGGGGGCGGTGCTGGTGTTGTTGCGCGCGGGACGCTAGTGGCGCCGTGGCCCGAGCGTGGCTCACTCGCAATGCACGACGGGGCCGCCGTTGCCGGCTGCCCCGTCGAGTTGTGCCATTGCGCGGTGTCGCTCAGAACTTCACATTGACGCCCGCATAGACCGAACGGCCCATGCCGGGCACCGCGGTGCCCCAGGCCATGGTGCCGTCGGTCGGGTTCATCGCCATGGTTCTGCCCTGGCCGGTGTAGGCGCCGCCGAGCGGCAGGGTGTAGAGCTTGTCGAAGAGGTTTTCGACGCCGAAGTCGACGCGAACTTTCTGCCAAGCGTAGCTGGCGCGCAGGTTTATCAGGCTGTAGCCGGGTGTGCGGATTTCATTGCGCACGTCGGAGACGTCGTCCTTGCGCTGCGCCGCTACCCATTCGAGGGCGTTGTCCCAGCCGCCAAGTTTGTGGCCGAGCGTGAGGCGAGTGTTGAGCGGCATGATGTTGTAGAGATCGTCGCCAGTATCGCGGTTCTTCCCGTTGACGTAGCTGACATGGCCTTTCAAGGCGAACTCGCCGATGCCGGTGGTGGCCAGAGGCATGCGCCCGGAGAGGTCGAGCCCGTAGAGGCGCGCCGACTGGTTGGCGTAGGCGAGGACGTTGAACTTGTTGGCCGTGAAGCTCGCGGTCTTCACGGCGTCGATGAAGTCGCTGACGCGCGTGTAGTAAGGCGTTGCCCTGAACTCCCAGGCGCGGTCGGCGGCGTGCCAGTCGAAGGTGGCCGAGACGGTGTGGGCCTTCTCGGGCTTGAGGTCGGGGTTGCCGACGTAGCCGTTGCCGTCGCCGACGAAGTTGTTCATTGTCGCGGCCATCGCCCAGGTGGACCAGGTGTAGCGTTCGTAGAGATTGGGCGTGCGTACCTTGCGGGCGATGCCGAATTCGATATCGCTCGTGGCGTTCGGCGTGTAATGCGCGAGGGCGGCCAGATCCCAGTTGTCGTCGCTCTTGTCGCGGTTGCGGGCGTTGAAGGCGCCGGCCTCGGCGACCTGGTTGCCGGCGGTGCCCATGGTCGTATAGCCGCGCACCGGGCCGGCGTTGGTGTCGACACGCTCGAAGCGCGCGCCGACGAGGGTCTGCCATTGGGCATCGAAGCGGTTTTCCCATTCGCCGAAGAGCGCCGCGCGATCGCGTTCGCCGTCCTGGATGTTCCAGAAGGCGCCAGGGCCCATGCCGCCACCCGAGGCCGGCCACCAGTCGTCGAGGCGATACTGCTGCAGTTCGCCGCCGACGCGCATCAGGCTCTGCTGGCCAAGGACCAGATCGGCCTTGAGCGAGGCGCCGGTGGTCTTGCCTTCGCTGCGCATGGGCATGCCGCCGGCGCAGGTGCCGGCCGGATCGCCCATGAAGCGGATCGGCGCGCAGGGCGTGCCGGCGACGCCGGTGCCGGTGAGCGAGCCGTACCAGAAGCGCTTGTCGGCGCCGAAGTCCATGAAGTGATCGACGGTCTCGTGATAGGCGCGGGCTTCGAGGGTTCCCCAGCCATGACGGCCGAGGTAGCGCAGGTTCAGGCGATGCTGGGTGTTGTCGAGCATGTCCATGCGCTGGTTGGGGTAGAGCTGGTAGGGTAGATCCTGGAAGCCGAGCTTCGCTTCGAAGAGATGCGCGTCGCTCTTCATGGCGAAGCCTAGGGTGTGGTTGCGCGTCTCGTAGGCCGTCGAGCCGACTTCGTCGCGCGGCAGTTCGTGGCCGGCGCGGCCGGTGGCGGTGGCGGACTTGAAGTCGTTGCCGGCGCTGTAGTTGTCGGCTTCGGCGAGGGCGCCGGCATAACTCAGGTTCAGCGTTTCGCTGGCCCAGGTCGCCGAAACGTTGACGCCGCGGGCATCGCCGTTGCTGCGGTAGAAGGCGCCGATCTCGCCCTTGACGAGGCTACCCTGGCCGGGCGCGGCGAACACCGGCGCCGGGGTTTCGGCGACGATCGCGCCGCCGATGCTGTCGCCGCCAACGCTGACCGGGGTGATGCCGGCATAGACCTTGAGGCTGCCGAGATTGGATGGGTCGACGTAGGACAGGGCGGGATTCATGTGGTTGGGGCAGGAGGCGATCAGGTCCATGCCGTCGACCTTGATGCGCAGCCGGTCGTCGGCGAGGCCGTGGATCGCCGGCAGGCTGGAGACGCCGCCGGCGCCATACAGGGCGACGCCCGGCTGGTCGGCGAGCAGCGCGGCGGTGTCGCTGGTCGCGGTGCGCTTGCGGGCGATTTCGCGGCCATTCAGCAGGGTGCTGGACAGCGGCGACGCACGCTCGGCGGGGGCGGTGATGAGAACTTCGCCGAGGCGGGTCGGCGTTGCCGACGAGGCTTGCTGGGCATGGACCGGAAAAGCGGAGGCGATCAGCAAACAGAGGGGGACCCGGGCGAGCTGGGTGGGATAGGCGGACACGGTGATGCTCCTTGTGCAATGAGAAATCGGCAAACCCGAGATTTTATGGGGCGCCGTGGGCCGCCGCCCGCGACATATTGTCGCGGGATGGTTGTGTGATATTTGTCACGAACAATCGGGTCATGACCGTTGGCTGCGGCGTCCGTGCGTGCACAGTCAGCAGCGATTGTGTTAAAAACGCCAGAAACTGGTGACGAATGTCACGGATGCTTCCGGCGCGACGCTCCACCCGCCAGGAACGCAAGGATCGGAACTGCGAGGAGTCCCTGTCATGAGTTACAAGCGACATGCGCTCTTTCCGCCACGTCGGAAAGGGTCGGGCCGGCGTCTGCGCCAGACCTTGTTTGTTGTGATTGCGGCCGTGAGCACGCTGGCTTCGGCGGAGGGAGACATCCGTCAGGCGACGGAACTGCTCAGTGAGGCATCGCTCGAGGACCTGCTGGAAACCCAGCTCACCACGGCATCGCGTCGCGTCGAGCGCATCGCCGATTCGGCGGCATCGGTGACCGTCATCACGGCCGACGATATTGCCCGCGCCGCGAGTTCCCACATCGAGGATCTGTTCCGCACCGTGCCCGGCATGCAGGTCGGCCGCATCAACAATTCGCATTGGGCGATCAGCACGCGCGGTGCGAATTCGCTGTTCTCGAGCAACCTGCTGGTGATGGTTGACGGTCGCACCATCTACTCGCCGGTGTTCTCCGGCGTCTGGTGGGACACCCAGGAAATCCCCCTCGAGGAAATCGCCCGCATCGAGATCATTCGCGGTCCCGGCGCCTCCTTGTGGGGGGTGAATGCGGTCAATGGGGTGATCAACATCATCACCAAGGACGCTTCCAACACCAAGGGCGGTTTGGTCAGCGCAGGCGCCGGTTCGGTCGATCGCGGCAACCTCTATGCGCGCTATGGCATGCAGTACGGGGAGAATGGCTATCTGCGCGTCTTTGCCAAGCGAGCCTCGATGGATGACACGCCGCTGTCGAATGGTTCTTCAGGGCGCGACGAGAACATGGCCGAGCGTGCGGGTTTCCGTCTCGACCAGTCGTTTGGCGACGACCGCAAGCTGACCATGACCGGCGAGACCTACCGGCTGGAAAGCAATGGCGGTCCGATTCCCGTGCCGACCACGACGCCCATGTTGCATGATCAGTTCGTGACCGGTTATCCACAGCGCGGCTTTCATGCCCTGGCGCGCTACAGCATGCCGGTTGCCAGCGGACAGCTGACGATGCAGGGGTTCTATATCCATGAAATGCTGACGGGAACCTCGATCGGCATGAGCTACTGGCGGCACACCTGGGATTTCGATTTCCAGCACAGTGTGGATATCGACCACCATCGCCTGGTGTGGGGCGGCGGCGCCCGCCGCAACAAGCTGGAGATGGTCAACAGCCATTACATCGGCTTCAATCCGACCCGTGTCGAGGATCGTCTGACCAATCTGTTTGTCCAGGACGAGATCTCCTTGATGGACAATCGTCTGCGTGTGACCCTGGGCAGCAAGTTCGAGCACAACAGTGACAGCGGCTTGCAGGTGCAGCCGACGCTGCGCGCGCTGTATGCGCTCGGCGAGCAATCTTCCGTATGGGGAGCTTTTTCGCGCGCTGCCCGTACGCCGTTCTGGGGTCAGCAATATGTCGAGATTCATCAGGAGTGGCGTCCGCCTGGCTGCGTGCCGCTGGTGCCGACACTGCCCTGCAACGTCATCGTGCGTGGCAATCCGGAAAGCCGGGCCGAAAAGATCAATACCTTCGAGATGGGCTATCGAACGCGCCCGACGGAAAAGACCTCGCTCGATGTTTCAACCTTCTTCAGCCATGGCCACGGCATCATGTCACTGGAGATCGATCCGCAAAAGGTGGCGCTGACGCCGACCCACCTCGACGTGCCGATGTATTTCGGCAACCTGGCTTCGCGCACGAATCACGGCGTGGAAGGCTCTCTGGAGTGGCAGGCGATGCATGGCTTCCGTCTGCGCGTTGGCTCCGCCTGGTACTGGGAGCATTTCGATGTGCGTTCTAGCCTGGTTCCGGAAGATGTCCAGAACACCTATTACGACGAGAGCTTCGGCCGCTGGAACGCTTTTGTGCGCGGCTCGCATGACTGGAGCAAGTTGAGCCTGGACTGGACGGTGCGCCATCTCGCCAAGCCGCCCAGATATGGCAAGGCCTATACGGTGCTGGATTTCCGGGTGGGTTGGCAGGCAGCCAAGGATCTGGAGTTGTCCCTCGCCGCAACGGCGCTCGGCGCTGGCAATCGCGAGGAATTCGGCGTGCAATGGTTTGTCGCGCCGACCCAGACGGTGCCGGAGTGGTCACTGAGAGCGAAATGGTATTTCTGAGCCGCCCGCTGGCGCCGCCATTCCGACGTCGAGCAGGTCGAGCCATGCCGCGTCGGCTGGCGGCCCTGATGGTGCTGGTATTGTCGGCGGCCTTCTCTCCGCTTGCACAGGCCGAGGACACTGCGCCCGAGGCGGCATTGAAGGCGGCATTCGTTTTCAACTTCACGAAATTCGTCGACTGGCCGGGCGTCGAGAATCTCGACAAGTTCCAGCTTTGCACGGTCGGCAGCGGGCTGGCCGTGGATGCCCTGGGCGCTTTCGAGGGTAAGTTGGCGTTGGGCAAGCCGATTCGCATCTTGCGTGGCGCGCAGGGCCCCGCGCTGCGCCATTGCCAGTTGCTGTTCCTTGCCGAGCCGTGGACGAATGCTTACGGCGACGCGCTCGTTGAAGTGCGTGGCAGCCCGACCCTGACGGTCAGCGATAGCGAGAATTTTCTCGATGTCGGCGGCGCCATCGCGCTGGTGCGGGAGGGCGGGCGGCTGCGTTTCGAGATCAATCTGGGGCTTGCCCAGACCAAGGGACTGAAGGTTGGCGCGCCCTTGCTGCGTCTGGCCAAAACCGTGAGGGAAGGCCGCTAGCGCGGTCTAACGGACATGACTTTGATGAAGACGCCTCGAAGAATGAAAGTCATGCCCGTTTCCCTCACCCCCAACCCCTCTCCCGGGAGCGGGCGAGGGGAGCGTTCAGAGTCGCTTACGCGACTTTCACGTTAAAGGTGGGATGATTTCATGAATCCATTTCGGTTGAATCAAAGCAGCATACGCGCCAAGCTTTCCCTGATCGTGATGGCCGCCGTGACCATCTCCATCTTGATGGTGTTTCTCGTCTCGATCGTTAGCCTGGTCATCAAAACGCGCAGCGAAACCCGGATCCAGATGACGACTCTGGCCGATGTCACGGCGCTCAACAGTGCCGCCGCCCTGGTGTTCCTGGATCAGAAGTCCGCCGCCAGCACGCTGGCGGCACTGTCCGTCAACAGTTCGATCACTCGCGCGGAAATCGTCGATTCGTCGCAGCGCAGCTTTGCCGTCTATGAGAAATCCGGTCAGCGCTCCATGGCGAAGCTGTCCGGCATCATGCCCAGTCTGGTCGAGGGGAGTGTCGAGCGGCCGATCATGACTTCCGGAGACAATGCCGGAGAGACGGTAGGCATGCTGCGCATGTCCTTCGACATGACGCGGATGTGGGAAAGCCTGCTTCAGCAGGCTTTCTACAACCTGCTGGGCATGCTGCTGGCGATCAGTGCTGGCTACTGGGTGATGCGCCGCATGGGCAACATGATCCTGATGCCGATCGAGCGTCTGGCCAAGGTGGCCCACGACATTTCGCGCTCGCGCCAGTATTCCCTGCGCGTCGAGAAGACCTCGACCGACGAACTCGGCGAATTGACGGACGAATTCAATCAGATGCTGATGCAGATCGAGGAGCGCGACAATCAGTTGCAGCAGCATCGCGACGAGCTTGAGCAGACCATCGAGCAGCGCACCGCCGAACTGCGCATCGCCAAGGAGGCCGCAGAGGCAGCGAGCCAGGCCAAGTCGCAGTTCCTGGCCAACATGAGTCACGAGATCCGCACGCCGATGAACGGCGTGCTGGGCATGACCGAACTGCTGCTGACCTCCAATCTCGATCCGGCGCAGCGCCATTTCGCCGAGACCATCAACAATTCGGCGGAGGGGCTGCTCGAAATCATCAACGATATTCTCGACTTCTCGAAGATCGAGGCCGGCCGACTCGAACTCGACGAGCAGACCTTCGATCTGCATGAAGCGGTGTCGCAGGCGGTGGAACTGTTCACCGAACGGGCCAGCGCCAAGAAGCTCGCCCTGCTGCTGTTCATCCAGGACAACGTGCCGCGCGCGCTCAAGGGCGACGGCCATAGAATTCGTCAGATACTGATGAACCTGGTGTCGAACGCCATCAAGTTTACGGAGTTCGGCTCGGTCAAAGTGTCTGTCGAGGCGGAGCTGGCGCAGGGCGACAGGTATGCCGTCAAGATCAAGGTGGCCGACACCGGCATCGGCATCGCGCCGGACGCAATGGCGCGCCTGTTCAAGGTGTTCAGTCAGGCCGACGGTTCAACGACGCGCCAGTATGGCGGGACGGGCCTGGGACTGGCGATTTCAAAGGAATTGGCCGAAATGATGGGAGGCGCGGTCACGGTCGGCAGCATGCCGGGCAAGGGGACGACCTTCGTGCTCTCGCTCGTCCTGCCCGTTGCCCACGAAGAGTTGCCGGAAGCATATTTTGGCGAAGATCTGAAAGGCTTGCGCCTGCTGGTGGTGGACGACAATGCGACCAATGCCGACATTCTGCGCCGCCATGCCGAGGAGTGGGGCATGAGTCCGAGCGACGTCAACTCCGGGCGCGAGGCGCTGGCCCTGCTGAAGGCGAGCAAGGATGCCGGCAAGCGTTTCGACGCGGCGCTGCTCGACGTCACCATGCCGATGATGGATGGCATCGAGCTGCTGCAGCGCATCCGCAAGGATCCGGCGCAGGCCGACATGCCGGTGATCATGCTGACGTCGACGGATTTCCGCGGCGATCTCGCCGAGATTCGCGCCGCTGGTTGCGCCGCCCATCTTTACAAGCCGCTGCGCAAGAAGTTGCTGTTCGACACGCTGCGCGCGGTCTGCAAGCGCGCCGAGGGCAGCGCGGCCGCCGGACGACGGGAAGAGATCAAGCCGCTGCTGGGCGTCAGGGTGCTGCTGGCCGAGGACAATGAAGTCAATCAGGAAGTCGCGCTTGCGATCCTCAACAGCCTTGGCTGCCAGGTGCGGGTTGCCACGAACGGTCAGGAAGCCGTCGAGATCAGCAGGCATGATCTCTTCGACGCGATCCTCATGGATTGCCAGATGCCGGTCAAGGACGGCTACGATGCCGCCACCGAGATTCGCGAGCGCGAGGCTGCGACGCCCGGGGCGAAGCGGATTCCAATCATCGCCCTGACGGCCAATGCCATGATGGGCGATCGCGAAAAATGCATCGATGCCGGGATGGACGATTATCTGAGCAAGCCGTTCAAGAAGCCCGATCTGTTTTCGGCGCTGTCGCGCTGGACCAGCGAGAAAGGCAGCAAGCTCGTTCCGTCACTTGAAATGGTGGCGTCGCCTGCGAAAGCCCGCAGTCTGCCGACCTTCGATCCGCATCCGCTCGAGGCGCTCAAGCATCTCCAGCAGGAGGGCTGGGCCGATCTGGTCGTTCGGATTCTGAGAATCTTCTTCCAGAAGGCGCCGGCACTGCTTGGCGAGTTGCGCGAGGCATGCGCCGTGCAGGATTCCGGCCGCGTTCGCCAGGCAGCGCACAGTCTCAAGTCGGCGGCGGCCAACGTCGGTGCGATGGCCCTGTCCGATTACGCCAAGCGGCTGGAAGCTGAAGCACTCCAGGAAGTCCTGGACTGGCAAACTGATCGCATCGATGAAATGGAAACCGAGTTCCGGCAAGTCAGCGATGCGCTGGAGGCATACAGGGAGGTCATGCGCCATGAATAACGTGAAGTTGCCCCATATTCTGGTGATCGACGACGACGAGATGGTCTGCATGATGCTGTCCGACATTCTCGGCAAGGAGGGGTTCGAGATCGTCGTTGCCTCCAACGGCCGGGAGGGGCTGGAGCAGTGCCGCGATGTGCGGCCCGACATGATCCTGCTTGATGTGATGATGCCGGAGATGGACGGCTTCGCCTGTCTGCAGGAAGTCCGCAAGCTGGCCAAGACGGAGCTGCTGCCGATCGCCATGCTGACGGCGACGGACGATGTCGAGTCGATTCATCGCGCTTTCGATCTCGGCGCTACCGATTTCATTTCGAAACCCATCCATTGGCCGACGCTGTCGCATCGCATCCGCTACATGCTGCGTGCCACGGAAACCCTGAAGAAGCTGGCCAAGAACGAGGCGACATTGCGCAATGCTCAAAAGCTGGCGCGGCTGGGGCACTGGGAGTGGGATGTTGCCGCTGATCAACTGGCTTGTTCGGATGAGGCGATCAAGGTTCTCGGGCTGGATCGCCAGATCACCAGAAAGAACCTGAGCGATCTTTTTCGGGCGGTGCATCCGGCCGATGTCGGCAAGGTGCAGAAGGCGACACGGCTCTGCTTGCAGAGCGGGGTGCCCTTCAATCTCGATTTCCGCAGCATACACGGCGACGGCACCGAGCATTTCATCCACGCGCAGGGCGCGCCGCTGCGCGATGAGGACAATGCAGTCGTCCAGTTGGCCGGCCTGGTTCAGGATATTACCGAGTATCGTCGCATTGAGGATCAGGTACGCATCCTGTCGCATTACGACGGTCTGACGGGGCTGGCCAATCGCACCACCTTCAAGGAAATCCTCTCGCAGGGCATCTCCTATTGCGATCGCTACGGCGCCAAGCTGGCCGCGTTGTTCGTCAGTATCGACAAGTTCAAGCGCATCAACGAAACCTATGGCCCGAGTGTCGGCGACAGCATCCTGCGTCAATTCACCGAACGTCTCGAACGCGCGGTGCGCGAATCGGATTATGTTGCCGTGGCGACCGAGATCAATTACACCGACGCGACGATTTCACGACTTGGCGGCAATGAATTTACCGTGCTGACCAACCATATCAAGGATTCCTGCGATATGGTCAAGATTGCCAAGCGCATCATCCAGGGTACCGAAATCCCCTACCTGATCGACGACCTGGAAGTGTTCCTGACGCTCAGCATTGGCATTTGTGTCTATCCCGGTGACGGCCACGATGTCGATAGTTTCATCCAGAATGGCGAGTTCGCCATGCATCATGCCCGTGAGCTCGGGCACAACCAGCATGAGTTCTTCTCGAAATCCCTGAACGTCGAGGCCTTCAAGAAGCTGGCCATGGAGAACAGCCTGCGGCGGGCGATCGAGCGCAACGAATTGATGCTCTACTTCCAGCCCAAGTACAACATCATCACGGGTTACATGATCGGGATGGAGGCGCTGCTCCGCTGGCGGCATCCCGAAATGGGCCTGGTGCCCCCCCTTGATTTCATTCCTCTCGCCGAGGAATCCGGCTTGATCATTACCATCGGCGAATGGGTGATCGATGCCGCTTGCCGTCAGAACAAGGCCTGGCAGGCGGCGGGAATGTCGTTTCTGCCGGTTGCCGTAAACGTCTCCGGCGCACAGTTCCTCCAGAAGAATTTTGCCTCCAAGGTCGCCGACATACTCGCCAGGACCGGTTTGGCTCCTGAATGCCTGGAGCTGGAGATGACCGAGAGCATCCTGATGGGGGATGTCAGCACCACGATGCACACCTTGAAGCGCGTCAAGGAAATGGGCATCAAGATCAGCGTGGACGATTTCGGCACCGGCTATTCGTCGTTGAGCTATCTCAACAAGTTCCCGATCGACGAACTCAAGGTCGATCGTTCATTTGTCATGCATCTTCCCGGCAACAAGGGCGATGCAATGATCACCAGCGCCATCATCAATCTGGCGCATTCGCTCGATCTGCAAGTGGTCGCCGAGGGCGTGGAAACCGAGGAGCAGGCGGACTTTCTTTCCCGAAGCGGCTGCCAGGTCATGCAGGGCTACTTGTACAGCAAGCCGGTTCCCGCCGACGAAATTCTCGAACTGGCGGGCAGGAAGTTGCCTCAAGCCAAGGTGGCGCGGCCGATCTGAGCGACTGTCGCCTAGACTGTCACCTATTTCAGCCGGCTTTCGATCAGTCCGAGGGTTCGCTCGCTGGCGCCGCGGTGGCGGGCGGTGAAGGCTTGTCCGGATGCGTCACCCGGTGGGCTTCGTCTTTCATCGAACAGCCATTCCAGCGCAACGGCGAACATTTCTTCGGCATTGCTCACCTGCCGCGCCGCGCCGCAGTCGAGCGCCGCCCGCGCTGCATCCGCGAAGTTGTAGGTCGAAGGCCCGATCAGCACGGGTACGCCGACGGCGCAGGCTTCGATCAGATTCTGGCTGCCGAAGTCGAGCAGGCTGCCGCCGATGAAGGCGACATCGCTGGCCGCGTAATACGCGAACATTTCGCCCATGCTGTCGCCGAGGAACACCTGGGTATCCGCTTGCGGCGCGGTGGTCTCGCTGCGTCGTTCGAGCCGCAGGCCACGCGTCGTCGCCAGCGCCGCCACGGCGGAGAAGCGCTGCGGATGGCGCGGCACGATGACCAGCAGTAGATCGCGGCGCTGGTGGCGACAGTAGGCGTCGAGGATCAGTTCTTCCTCGCCCTCGCGCGTCGAAGCGGCGAGCAGCACCTTGCGTTCGCCCCATTGCGCGCGCCAGACGTCGCCGCGTGCGAGCAGCTCGGGCGGCGGCGTGATGTCGAACTTCAGGTTGCCCGAGACGCTGACATCCCTTGCTCCAAGGCGGCTCAGGCGCGCCGCATCCTCGGCGGTTTGCGCGGCGACGGCCGCGAGGCCCTGCAAGGCCTCGCTTGTCAGGCGCGGGAAGCGGGCGTAGCCACGCGCCGATTTTTCCGACAGGCGCGCATTCACCAGTAGCAGGGGTATGCCTTCCTTGCGGCAGGCGGCGACAAGGTTGGGCCATAGCTCGGTTTCCATGACGATGCCGATTTGTGGCCTGACGTGGCGCAGAAAGCGGCGCATCGCCCAGGGATAGTCGTAGGGCAGGTAGATGCTGACGACGCTGTCGCCATACAGCTCGCCGCAGGTCTGTCGGCCGGTCGGCGTCATGTGGCTGATCAGGATGCGGTGCTGGGGCCAGCGCTGCTTCAGCAGTTTGACGAGCGGCTGGGTGGCGCGCGTTTCGCCGACCGAGACGGCATGCAGCCAGATGGTCCTGAGGCCTTCCGGCGGCTGCGATGCACGCGGATAGCAGGCACAGCGCTCACCCCAGTGGCGCAGATACTCGGGCTGACGACGCGCGCGCCAGAGGAGATACAGCGGCACGACGGGTGCGAGCAGCAGCAGCAGCAGGGTATAGACGAAGCGCGCCATCGGTTCCTTGTCAGGCAAGCATGGCGAGGGCCGCGGCGATGACTTCGGCGGCGGCGGGCGCCGCGCCGGCGGCGCCGAGATTGAGCGCCCGGCCGGTGGGCGGGTCGCCGGCATAAACGCCGGTAAGACTTGGGTTGGATGCGCAGAACAGCGCCAGTGTCGGCCGGCCGAGTGCAGTGGCGAGATGGGTGAGCCCGGTGTCGACGCCAATTACCAGTTCTGCGCCGGCGCACAGTCCGGCCAGTTCTGCGATCGACAGCGGCGGGGCGATGATGCTCGCCGGTTCGCCGCGCAAGGAGGCAGCGAGGCGCTGCGCTCGCTCGCGCTCGCTGGACGAGCCGGCCGGTAGGATGCAGCGCAGGCCTCGTTCGGCCAGGGCCGTTATCAGCGCCTTCCAGTGTTCTTCGGGCCAGAGCTTGTCGTCGCGGCTGGTCGCGGTGAGCAGCACGGCGTAGCGTCCGTCGGCAAACCATTCGTTGGGGCGCATCGCGTCCAGGCCGGAGAGGCCGTAGTCGAGCGGCAGGTCGGGGGCATAACCGCAGGCCGCCGCCGCCAGCCAGCGGTTGCGTTCGACGGCATGGACGTTCTTCGGGATGGCGAAGGTGGTGTTGTAGAAGCGTGCGGCGAGGGGTTCGCGCGCCGCCTCGGCGGCATAGCCGCAGCGTCGCCCGAGCGGGTTGAGACGGGTCTGGCTGACCAGCACCGCGCTCTTGACGAGTCCCTGGGTGTCGAGCACGAGGTCGTAGGCGTCGCGTTGCAGGTCCTGGCGCGAGGCGGCGACGTTCTGCCAGGTGGCGGCCTTGAGCAGCGCCTTGCGCCAGCGGCGCAGCGCCACTGGGATGACGCGGCGTACGGCGGGGTGCAGGCGCGGGATGTCGGCGAAGCTCTCTTCGACGACCCAGTCGATCTGCGCATCGGGAAAGCGGCGGCGTAGATCGCTGGCCACCGGCAGGTTATGCACCACGTCGCCGAGCGACGAGGTCTTGACGAGCAGGATCGAGCGGGGATGAGGGGGGGCTGGCTTCTCTTCCGCGACCACCGGGGCGCGGGCTTTCCGCCTAGAATATGGAGCTTGCACATCGCGGATTATAGATCGATAAGCCATGACCGAAGCCACGCCCCGGCCACGGCCACCCCTGTCGGCAACCCTCATAACCCTGAATGCCGCCGCGCAGTTGCCGGCCTGCCTCGACAGCCTGGCCTTCTGCGACGAGATCGTCGTCGTCGATTCGGGTAGCCAGGATGGCACTGTCGAACTCGCCCGCGACCGCGGCGCCCGCGTCATTCATTGCGACTGGCGCGGCTTCGGCAAGCAGAAGCAGTTCGCCGTCGAACAGGCAAGTCACGACTGGATTCTGAGTATTGACGCGGATGAGCGCGTAAGCGAGCGCTTAAATGAAAGCATCCGGCACACCTTGGCTGCCCCGCGCCATCAGGCGTATCGCTTTCCGCGCTGCAACCGTTTTCTCGGCCGCTATCTGCGTCATGGCGAGGGGTATCCTGACATGAGTCTGCGTCTGTTCGACCGCCGCCATGCGCGCTGGTCGGATGACGCCGTGCATGAAAAGGTGCTGGCTGAGGGCTCGGTCGGCACCCTGGACGGCGACCTGCTCCACGATACTGCGGAGAGCATCGAGAGCTACCTTGCCAAGCAGAACCGCTACACCTCGCTGGCCGCGGCTTCCGCCGTGGCGCACGGCAAACGGGCGCATGCCGGCCATCTGTTGCTCTCGCCGCTGCTGCGCTTCGTCAAGTTCTATTTCTTCCGGCGCGGCTTTCTCGATGGCCTGCCGGGTCTGGTGCATATCCTCATCGGTTGCACCAACAGCTTTGCCAAGCATGCGAAAATTATCGAACTTCAGAAACGGCAAACACCACCATGAAAATCCTGCTTACCGGCGCCGCCGGTTTCATCGGCATGCATGTCTGCGAAATCCTGCTGGCGCGTGGCGACGAGGTCATCGGCGTAGATAATCTCAACGACTATTACGAAGTCTCGCTCAAGGAAGCGCGCCTCGCCCGACTGACGTCGCATCCGAACTTCCGCTTCGTCCGGCTCGACATCGCCGACCGCGACGGCATCGCCGCACTGTTCGCCGGGGAGACGCCGCAGGGTGTCATCAACCTTGCCGCCCAGGCGGGAGTGCGCTATTCGCTGAAGAATCCGCATGCCTACATCGACAGCAACGTCGTCGGCTTCGTGAATATCCTCGAAGGCTGCCGCCACAACGGCGTCGAGCACTTCGTCTATGCCAGCAGCTCCAGCATCTACGGCGGCAACGAGCGCATGCCCTACTCGGAGCACGACAACGTC
>CAZCPD010000054.1:0-4268 GCA_964500425.1 uncultured Rhodocyclaceae bacterium
ATCAGGCCGATGTTGCCTTCCTGGATCAGGTCGAGGAATTGCAGGCCGCGATTGGACGATTACTTGGCGAGAGAGATCACCAGGCGCAGGTTGGCCTCGGTCATTTCGCGCTTGGCGCGACGCGCCTTGGCTTCGCCGGTGGACATCTGCTTGTTGATTTCCTTGAGTTCCTTGAGCGGGATGCCGATGCGGTTCTGCATCTCGATCAGCTTCTGCTGCTCTTCGATGATCGCCGGCGCGGCGCGCATCAGCTGGGCTCCGTAGATCTTCGAGCCGGAGATTTCCTGCTTGAGCCACTCGAGGTTGGTCTCGTTGCCGGGGAACACCTTGATGAAGTGCGGGCGCGGCATGCTGGACTTGTCGACGCACAGGTGCAGGATTTTTCGCTCGTGCTTGCGCACGTCGTCGACCATGCCGCGCACGGAGTCGCAGAGGCGCTCGGTGGTCTTGGCCGTGAAGCGGATGTTCATCAGCTCGTTGGTGATCTGCTGCTGGAGCTTGAGGTAGGTGCGGTCCTGCGAGCCCTTCTTGGTCAGAGCAACGCGCATCTTCTCGTAGAGGTGCACGATGACGACGAAGCGTTCGAGCGCATCTTCCTTGAGCTTGGAGAGGGCGGCGGCGATGGCGGCGCCGCCGTCGTCGTCGTCGTCCACGTCGGCGCCCATGCCGTCGTCCTCGTCGGATATGGCGTCGAAGTCCTCGGGTGCGTTCGGATCGATCAGGCCGTCGATGAGTTCGTCGATGCGCATCTCGTCGCGCGCCACCTTGCCGGCCGCCTCGATGATTTCGGCAATCGTCGTCGGGCAGGCCGAGATGGCCATGATCATGTGCTTGAGGCCGTCCTCGATGCGCTTGGCGATTTCGATTTCGCCTTCGCGGGTGAGCAGTTCGACCGAGCCCATTTCGCGCATGTACATGCGTACCGGGTCGGTGGTGCGGCCGAATTCGGAGTCGACGGTGGACAGCGCCTGCTCGGCCTGCTCCTCGACTTCGGCGGCATCGACAATGGCGGGCGATGCTTCGGTCAGCAGCAGGGTTTCGGCATCGGGCGCCTCGTCATAGACCTGCACGCCCATGTCGTTGAAGGTGGTGATGATCGACTCGATCTGCTCGGCATCGACCATGTCGTCGGGCAGGTGGTCGTTGATTTCGGCGTAGGTCAGGTAGCCACGTTCCTTGCCGAGCGTGATCAGGCTCTTCAGCCGGGTGCGCCGCGCGTCCATGTCGAGTGGCGTGGCGGTCGGCATGGCCATCATCACCTTGTCCTTGCCGCGCTTGCCGGCCTTGCCCTTGGCGATTACGGCTACGGGTTCGGGCGTCGCGATGGGTTCGGGGACGGGGGCCGGCTTTTGCGCGGCAGCGGCTTTTGCCGGGGGCTTTTCTTTGACGGCAGCCTTGCTGGCTGTCTTGGCGGATTTTGCTGTTTCCTTGGCCATCATGTCCTCACTGCCGGATGCTCGAGGCGGGCGCTTGCCCGGGGCGGCATTGACCAGCACAGATTTCGGAAAACCGATAATTATACACGAACTTAGCCCCCCCGCCGGGCCTTGGCTGCGGCCGCCGTTTTCTGGGCCAGCAGGCTGGCGAAGCGCCTTCTTTCCTCGGACGAAAGACCGCCGTTGCGTTCCTTGTGGGTCAAGTCGGCGATCGCCTGGGTCAGGCCGGCATGACGCAGGCGTTCCAGTGCATCGTTGAACTCGGCCTCCATCGCTTCCTCGTCGACCTCGCCGGTGGCCAGCGCGCTGGCGTACTGGGCGAGCGTCGTTTCGTGCTCGCTGCCGCGGAAGTATTCGAGCAACAGGCCCATCTGCGTCGCGTCCGAGCCGCTGCCGATGAGCAGCTCGCCATGGTCGACGGCGTCGGCGATGGCGCGCAGCGCGGCTTCCTCCGGGCTGTTGCCGGCGATCAGTTCGAGCGGCAGGCGCATCGCGCGCGCCGGGCGATGCAGGATGTTCTCCAGCAACTGGTGGCCGATCGAGCGCGCCGCCGGGCGGTGCGTCATGCGCGGCGGCGCGGCGCGGCGCACGTTGAGCGGCTTGAGCTCGCAGGCGGCCTCGACCTCGGCCTGCGAGAGCTGGGCGAGGTCGGCGATGGCCTTGGTCAGCTGCACACGCAGCACCGGCGCCGTCACGCGCTGCAGGAGCGGCTTGGCGGCGTGGATCAGTTGTGCGCGGCCCTCGGCGGTGTAGGGCCTGGTCTGGTGTTCGAGCTGCTTGACCATGAATTCGCTGAGCCTCGTCGCGCTGCGAGCGTGGTTCAGGAAGGCTTCCTTGCCGTGCTCGCGGATGAATTCGTCCGGATCCTGGTTGCCCGGCATTTGCAGGATTTCAACGCTCTTGTTGTCGGCCAGGTATTCGAGGCTGACTTCCATGGCGCGCCAGGCCGCCTTGTCGCCAGCGGCGTCGCGGTCGAAGCAGAAGACGATGCGGTCGGTCAGCTTGAACAGCTTCTGCAGGTGCATGCCCGTCGTCGCCGTGCCGAGCGAGGCGACCACGTTTTCCACGCCGAGTTGCGCCAGTCCCACCACGTCCATGTAGCCTTCGACGACGATCACGGCTTCCGCTTCGCGGATGGCCTTGCGCGCCTGCGGCAGGCCATACAGTTCGCGTCCCTTCTCGAACAGCGGCGTTTCCGGCGAATTCAGGTACTTGGGCTCGCCGCTGTCGAGAATGCGGCCGCCGAAACCGATGACGTTGCCCCTTTGATCGAGGATGGGGAACATGATGCGGTCGCGGAAGCGGTCGTATCTGCGCCCCTGGTCATTGTCTATGACCAGGCCGCACTCGGCCAGTTCCTTCGCCCTGTAATTCGGGAAGACCTGGTCGAGGTTCTGCCAGCCATCCGGCGCGTAGCCCAGCCCGAAGCGCGCGGCGATCTCGCCGGACAGGCCGCGCCCCTTGAGGTAGTCGATGGCGCGCGGGCTGGCCTTCAGCTGTTCGCGGTAATACTTCGCGGCGCGCGCCATGTAGTCGGTCAGCGGGGCCTTCTTGTGTTCGTCCTGGCGGCGCGCGACGCTTTCCTGCGGCACCTGCAGGCCGACGCTGGCGGCCAGTTCCTCGACGGCATCGACGAAGCCGAGCCCCGAGTATTCCATCAGGAAGCCGATGGCGCTGCCGTGCGCGCCGCAGCCGAAGCAGTGGTAGAACTGCTTGGACGGGCTGACGGTGAAGGAGGGGGTCTTTTCCGAGTGGAAGGGGCAGCAGGCGCTGTAGTTGGCGCCCGCCTTGCGCAGCGGCACGTGGCGCTCGACGACGTCGACGACGTCGACGCGGGCAAGCAGTTCCTGGATGAACGACTCAGGAATCATCGGCGGCCGATTCGGCGGGCAGGGGGGTTATGACGTTGCGGCGGTGCTGGAATTCGCTCAGCCGGCCAGCATGGCCTTGACCAGTCTGGAGACTTCGCCCATGTCGGCGCGGCCGGCGAGCTTGGGCTTGGCGATTGCCATCACCTTGCTCATCTCCTGCATCGACCTGGCGCCGCTCTCGGCGACCGCCGCGGCGATGATGGCCTCGACCTCGGCGCTCGACAGTGCCTGCGGCATGTAGGCCGAAAGCACGCCGGCCTCGAACTGCTCGGCAGCGACGAGATCCTGGCGGTTCGCCTTCTGGTACTGCTCGATCGAGTCCTTGCGCTGCTTGAGCATCTTGTCGATCACCGCGACGACGGCGGTGTCGTCGAGTTCGATGCGCTCATCGACTTCCTTCTGCTTGATCGCCGCCAGCAGCAGGCGGATCGCGCCGAGCCGCGCCGTTTCGCGTGCGCGCATGGCGGTTTTCATGTCTTCGGTGATGCGTTCCTTGAGCGACATACGGACTCCCTGTTCAGGATCACGATGGAAATTCTGCAGAAATGCCGACCGAATTCCGGATAATTGACAGCACAAAAGCCGGCAGCGCTTGCGCGGTGCCGGCGATCGAAATGCAGCGGGGAATCCGGACTAAGGCTCGGCTTAGTACAGCTTCGGCGGCAGCATCTGGCCGCGGATGCGCTTGTGATGACGCTTCACGGCGGCGGCCAGCTTGCGCTTGCGCTCGGACGTGGGCTTCTCGTAGAACTCGCGCGAGCGCAGTTCGGTCAGAACGCCAGTCTTTTCAATGGTGCGCTTGAAGCGGCGAATCGCTACTTCGAACGGCTCGTTTTCTTTAAGGCGGATACCAGGCATGAATTACTTCCTAAATGAAGCGGTGAGCCCGACATTGTAACCAAGTTTTTCCCGGATACCAAGAGGAAAATCATTTTTCCCGGTTTGCTCGGGCTATCGCGGC
>CAZCPD010000054.1:4368-14829 GCA_964500425.1 uncultured Rhodocyclaceae bacterium
GCGCTGGCCGGCTGCTTCAGCAGATTCAGCCCGGTTGCGCGGCCGCGCCGGGTAAAATGCCCGGATGCGAGTCCTCGGCATCGAATCCTCCTGCGACGAAACCGGCGTCGCCCTCTACGACACGGCGCGCGGCCTGCTCGGCCATGCCGTGCATTCCCAGGTCGTCATGCATGAAGCCTACGGCGGCGTGGTGCCGGAACTGGCATCGCGCGACCACGTGCGCCGGCTGGTGCCGCTGCTGCGCAATGTCCTCGAACAGGCGACAGCGACATTGGACGATGTCGATGCCGTCGCCTACACGGCGGGACCGGGCCTCGCCGGCGCCCTGCTGGTCGGCGCCAGCTTCGCCGCTTCGCTGGCCATGGCGCGCGGCATCCCGGCGCTGCCGGTGCATCACCTCGAAGGCCATCTGCTCTCGCCGCTGCTGGCGCGCGATCCGCCGGAGTTTCCCTTCGTCGCCCTGCTGGTCTCCGGCGGTCACACCCAGCTGATGCGCGTGACCGGCGTCGGCAAGTACGAACTGCTCGGCGAGTCGCTCGACGACGCCGCCGGCGAGGCCTTCGACAAGACCGCCAAGCTGCTCGAACTCGGCTATCCCGGCGGCCCGCAGGTCGCCCGTCTCGCCGCGCTGGGCCAGCCCGGCCGCTTCAAGCTGCCGCGGCCGATGCTGCACAGCGGCGATTTCGATTTCAGTTTCTCCGGTCTCAAGACGGCGGTGCTGACGGCCGTGCGCAACAACGTGTTAGATGAGGCGGGTCGCGCCGATCTGGCCGCCGAGTTCCAGGAAGCCGTGACCGAAGTGCTCGTCGCCAAGGCGCTGGCGGCGGTGCGCCAGAGTCGCATGAAGCGGCTGGTCGTCGCCGGCGGCGTCGGCGCCAACCTGCGCCTGCGCGAGCGCCTCGACGCCGCGGCGGCCAAGGCGCGCGTGCGCGTGTATTACCCGGAACTCGCGCTATGCACCGACAACGGCGCGATGATCGCCTTCTGCGGCGCCCAGCGCCTGCTCGCCGGCGCCGAGCCTAATGTTACCGGCGTGTTTTCGGTGCGGCCGCGCTGGCCGCTGCAGGAGCTGCTGACGCCGGCCTGAGAACTTGTGAAAATATTGTCTTGCTTGCGCCAAGCCGGCCTTGCTTGCAGTAGGAGCGGCCTCCAGGCCGCGAATCGCTCGGCGCCAGCGGCAATCTTTCGCGGCCTGGAGGCCGCTCCTACTGCGAGCGCGACAATTATTCACAACCTCTGCGACTACGCAGCAGCCTTCTTCTTGCCGATGCGGCCTTCGGTGCCGGCGAGCAGGTTCCTGATGTTCTGCTGATGGCGCCAGATCACCAGCACGCTCATGCCGGCGAGCGCGACGGCCTGCGGCATGTCGAGCAGCCACAGGGCGAACAGCGGTGCGGCGAGCGCGGCGCAGATGGCGGCGAGCGAGGAGTAGCGCGTGATTACGGCGACGGCCAGCCAGACGCCGATGCAGGCCAGCGCCAGCCAGCCGCTGAAGCCAAGGAACACGCCGGCGGCGGTGGCGACGCCCTTACCGCCCTTGAAGCCGATGAAGATCGGGAAGACATGGCCGAGCAGGGCGGCGAAGCCGACCGCCGCGATGGTCGTCGAGCTGACGGCGTCGGCGCCGAAATGCTGCGCCAGCCACACGGCGAGCCAGCCCTTGAGCGCATCGCCGAGCAGGGTCAATACGGCGGCGAGCTTGTTGCCCGAACGCAGCACGTTGGTTGCGCCCGGATTGCCGGAACCATAGCTGCGCGGATCGGCAAGGCCGAAGAGCTTCGTGACGATGACGGCGAACGGCAGCGAGCCGAGCAGATAGCCGGCGACGACGAAGAACAGCGGCAGATACGCGGCGGGGATCAGCGCGCCAATTCCGGAGCCACCCATATTCGGTCACCAAGAAAGTAAAATAGCCTTCAATTTTAACCAATTCAGCGGCCATGGACTTCATCTTTATCGACGACATGCGCGTCGACGCGCATGTCGGCATCTTCCCGCGCGAGCGGGCGGCCGCGCAGACGCTCGAAATCAGCCTGACCTTCGGCGTGCCCGACGCCGCGGCGAAAAACGACGACATCGCCGAGACCATCCGCTATGACGAGGTGATCGAGCGCATCCGCCGCGAGCTCGCCGAGCGTCACTTCAACCTGCTGGAGACGCTCGGCGAATACGTCATCGGCCTGATGCTCGAAGAGTTCGGTGCGCCGTGGGTGAAAATCTCCATCGCCAAGCTCGGCATCATGAAGGGCGTGCGCCGCGTCGGCGTGCAGATCGAGCGCAGCAAGGCGGGGTAGGCACGGAACCCCCTCTCCCCTTCGTGGGAGAGGGTTGGGGAGAGGGGGCTGGTCGGCAAATCCACCCCTCTCCCCCGGCCCTTCTCCCCTGCGGGGCGAGGGGGGCGACTACCCGCGCGGATGATGCATGGCATGCAGCTGCTTCAGGCGCTCGCGCGCGACGTGGGTGTAGATCTGCGTCGTCGAGATATCGGCGTGGCCGAGCAGCAATTGCACCACGCGCAGGTCGGCGCCGTGGTTGATCAGGTGGGTGGCGAAGGCGTGGCGCAGCACGTGCGGCGAGATTGGCTTGTGGATGCCGGCCTGCAGCGCGTAGTGCTTGATCAGCGCCCAGAACATCTGCCGGCTCATACCGCCATGGCCGCCGGGCTTGCCATGACCGACCTCCGCCTTGCCGCCGCGCGACGACACGAAGACTTCGTCGCAGGCGCGCGGCCCGAGCAGCGCCGGGCGCGCTTCCTTCAGATAGCGCGCCAGCCAGCCGGCGGCGACTTCGCCGAGCGGCACCAGGCGCGTCTTGTCGCCCTTGCCGCGGATGCGCACCACGCCTTCGTCGAGGCTCAGTTCAAAGAGCTTCACGCTCACCAGTTCGCTGACGCGCAGGCCGCTGGCATACAGCAGTTCGAGCATCGCGCGGTCGCGCAGGCCCAGTGGCGTGTCGACGTCGGGCGCCGCCAGAAGCGCCTCGACGTCCTGCTCCGTCAGCGTCTTCGGGAAGCGCTGCGGCAGGCGCGGCTGCTCGATGTTGAGCATCGGGTCGTGGCGGATGCGCCCCTGCGCCAGCAGGAAGCGGTAGAAGCGGCGCAGCGCGGCGTGCAGGCGGCGCTGGCTGGCCGGCTTGGGCTGTTCGCCGGGTGGGCGCTGGTGCAGGGCGGCGAGATAGGCGCGGATGACCTCTTCGTCGACGTCGTCGAGGTGGCGCTGTTGCGTCGTCAGCCAGCTGGCGAAGAGGGCGAGGTCGCTGCGGTAGGCGGACAAGGTGTTCTTCGCGAGGCCGTCTTCCAGCCAGAGCGTGTCGGTGAACAGGTCGAGCAGCGCGCTGTCCGGCGGGCTGACGCTCATCGGTTCAGTGAACGCCTTCGTGGTCGAGCAGCCAGCGCTTGATGTCGAGCAGCAGACCGCCGCGTTCGCGGGCGAAGCCGCCGAGCCCGCCACCCCTGGCGACGACGCGATGACAGGGCACGACCAGCGGATACGGGTTGGCGCCGCAGGCGCCGCCGACGGCGCGCGGCACGCTCTTCAGTGCCTCCGCCAGATCGCCGTAGCAGCGCGTCTGCCCGCTGGGAATCGCTCCAATCTGCGCCCAGACGCGGCGCTGGAAGGGCGTGCCGGCCGGCGCCAGCGGCAGGGCGAAGGCGAAGTGCGGATCCTTGAGGTAGGCGCGCAACTGGCGCACCGTTTCCCGGGCCAGCAGCGATCCGGGCGGCGCTTCCGGGCGCGCGGCGAGAAATTCGATTTCGAAGATTTCGTCGTCGCTGCAACGCACGCCCAGCGCGAAGCCGGGGGCGGCGACGATGGCCTGATATTGATCGACGGTCTTCATCGGGCTACTCCAGCAATTGTCGCGGCGACCGGACGTTCGGCGGCTCGGGCAGCCTGCTTTCCCACTCGGGCTGACGCCGCCAGGCGGCCGGGTTGAGGCTGTGCAGGAGCGTCTGATAGGCGCGCGTGTCGGTCTTCGGCAGCGCGATGAACTGCAACAGCATGCGTGCGAAATGCCAACCCGACAGCGCCACCTGCGGCAGGTCGGCGACGACAGCCCTGATCTTTTCCAGCAAACCCGGTTCGCGCGGCAGGGGCAGCGGCGAATAGCCGTAGGTGGCGAAGGTCTTGCGGTTGATGGCTTCGGTCAGACGTATCCAGGCCGGCGGAATCGCTTCCTGCCAGGTCAGCGCCTTCTGCTTGGGGCGGCGCGAGGCCTCCATCAGCCAGGGGAAGGGTATGCCGTCGTTTTCCGGCAGATGCTCGACATGGCGCAGCACGTTGTCGCTCCAGGGAACACCGACGAAGTCGAGCACCTTGCGCAGCGTCGCTTCGGGGCGGGCGATGACGTCCTCGAGCTTCACGGGCAGGATGCGGTCGCCATATCGGGCGATGGTGCGCATGTTCATGTAGACCATGGTGTTGGCGCCGATGAAGCTCGACGTCGACCACGGCATGGTGAAGTGCGAATAAACCACGGCGCGCGGATCGCGCACCATGTGGATGACCTTGGCATTCGGGTAGTCGCGGAACAGCTTGTCGAGTTCCTCGGTCAGCAGCGGTCCCTTCTCGCCATAGCGCGACTTGCCGTACTGCGCCGCCTTGCATTGCAGGATGCGCAGGTAGATCAGCGCCGTGTCCTGTTCGCCGAAATCCGCCGGCAGCGCATCGAGCACCACCTGTGGGTCCATGCGCAGCCAGGCGTAGGAAAACGAATGGAAGAAGTAGTAGAGACGGCGCCGGAAGCTGCCCTGGAAGTTGCGCATCCAGAAGTGGTAGCAGACCTCCTCGCCGATATAGATGTCCGGATGGGCGTTGAGCATGAAGCGCATCAGCGTGGTGCCCGAGCGGCCATTGCCGAGGATGAAGATCGGTGCTGCCTGCTGGAGTTCCTGCGCTGTGCGGGTGGTCTGCATGTCTGGAGTGCGGGTTGCCGTGTCCGGGCAGTCTATTGCGCCAGTCGGCCGTGGGCAAGGTCGGCCATCGACATTCCCCCTCCCGTAGCGGGGAAGGGGGCGCGTGGAGGAGCGGCCGGGGCCTGAGCGACTACCTCACGTCGGCATGCCAGGCGCGCAGTCGTTCGAGCGTGATCTGCTCGCTGGGCTCCAGCACCATGCGCGCCCCGGCAAAGTCCTCGTTGAGCGAGTAGTCGCTGAGGGTGATGACCGTCGGGATCCCCGCGGCAAGGCTGGCGGCGAGGCCGTGCGAGGAATCCTCCACGGCGAGGCAGTCGCGCGCCGGCAGGCCCAGCGACTTCAAGGTCCACAGGTAGATGTCGGGCGCCGGCTTCTTGGTCTCCACGATGTCGCCCGAAGCGATCACCTCGAACCAGGTGTCGGCCTTCGGGCCGAGGTTGGCGCGCAGCAGGGCGACCACATTCTGCGACTTCGAACTCGAAGCGATGGCAAGGCGCAACCCCTCGCTGCGCGCGTCGCAGATCAGCTGGCCGATGTCGGCGCGCAACGGAATCGCCCCGGCGCCGAGCAGGCGCTGGTAGTTGCGCGTCTTGATGGTATGCACGCGGTCGAGCAGCGCCTCGAAGTCCGGCCGCTGGAACGTCGCCGGGTCGAAGCGCTCGGCATAGTGACGGATGCGCTCGCGGCCGCCGGCGACGTTGAGCAGGCTGCCGTAGAACGCCTCGTCCCAGTGCCAGGGCAGGCCGACCTCGGCGAAAGCCGCATTGAAGGCCGGGCGATGCCCGTCGCGCTCGGTATTGGCGAGCGTGCCATCCACATCGAAGATCAGGGCGCGCAGTGTCATGGGGGCTCCAGTGCATTCGGAAATGTCGAACAGGCGATTATTCACCGCTTGCCACGCCCTGTGAAATCATCGTTTTTTATCGGGGTGACAGCGGTGCCTATGACGTTATGTTTCAAACGCGACCTACCCGGATAACAAGCAGGCATGCATTTCTCGACGGCGATGTGCCTGCGGCCCCCCCAAGGGGGGCGTTGAGCACAAGCAAGGGAGAGCCTGTTGGCGCGGCGGCCATCGTTGTGATTGGACGACCATCGTTGCGCTGGTTGATCATTGCTTCAGGGCAATCGCACACACATTCGTCATTGGCACGGCGATCGTTATTTGGAGCCCCTCTCCCTCACGAAGTGGGGGAGAGGGGTTGGGGAGAGGGGGCGATTTTCCGCTCAGTGGCGCATAGAAGCGCCCTCTCCCCCGGCCCCTCTCCCACAAGTGGGAGAGGGGAGTCCATATGCGATTGCCCTGATCATTGCTTCAACATCCCCCGGTGCGTGACGCTTCCACGCTAAAATGCGCGAGTGAACCCGAATTCCAACCTTTACCTCGTCGGCCTCATGGGCGCCGGCAAGACCACCGTCGGTCGCCAGCTCGCCAAGCGGCTGGGCCGGCGTTTCGTCGATTCGGATCACGAGATCGAGGCGCGCACCGGGGTGCGCATACCGGTGATCTTCGAGATCGAGGGCGAGGCGGGTTTTCGCAAGCGCGAGGCGCAGGTGATCGCGGATCTGGCGCAGGAAGCCGGGCTGGTGGTGGCGACCGGTGGCGGTGTGGTGCTCGATCCGGACAATCGCGCCCAGCTCAAGCAGAGCGGTCTGGTGGTGTATCTGTGTGTGCCGCCGGCGCAGCTTTTCGAGCGCACGCGGCACGACCACAACCGGCCGCTCTTGCAGGTCGCCGATCCGCTGGCGCGCTTGCAGGAGCTGTACGCCCTGCGCGATCCGCTGTATCGCGAGGTGGCCGATCTCGTCGTCGAGGGCAACGGCGGGGGCTCTCATCACATGGTGAAACTGATCGAACGCGAGGTACGCAGCCGATGCGCAGCTTGAATGTCAGCCTGGGCGCGCGCGCCTATCCCATCCTCATCGGCGGCGGCCTGCTCGGCCAGGCCGAGCTGATCACGGCGCATCTGCGCACGCCGCGCGCGGCCATCGTCAGCAATGCGACGGTGGCGCCGCTGTATCTGGAGAAGCTGGCCGCGCCGCTGCGTGCCGCCGGCGTCAAGCTGACGGAAATCGTGCTGCCCGACGGCGAGCAGTTCAAGAACTGGGAAACGCTGAACCGCATCTTCGACGCGCTGCTCGCCGAGCGTTGCGACCGCAGTACCACCATCATCGCCCTCGGCGGCGGCGTGATCGGCGATCTGACCGGCTTCGCCGCCGCTTCGTATCAGCGCGGCGTGCCCTTCATCCAGGCGCCGACGACGCTGCTGGCGCAGGTCGATTCCTCGGTCGGCGGCAAGACCGGCATCAACCATCCGCGCGGCAAGAACATGATCGGCGCCTTCTGGCAGCCGCAGCTGGTGCTGGCCGACACTGACACGCTGAAGACCCTGCCGGCGCGCGAACTCGCCGCCGGACTGGCCGAGGTCATCAAGTACGGCCTGATCCGCGACCTGCCCTTCCTCGAATGGCTGGAAGCCAACATGGATGCGCTGGTCGCCCGCGATGGCGGCGCCCTGGCCCATGCCATCGAGCGTTCCTGCCGCAACAAGGCCGAGGTGGTGGCCGCCGACGAATTCGAGACGGCCAAGGAAGGCGGCCGCGCACTGCTTAACCTCGGCCACACTTTCGGCCACGCCATCGAGACGGGCGTCGGCTACGGCGAATGGCTGCATGGCGAGGCGGTGGCCGCCGGCACGGTGATGGCCGCGGAGCTGTCGCGCCGTCTCGGCTGGCTTAGCGGCGCCGATGTTGCGCGGGTGCGCCGTCTGCTTGAGCGTGCCGGCCTGCCGGTGCGCGGTGCGCCACTGGGCGCCGAGCGTTATCTGGACCTGATGGGCCATGACAAGAAGGTCATCGCCGGCAAGCTGCGCCTGGTGTTGCTCAAGCATATCGGCGAGGCGGTGACCTGGGGCGATGCGCCGCGCGAGGATATCGTCGCGGCGATTGAAGCCTGTTGCGAGGCCTGCCGTGCTTGACGGCGGCCTGGCTGCATACGCCGTCAGTGCGATCAATTCGCACGGACGCTTGCACGCCGAAGCGGCGCCGGATGAGCGTAGCGAGTTCCAGCGCGACCGCGACCGCATCGTGCATTCGACAGCGTTTCGCCGCCTCGAATACAAGACGCAGGTGTTCGTCAATCACGAAGGCGACCTGTTCCGCACGCGCCTGACGCACAGTCTGGAAGTGGCGCAGATCGCCCGCGGCATCGCCCGTGCATTGCGCGTGAATGAGGACCTCGTCGAGGCCATCGCGCTGGCCCATGATCTCGGCCATACGCCGTTCGGTCATGCCGGGCAGGATGCGCTCAACGAGTGCATGTCCGGCGAACACGGCGGTTTCGAACACAATCTGCAAAGCCTGCGCACCGTCGACCTGCTCGAAGAGAATTACGGCGCCTTCAATGGTCTCAACCTCTGCTTCGAGACGCGCGAGGGCATCCTCAAGCACTGCTCGCCGCAGAAGGCGCGCGAACTTGGCGAAGTCGCCCGGCGCTTTCTCGACGACCGCCGCCCGTCGCTGGAGGCGCAGATCTGCAACATCGCCGACTCGATCGCCTACAACAATCACGACATCGACGATGGCCTGCGCTCGGGCCTGTTGACGTTGGAACAGCTCGACGGCGTCGAGGCTTTCGCGACCCACAGCCAGACGGCGCGGCGCGAGTATCCGGGCATCGCCGGGCGGCGCCTGATCCACGAGACGATCCGGCGCATGATCAATGTCCAGGTCGTCGATCTGATCACCACCACGCGCGCCAATATCGCGGCCCATGCGCCCGCTTCGCTCGACGATGTGCGCGCCGCGCCGCCGCTGGTCGCCTTCAGCGCGGAGATGCACGCCGAGCAGCGCGCGCTCAAGGCCTTTCTGCGCGACAACCTGTACCGTCACTACCAGGTGCTGCGCATGACCAACAAGGCGCGGCGCATCATCGGCGACCTCTTCGGCGCCTTCATGGAAGCGCCGAGCCTGCTGCCGCCGCAATATCAAGCGATGGCCGAGGAAGATCGCGCCCGCGCCGTCGCCGACTACATCGCCGGCATGACCGACCGCTACGCCATCCGCGAGCATCGGCGCATGTTCGCCGTCGGCGAAATCTGAGACAGGCCGGGGCTCTTCCCGCTGTCTTGGGGCCGCCATGCCCGTCCGGGCTTAATCCCCCTCGTTTCAAATGGTTGTTGCGCTGCAACGTATTGAGTTCGACGGCTTTTCGCAGTATATTTGCCAGTTCGCCCATTGGATTTTGAAAAGCCGGCGCGCAGCCCGGGCCACGCAGGGGATACCCCGTGTCGGCGCGGCTTGCCGGCTTTATTGACCGGTCGTGTCTGGAGTTTTTTCGCTCTGCTTCGAGCATCCGTTCGCGGCCACATGATTAGGATAATTGAGATGGTTCATCCTCAGCGCCAAGGTCTTTACGACCCCGCCAACGAACACGACGCCTGTGGCGTCGGCTTCGTTGCCCACATCAAGAACCAGCAGAGCCATGCCATTGTCGAGCAGGGGCTGAAGATTCTGGAAAACCTCACCCATCGCGGCGCGGTGGGCGCTGATCCGAAGGCGGGCGACGGCGCCGGCATCCTTCTGCAGATTCCCGATGAATTCTTCCGCGCGGAAATGGCCAAGCAGGGCGTCACCCTGCCGCCTTCCGGAGAATATGGCGTCGGCATGGTTTTTCTGCCGCGCGAGAACGCCTCGCGCATCGCCTGCGAAGAAGAGATCGAACGCGCCGTGCGCGCCGAAGGTCAGATTGTTCTTGGCTGGCGCGACGTGCCGGTCGATAACTCGGTGCTCGGCGAGTCGGTCAAGGTGATCGAGCCGGTGACGCGCCAGATTTTCATCGGTCGCGGTCCCGACGTCTTTGTCACCGATGCGCTGGAGCGCAAGCTCTACATCATCCGCAAGCGCTCCGGTCATGCCATCCAGGCGCTACATCTCAAGCACGGCAAGGAGTTCTATGTGCCGTCGTTTTCGGCGCGCACCATCGTCTACAAGGGCCTGCTGCTGGCCGATCAGGTTGGCAACTATTTTCTCGACCTGAAGGATGCGCGTCTCGTTTCGGCGCTGGCGCTGGTGCATCAGCGCTTTTCGACCAACACTTTCCCGACCTGGGACCTCGCCCATCCGTTCCGCTTCATCGCCCACAACGGCGAAATCAACACCCTGCGCGGCATCGTGAACTTGATGCGCGCGCGCGAGAAGGGCATCGCCTCGGCCGTGCTCGGCAATGACCTGCCCAAGGTCTGGCCGCTGATCTATGACGGCCAGTCCGACTCGGCCTCGTTCGACAACGCGCTCGAACTGCTGGTGATGGGCGGCTATTCGCTGGCTCACGCGATGATGCTGATGATTCCCGAAGCCTGGGAAAAGCACACGCTGATGGACGAGAACCGTCGCGCCTTCTACGAATACCATGCCGCGATCATGGAGCCGTGGGATGGTCCGGCCGCCGTGGCTTTCACCGACGGCCGCCAGATTGGCGCCACGCTGGACCGCAACGGTCTGCGTCCGGCCCGCTATCTGGTTACCGACGATGACCTCGTCATCATGGC
>CAZCPD010000055.1:0-1107 GCA_964500425.1 uncultured Rhodocyclaceae bacterium
GCGCGACGAAGGTGAAGCGCGTCTGCTCGTTGGTCATCAGGTCGAGATAGCGGGCGCGGTATTTCTGCTCGACGTCGGTGAGGCCGTGGAACTTCTCGGGCAAGGGACGCAGCGACTTGGTCAGCAGGCGGATTTCGCTGGCCTGGATGGTCAGTTCGTTGGTCTTGGTGCGGAACAGCGTGCCGACGACGCCGATGATGTCGCCGTTGTCCCAGCGCTTGAACTCACCGTGCGCTTCCTCGCCGGTCTTGTCATTGCTGACGAAGATCTGGATGCGGCCGGAGAGATCCTGGATGGTGGCGAAGCTGGCCTTGCCCATGACACGCTTGAGCATGATGCGGCCGGCGACCTTGACCTCGATGGGCGTCGCGTCGAGTTCCTCGCGCGTCTTCTCGCCGTAGACTTCGTCGATCTTCTCTGCGGTGTTCTCGCGGCGGAAGTCGTTCGGGAAGGCCTTGCCCGTGGCGCGCCATTCGGCGAGCTTGGCGCGGCGTTCGGCGATGATGTGGTTTTCGTCCTGGGCGGGTGCTGTTTGCGAGGAAACTTGATCGTTCATGGCGTCGGTGGGAGGCAAGGCTTGAAAACCTCGTATTCTCGCCTATCCGATGGAAATTGAACAGAATATAATGGTCGATTCTTCCGTATCGGCCCCCGACATTCCGCCCTGTGAGCACCTTCGACTCCGAAATCAATCGGCGACGCACCTTCGCCATCATCTCCCACCCCGACGCAGGCAAGACCACGCTGACCGAAAAGCTGCTCTGGTACGGCGGCGCCATCCTGATGGCCGGCGCCGTGCGTGCGCGCAAGTCGGGCAAGCATGCGACCTCGGACTGGATGGAACTGGAAAAGCAGCGCGGCATCTCGGTGACTTCCTCGGTGATGCAGTTCCCCTACCGCGACTGCATGATCAATCTGCTCGACACGCCGGGCCACGAGGACTTCTCCGAGGATACCTACCGCACGCTGACCGCCGTCGACTCGGCGGTGATGGTGCTCGACTCGGTCAAGGGCGTCGAGGCGCAGACCATCAAGCTGCTCAATGTCTGCCGTCTGCGCGATACGCCCATCATCACCTTCATCAACAAGCTCGACCGCGAAGGCCGC
>CAZCPD010000055.1:1117-14652 GCA_964500425.1 uncultured Rhodocyclaceae bacterium
GCGGTTTCCTCTTGATCGATCAATCCTGGGCTCGACGGCCGGCCGCCGAGCGAGCTGCTCGACGAAATCGAGTCGGTGCTGAACATCCAGTGCGCGCCGATCACCTGGCCGATCGGCATGGGCGGGCTGTTCCGCGGCGTGTATCACCTGTACGAGGACAGCATCAGCTTTTTCGACCCGAAGGCGGAGAAGGGCACTTCCGAGACCATCCAGGGTCTCGACAACCCACGGCTCGACGAGCTGATCGGCGCCCAGGCCGACGAACTGCGCATCGACATCGAACTGGTGCGCGGCGCCTCGCACACCTTCGATGCCGAGGCCTATCGCGCCGGCAGGCAGTCTCCTGTGTTCTTCGGCTCGGCGGCGAACAACTTCGGCGTGCAGTCCTTGCTCGATGCGGTCGTGGACATGTCGCCCGGCCCGTTGCAGCGTCCCGCCGAAACGCGCGAGGTCGATCCCTTCGAGGAGAAGTTCTCCGGCTTCATCTTCAAGATCCAGGCCAACATGGATCCCAAGCACCGCGACCGCATTGCCTTCCTGCGCGTCTGCTCCGGCCGCTTCGAGCGCGGCATGAAGATCAAGCAGGTGGCCGGCGGCAAGGCTATCACCGTGAACAACGCCATCACTTTCATGGCGCGCGACCGCAACACCACCGACGAGGCCTACGCGGGCGACATCATCGGCATTCCGAACCACGGTACGGTGCGCCTGGGCGAAACCTTCACCGAGGGCGAGGATCTGCGCTTCACCGGCATCCCCTCGTTCGCGCCGGAATTCTTCCAGCGAGCCATCCTGCGCAATCCGTTAAAACTCAAGCAATTGCAGAAGGGTCTTCAACAATTGGCTGAAGAAGGGGCGACACAGCTTTTCCGGCCAATTTCGTCGAATGACCTGATCCTCGGCGCCGTCGGCACGTTGCAGTTCGACGTTGTCGCCCACCGCCTCGAACACGAATATGGCGTCGACGCCATATTCGAACCGATTTCCGTGGCGACGGCGCGCTGGCTGCGCGGCAGCGACGAACAGCTCAAATTGCTGGCCGACAAGTATCCGCAGAATATCGCCCTCGACGGCGCTGGCGACCAGGTCTATCTGGCGCCGAATTCGGTGAACCTCAAGCTGACGCAGGAGCGTTTTCCCGACATCCGCTTCATGGAAACCCGCGAGGTGCATTGAGCGACCGGCAGCGCGCGCTGCTTACACAGGTAAACACCATGTCACTGAAAACCTTGATCTTCACCGACGACAAAGAGCAGGCGATCCGCATCCAGCGCTTCATGGTCTCGATGATCGCCTACTTCCTGTCGTTCGGACTCGCGCTACTCACCTATGAACTCGGCTATCTGGATCGATGGTCGATGGGCTATGCGGGCGTCGTCGTCATCGGCATCTTCGGGGGCTTTTATTTCTGGTTCCGCTCCGGGCTCAACCTGCGCATGCCGGATCCCAGCCTGACGATGATGCAGATGGTGGTCGCCACCCTGGTGATCATGTTCCTGATCTACAACGTCACATACGTTCGCGGCCAGTTCCTGATCATCTATTCGGTCGTGTTCCTGTTCGGCATCTACGGCCTGACCCAGCGGCAATTCCTCGGACTGTCGGTGTTTGTCCTGGCGACTTATGCCTTCGTGATCTACATGTTGCGGCATCATCATCCTGAGCGCATCCGCATCAGCCACGACATGCTGCAATGGATCGCGCTCGCCGCCTTGCTGCCATTTTTCGCGATAGTCGGCGGGCACATCAGCTCCTTGCGCATGAAGCTGCGCAGCAGCCATACGGAACTCAAGAAGGCGATGGACGTCATCCATCAAATGGCCATACGCGACGAACTGACCGCGCTTTACACCCGGCGCCATTTCATGGAAATGCTGAACACAGAACAGGCGCGCGCCAATCGGCACGGACAGATGTTCTGCGTGCTCATGCTGGACATCGACCATTTCAAGAACGTGAACGACACGCACGGGCATCTCGCCGGCGATCAGGTGATCCGCTCGGTGGCGGCGGCCATCAAGGCCGAACTGCGTGCGTTCGACTTCTGCGGGCGTTTCGGCGGCGAAGAGTTCGTCCTGGTGCTGGGACAATCGACCCAGGCGGGCGCGCTACCTTGCGCCGAGCGCATCCGCAAGCGTGTCGAGGGGCTGACGTTCGCCGATCTGCCCAAGGGCTTCCGGGTGACGATCTCGATCGGGGTGACGGAATACCAGCTGCGCGAGGATGTCGAGGCGGCCATCGCGCGCGCCGACGAAGCGCTATATCGAGCCAAGCACGGCGGCCGCAACCGCGTCGAGTTCCAGTAACGCGGAAGAGCGGCCCGATTCCTGGCTGGCCGCCATTCCCTCATGCCCTGTCTGCGCGAGCGGTCAGGCTGCCAGTTTCCGGAAGGTCTCCAGTACTGCTTCGCCCTTGAAGGGCTTGACAATCCAGCCCTTGATGCCGGCGGCCTTGCCGCGTTCCTTCATGGCCGGACTGCTTTCCGTCGTCAGCATGATCACGTTGACCGTGGCGTTGCCGAGTTCGCTGCGGATCTTCTCGACCATGGTGAGACCATCCATGTTGGGCATGTTCACATCGCAGACCACGAGGCGGATGCCCGGGTCGGCCTTGAGTTTGGCCAGCCCGTCCTTGCCATCGACTGCAGTGGCCACATCAAGTCCGGCTTTCTTGAGGAATCCGCTCACTTCGTCGCGCACCACGCTGGAGTCGTCCACGATCAATATCTTTGCCATTGCAGTGTTCTCCCGATGATTAGAACAGTTCGAGTTCGCCGGCTTCGACCAGCGCCTCGACGCCATGGTCGATCTCCCGAAAGTCCTCGGGGGACCAACTCAGATTGAAAATGAAACGCTGATACAGGTCGGCGGAGCGACCGTTTGCCGCGGCCCTGAGCTTGTAGTGGAAACATAGCTGGGGGTTCTCCGTTCCGAACGAAATGTACTTGTGTTTGTGATTGACGATCAAGGGCACCTGCACGTGGCTGTTCGCCGCCGCCCCCATGTCGCCGATGTAACGGCTCTTGAACGCACCCCAGATCAGGTTGGTGATTTCGCCCAGCAGATTGTTGACGGCGCGGAAATTCGCGCCGGCGTCGGAGGGGTGATAGCGATCGAGCATCTCCAGGAAGGGCGCCTCTTCGGCCTGCAGCATCATGTAGCCGCGGCACCAGTTGCTTTCCAGCGGTATCAGGCTGAACACCTCGCCAAAGATGATGCGGTCGCGGACGATGTAGGCCGGCGTGCTCCACTCGGCCTCCAGTGTCCTGAACTGCTCGGCCAGGATGGTCTCGGTGATTTCCGAGATGCCGCGCACCAGGGCGTTGGGATAGGCAAGGCTGAAGATGTATTCGTCGATCACCTCGCGCAACGAGTCCATCTCGCCGGCAACGTAGGCCGCGCAATAGATCTGTCGCAGGTCGTCGGAAAGATCGTCAAGCGTTGCCGTCTTTTCGCGGCGGATGATGATCGGCAGTTCGGTTCGCAGCTTGTGGATCTGTCGGGCAATCGCCGCGTTTTCCTCCGGCGTGTCGCCGTAGGTTTCGGAATACAGAATGGCGCCGAGGTCGATGTTGGAACTGAGCACTGACATCAGGCGGGCCCTGCTGACCTTGAGTCCGGCGAGGTTGTTTGCCTCGCAGAACTGCTTGATGGCCTCCGCATGCGCGGGGTCGTCGTCGAGTATCAGCACCTTGCTGAACAGCTTGTCGGCCATGGCGGGCGTCTCCTGGTTGCGTCGTAGGTCAGAACAGCTCGAGTTCTCCGGTCTCTTCCGTGGCAACCGACATGTCGGCGGAAAAATCGACCGGTGCGTAAGCGCACAGGCACAGGGTCAGATGAAGGCGGACGGCGTCGTTGTCGATGTTGAGCTCGTAGCAGGAAACCTGTTCCGGCTTCAACTGCTTCAGGTGCTTCAGGCACCGGCTGTCGAGGATGTAGGGAGTGGACATGCCCAGGTGCGGAAAGTAGCGCAGGAGTTCGCGATTCATCGCGCCGCTGCAGAGATTGAGCGTTTCCGAGAGGGCGTCGGCGAGGTCGCGGTTCTCGCTGTCGTTCGAGAAATACCGCCTCGCCGGCGGGCTGTCGTTGACATGCAGGATCATCACCAGGCGAAACAGCAGTGAGGCGATGGTCAGGACGATGACGTCCTTCTCGGGGAACTGGTCCGCTGCGGCACCCTTCAACGGCGTGACGATGCAGGAGTGTTCGGGCTGCAACGCGAAGGTGGACTTCGCCACCTTGCGGAAGATGAAGTCGATGCTGTTGCGGGCCTGCTGGCTGAACATGCGGCTAGTCCAGCTTCGAACGCAACTGCTGGGTCAGCGAAGCGAGGCTGCTCAGCGCGGCCAGCATCAGCTTGCCGCCGGCCTGGATGTCCTGGAAGGTAGACGTCGTCGTCAGGTCGTTGAGGTGTAGGCTGTTGCTGTAGTCCTTCGAGAGCGATTCTGCCCTCGCTGCCAGCTTGCCGACTTCCTCGGCGACGACGGCGAAGCCGCGGCCGGTCTCGCCGGCCCGCGCCGCCTCGATCGAGGCGTTGAGCGAGAGGATGATGACCTGTTTGACGATGGCGGCGAATTCCTGATTCTTCAGGTGCATGTTGCGGTTCTGGGTCATCAGGGAAACCATGTCGGCATCCCAGTGTTCGAAGGTCACGGCGACATTCCTGAGCTGCTCGGCCTGTTCGGAGAGACGCACGGCATGTTCGCGCAGCTGTTGGCGGATCAGGTCATGCTGGGTGCGCGCCTCGTCAGCCTCGCGGTCGGTCGTCGTCCTGAGTTCGGAGAGGGCAGCGTTCGCCTGCGCTAGGGTTGTCGCCGCCGCACCGGCCTCGCCCTGGAGCCGCTGGATTTCGCGGGCGGCAGCGTCGCACGCGCTCTCGCTTTCCGCGAGCTTCCTGGTCAGTGCTGCGTTGGCGACATTCAGTTCGCCGAGCCGGACACTGGTGCTCGCCTGGATATCGGCGCGCAGGCGGGCACTCAGCCCGCGGGCATGGGTCCAGGCGGCCAGGGCGCAGAGCGCTCCGCCGGTGAGGAAACCCAGAAGTGCAAAGAGCAGTTGGTCAGACATTCACGCCTTCATCGTCATGTTGAGAAGCATGGCTCGGCAAGAACGGCGAGGTCAGTTCGTTGCATCGAAATCCTTGGTCTAGCGCGATCGGGCCGAACCACGTAACCGGGATTATGGAGTAATTCGCACCGCAAAGCTTTCGGGCAGGCTGATCAGCAGTTCGAAGGGGCGATGGTTGTCGGTTTCATGGGTATCGAGGAAGCGGATCTGGATGTCGCCGCCTTCCTTTTGCAGGAAGCCGCGGACGGCATCCATGCCGACGCCGCGGCCGGAGACTTCGGTGAGCTGTTCAGCCGTCGAGAAGCCCGACACGAATATGGTCTGTGCGACGGCCTCGGCCGAGGCGTCCGGATCGCTCAGCAGATTCATGTCGAGCGCCTTGGCGCGGATGCGCGCCACCGGGAGTCCGGCCCCGTCGTCGGCAAAGCGCAGCTGGAAGCGGCCGGCTTCGAGGCCCAAGGCCAGCCGGATGGTTCCCGCGGCCGGCTTGCCGGCCGCCAGGCGCCGGTCGCCGCTCTCGATGCCATGATCCATCGCGTTGCGGAACAGATGCATGAACAGGTTCCTGAGCAATCCGCCGATCTGGTTGCGCACGACGATGTCGTTGTCCTCGATGACGATGCGGGGCGGCTCCTTGTTCAGTTCCCGAGCCAGGGAGGGCATCGAGTCGACGACCCCGGCGAGAATGTCGCCGATCTTCTCGGTGCCGATCAGGCTCAACGTGGCGCCGAGCTGGGCCAGCGTCACGCGCAGCGCCTCGACGCTGTTCGGATCGACCGAGCGGACCAACTGCAGCGATTGGGCGATCTGCTCCTTGTCCACCATCAGGAAGTGTTCGACGCTGCCGCGGCGCCCCGGTCCCTTGCGGCCCAGCGTGTGCTCGTTGATGTGGGCGTATTCGTCGAGCCGCGTGCGCACCTGGGCCAGCTGTTCGAGCAGGAGATCCGGTTGCCAGTTTGCCGCCGGGTCCTTGCGCAACGCGTCATAGGTCATCTCGGCCTCGTGCACGATGCTGGTCAGGTAAAGCAGGCCATAGGTGCGGGCATTGCCCTTGATGGTGTGCATGTTGCGGAACAACCGGGCGACGACATCGCCCCGATTGTCGCCCGTACCGCCTGCGCCACCCGCGCCACCCGTGCCGCCTGTCTCGCCGATGATGCGTTCGTTTTCTTCGACGAACTGGAGCGAGCGTTCGATGAATTCGTGGAACTTCTCCTGGCTGACCGAGAGGATCTCGCCGATGATTTCCAGCTCGCGTTTTTGGGCGTTGGCTTCGCTGGCCAGGCGCTTGAACTCGGTGACGTCGCGCAGGCAGAGCATGAGCTTTTCGATCACATCGTTTTCATCGCAGATCGGCGACCAGCTGAGTTCGAGGGATTTGATGCGCCCGTCCGGCATGCGACGGTCGAACTCGCCGACGAGCAAATGCGCGTTGAAGTCGAAGTTCATGCGGTCCTCGCCGATGCACGCGCCGGTGGCGGCTTCGATCTGGGCGAGGGCGTCGGGGGAAAGGCCGGTATCGGCGAAGACCAGCGCCATGAGGTTCCTCCCGGCGATCTCTGGAGTCTCGAAGATGGTTTCCAGATAGGCCGAGTACTCGGGGTGGATGACATTGTTGGCCTGGATCGTCAGCACGCCCTGCGGCATGTTCTGCAGCATGGCCTGGATGTCGTGGGTCTTCTGCCGCAATTGCTGCGTCCGCTCCAGCACCAGCTCTTCCAGATTCTCGTTCATCACCGTGAGATCCTTCGCCAGCATCTTGTTCTCGACGAAGGTGTTGGCGAAGACGTTGGACGCCACGTACAGCATCGACGTGATCGCCGTGGTCGCCCCGAAGAAAATCAGCGCCATCGAGTCGATCGCGCCCAGCGCGAGCAGGGTATCGTTGAGGGTCGAGGCGAAGAAGACCAGCATGCCGCAGAGAAGGATGCTGGCGCCGCTATTCCTGTGCTGGACGCCGCGGATCAGCATGTAGATCGTGCCGACGCCGCATATCATGCAGGTGATGAAATAGATGCCGCGTAGATGCTGGAAGAGTTCGAGATCGGGGTGAAACGCCAATGAACCGAGGGTCAGGCCCATTGCGGCCACCGTCGCGCCAAGCAGCCAGTTCAGCTTGGGGGTGAATCGGTAGAAGAACTGCGAAAAATAGAAGAACAGAAATGCAGCGCCAAGTCCCGGGTAGTGCAAGAACAACATGGTCTCGGGTTCGAACAGACTCATGAAGTAATCGTTTGGCGCGGCAAAGAACGGGAAGATCACGATGCTGGCGAGCGCGCAGACCAGATACAGCGAGTATCTGGTTTTCCAATACACCAGCAGGAAGAAACAGCCGAAGAACAGCAGAACGTAGGAAGCGACCATGCGCATTTCACCGCTCATGATCTGATACCCGACGAGGCCCGCATCATGCGGGTTGTACCTGCGCAGCTCGAATGGAAGCTGGTAGACCCCGGTCATCAGCGGCGTATCGACCCGGATCGCGATTACCTGGTGTGGCTGACCGATGGTGAAACGGACCGGGATGGCCTGCGTCGAGTAGTAGCGCTCGACATTGATGTTGCCGGGCCGGCGGTAGACTTCCTTGCCATCGACATAGACGTTGACGCGGCCCATGTAGGCATTGATCAGGAGGACGACCTCCTGGCCGACGAGGGCAGGATCGAATTCGAGGTTTCCGCGGTACCAGCCCACCGAATGGACTTTCCTGTCTTCGTAGGCGCCCTTCCATGGCCCGGGCGCCTTGACGACTCGCCATGCGGAAGTGTCCGCGGCGACGTCCTTGTTCCCCACAGCATCGTCGCGGGTGAACAGCCACTTGCCGCTCAGTTTGACGGGCTGGTCCAGGCTGTCGATGCGGATGCGGCAGGAGTCGCAGTCGGGCGGATTGGCCCCGGCATGGGCGGGCGCAATATGCAGAATTGCGAGCAGGGCGAGTAGAAAGCAGGTGAAGCGCAGGGTCATGCCGTGACTCCCGTTCGAGTATTGCAGTTGATTTGCATACGCGCCATTCTCGCCGAAAAAACGGGTCATGAGGGTTTGCCGTTCAGTCGCATTCCTCGCCGATTGCATCCCAGCGCTGCTCCGCCGCCGGCGGAATGTGGCTCATGGCGTGTTCGGTCACTGCCGTGATGGTCAGACTGGGATTGACGCCGAGGTTGGCGCCGAGCATAGCCCCGTCGCAGATGTACATGTTGCGGTAGCCATAGACGCGGTTCCTGCCGTCGCAGACGCCTTCGCGCCGGTTGCGGCCGATCGCGGCGCCGCCCATGCAGTGTGCGGTGGCCGGGATGTTGAGGAACACCTCCGGGACAAAGTTCGCCGGCACGCCGCCAGTGGCTGCGGCGGCCTTGATGGCGAAGGCGTTGGCTTCGGGAATGCAGGCGGGAATGCGCTCGCCCTTGCTGACCAGCAGCTTGCCGAACGGCCAGTACCAGGGACGCTTGAGTTCCATGTCGAGATGGCCTTCGAGCGTCTGCATGCAGAGGAAGATCATGGTCTCGCGCGCATAGCCGATCGGCCACAGCATGCGCAGCGTGGTGAGCGGATGCGTCAGCAGCAGCTTGACGAGAGTCAGCAGCCAGGCCAGCGGACGCAGGGCCGGCCAGCGCGGCCAGCCGGTGGCCATCAGCGTGCTGAGCAGCCCCATGGCATCGGATCCGGCCGGGTAGCGCGTCGTCTCGATGTGTGTGTGCGCGTCGATGTAGATGCCCGACCCGATGGCCACGCCTTCGGAGAGATCGACCTTGCTGCCGGGAAAGCGCACGCCGATCAGCGATTCGGCATTGGTGCGAACCTTCTTGCCGAGCGCCTCGGAGATGTTGGGCAACGATCCGGCCTGTTTCAGCTTGAAGAGCAGATGCTGCGTGCCCAGCGACGAGGCGGAGAACACCAGGCCGCGGCAGGTGTAGCGCATCCTGCGGCGATGGATGCCGGGCTTCGATGAAATCGTGGTGACTTCGTAGCCCTGTGCGCCGTCGGTGCAGTCGCCCAGCGGACGCACGTCGATGACGCGGGTTTCCTCACGGACGTCGGCGCCGAGCCGTTCCGCGAGATACAGATAGTTCTTGTCGAGGGTGTTCTTGGCGTTGTGCCGGCAGCCCACCATGCAGGCGCCGCAACCGATGCAGGAGGTGCGCTGCGGCCCCCGGCCGTCGAAATAGGGATCGGGCCGCATCGTTCCCGGCGGATCGCCTTCGTTGCCGAAATACACGCCGACGCGCGTCGCGTAGAAGCTGTTCTCGACGCCGATGGTCTTTGCCATCTCGCGCAGCCGATGGTCCGACGGCCCGAGCAGGCGATTCTCGGTGACGCCCAGCATGCGCTGGGCGGTGGCGTAGTGCTGCGGCATCACTGCTTTCCAGTCGTTGAGGCCGGCCCAGGTGCCCTGGTCCCAGACGCGCTCGGGCGGCACCAGTAAAACATTGGCGTAGGTGATCGAGCCGCCGCCAACGGCGTTGCCATGCAGCACGATGACGTGGCGAAACAGGCTGATGTTGAAGAAACCGCGCAGGCCGACTTCCGGCACCCACAGCCATCTCGACAGCGACCAGTTGCTCTGCGGCAGGTTCTCCGGCGTCCAGCGCTTGCCCGTCTCGATGACACCGACGCGGTAACCCTTCTCGGCGAGGCGCAAGGTGGAAACGCTGCCGCCGAAGCCGGAGCCGATCACGATGTAGTCGTAGTCGTAGTGCATCGAAGCGCTCCTCACCGAAAAATTGTGGGCAATGCCGAGTATAAATGCTTTATGATGCCCGGTCTGCTATTTCCACTGCAAAAACATGGGCTAAGCGTCGTTTTTGCGATCGTTTTGTTTAAAACGCGCCGGGCTTTTTCCATCCGGCAATCCCGGTTCCCGTCTCATGCCCTCTTTCCTGGCTTCTTACGAGAAACTGCGCAAGCTGCCATTCGGGCGCTGGCTCTTCAGCCGCGGCGTCGAATGGCGCGCGCCGTATTTCGCCTCGATCCGGCCCCAGGTGCAGGACTATCGCGCCGGGTACTGCGAGGTGCGCATCGCGGATTGCTGCCGGGTGCATAACCACATCGGCACGGTGCACGCGATCGCGCTGTGCAACCTCGCCGAGCTGTGCGGCGGGCTCGTGATCGACTCGCGGATGCCGGCCCGGCTGCGCTGGATTCCGCAGGGCATGAACGTGCGCTATGTGGCCAGGGCGCGCGGACCCATCACCGGCAAGTGCCACCTCGCCGCCGCGGCGATTCGCGAAGGCAGCGTGCTGGTGCCGGTGCAGGCCTTCGATGCCGAGGGCGTTCTCGTCTTCGAGGCCGCCATCGATTTCCACGTTTCGGCAAGGAAGCAGCCAGCATGAGTTCATCGCCTTATCCGCATCTGCTGGCGCCGCTCGATCTGGGCTTCGTCACCCTGAAGAACCGCGTGCTGATGGGCTCGATGCATACCGGCCTTGAAGACGCGCGCGACCTCAGCCCGCTGGCCGCATATTTCGCCGAACGCGCGCGCGGCGGGGTCGGCCTGATTGTTACCGGCGGGATTGCCCCGAACATCGCCGGGTGGACCAAGCCCTTCGCCGGACGCATGACGACCCATGGCGCCGCGCGTCGCCATCGCCCGGTGACCGAGGCGGTGCACGCCGAGGGCGGGTGCATCGCCATGCAGATCCTGCATTCCGGCCGCTACGCCTATCATCCACTGGCGGTCGCGCCCTCGGCGCTGAAATCGCCGATCTCGCCGTTCAAGCCGCGTGCGCTCTCGGCGCAGGGCGTGGCGCGCCAGATCCGCGACTTCGTGCGCAGCGCGGAACTCGCGCGCGAGGCCGGTTACGACGGCGTCGAGATCATGGGATCGGAAGGCTATCTGATCAATCAGTTCCTCGTGCGCCAAACCAACCGGCGCAGCGACGCCTGGGGCGGTGATTACAGCCAGCGCATGCGCCTGCCGGTCGAGATCGTCCGGCGCACGCGGGAGGCGGTCGGCCGCGACTTCATCATCATCTATCGGCTGTCGATGATCGACCTCGTTCCTGACGGCAGCCGCTGGGACGAAATCGTCGAACTCGGCAAGGCCGTCGCGAGCGCGGGTGCCACCATCGTCAATACCGGCTTCGGGTGGCACGAAGCGCGCGTGCCGACGATCGCCACCAGCGTGCCGCGTGCCGCGTTCGCCTGGGTGACGGCGAAGATGAGGCGCGAGTTCGCCGCCGCCGGCATTCAGGTGCCGCTGGTCGCCACGAACCGCATCAATACCCCGGAAGTCGCCGAGCGCATCCTCGCCGATGGCGCGGCGGACATGGTGTCGATGGCGCGGCCGCTGCTCGCCGACGCCGATTTCGTGCGCAAGGCGGCGGAGGGGCGGGCGGCCGAGATCAATACCTGCATCGCCTGCAATCAGGCCTGTCTCGACCACATCTTCAATAACCGCCGGGCGAGCTGCCTGGTCAATCCGCGCGCCTGTCACGAGACCGAACTCGTCTATCGGCCCGCCGTGGCGAGGAAGCGCATCGCCGTCGTCGGCGCGGGTCCGGCCGGTGTTTCGGCGGCGACGGTCGCGGCCGGGCGAGGCCACGAGGTGCATCTGTTCGAGGTGGCAACGGAAATCGGCGGCCAGCTCACCATGGCGTCGCGCATTCCCGGCAAGGAAGAGTTCGCCGAGATGCTGCGCTACTTCCGCCATCGCCTTGCCGCGACGGGCGTATGCATGCACCTTGGCCGCCGCGTCGGACCGGGCGATCTCGACGGCTTCGACGACATCGTGCTGGCCACCGGCGTCGTGCCGCGCGATCCGCGCATTCCGGGGCAGGCGGAGGGGCAGGAAAGCGGCACGGTGCTCGACTATGTCGATGTCCTGCGCCACGGCAGACCGGTCGGGCGCCGCGTCGCCATCGTCGGCGCGGGCGGCATCGGTTTCGACGTCGCCGAATTCCTGACGCACGAGGAGGGCGGCGTGTCGCCCTCGCTGGACCTCGCGGTATGGCTGGCGGAGTGGGGGGTCGTCGATCCGGCTGAAGCGGTCGGCGGGTTGAGTCCGGCGTCGGTCCACGTCGCGCCACCGGCGCGCCAGGTGACCTTGCTCCAGCGCAAGCCGGGCAAGGTCGGCGCGGAACTTGGCAAGACCACCGGCTGGATACATCGCGCGCAATTGAAAATGAAGCAGGTGGAAATGCTGGGCGGCATCAATTACGAGCGCATCGATGAGCGCGGACTGCTCGTCAGCCACGGCGAGAAGCGGCTGAATCCGACCTGGATCGAGGCCGACAGCATCGTGCTGTGCGCGGGACAGGAACCGCTGCGCGAACTGGTCGAGCCGCTGCAGGCGGCCAGCGGCAAGGTCCATGTCATCGGCGGCGCGCTCGATGCGAGCGGCCTTGACGCCAAGCGCGCGATCGATCAGGGCTGCCGCCTTGGCGCGACGTTATAGGTCGTCCAGACCATCGAAGGGAATTTCAGATGAACGAGCGGATACGCATAGCCATCGAGGACGGGATTGCCTACGTGCGGTTGAACCGTCCCGAGAAGCACAATGGCGTCGATTTTCCGATGCTGCGCGCGATGCTGCGCGCACAACGCTCATTGAAACGGCGCCGCGACATCCGCGCCGTGATCCTGCAGGGCGAGGGGCCTTCGTTCTGCGCCGGGCTCGATTTCAAGAGCGTGCTTGCCAGGCCTTTGTCAGCCGGCTGGATGGCGCTGCAACTCTGGTTGCCGTGGCGCAACCTCTTTCAGCGCTGGAGCGTCGGCTGGCGGGATGTCGGCGTGCCGGTGATCGCCGTGGTGCACGGCAACTGCTTCGGCGCCGGGTTTCAGCTTGCGCTCGGCGCGGACATCCGCATCAGCGCCGCCGACGCGCGCTACTCGCTGATGGAGGCAAAGTGGGGCCTGGTGCCCGACATGGGCGGCACGCCGCTGTTGCGCGATCTTGTGCCGCTCGACGTCGCCAAGGAACTCGTCATGACCGGCCGTGTGATCGATGCCGTCGAGGCGCATCGGCTGGGTCTCGTCACGCATGTCAGCGCCGCCCCGCTCGAACATGCGCGCCGACTGGCGGCCGAGATCGCCGACCGCTCGCCGGATTCGGTCGCGGCAGGCAAGTTCCTGCTCCAGCAGGCCTATGCATCGAATGACAGTGGCGCGCTGCGCGCCGAGCGGCGCTGGCAGCGGCGCATCATCGCCCGGCTCAACCAGCGCACGGCGCTGGCGCGCAATCAGGGCCAGACCGGCAAGCCGTTCGGCAAGCGGCGCATCGGCTGAGGTGTAACGCATTCACGCCGATACCCCGCATCGCAACGAGCAATGAGCAGAGTCCGAATGCCGGGCATCGGTTCGTAGCCCGTAGGTCGGGTTAGCGGTTGCATCGCGTAACCCGACGCGACGTGGCGGATTCAACCGGGCACGTCGGGTTCCCCAAGGGCTTCTTCCTTGCGGGAGCGGGGACGATTTGCCCGCTACGCTCGAATATTGGCCCCGGCGTCAAATTTGATAATGACGTTAAGGAAACGC
>CAZCPD010000056.1:0-14419 GCA_964500425.1 uncultured Rhodocyclaceae bacterium
CGCCCGCGCCCCCGCCGCCCCGCGGGCGCCGGAGCCGCGCCCGGTCGCCAGGCTCGGCTTGATCCTGCCGGCGCCCTGCGAGAGGCCGGTGACAGTCACCGTCCTGCCGCCGAAGCTGATCTGCTTCGAGGCGACCTTGGCGACGGTGTCGGTGGTCATGATCGCGTGCGCCGCGTCATGCCAGGCCTGGGCATCGCCGCGCAGCGCGGCCTGGCACCTGGGCAGGCCGGCTGCGATGCGCTCGACGGGGAGCGGCTCCATGATCACGCCGGTGGAGAACGGCAGCACCTGGCGTGCTTCGATCCCGAGCAGCTGCGCCGCTGCCGCGCAGGTGGCGCGCGCCGCGGCCAGCCCGGGTTCGCCGGTGCCGGCGTTGGCGATGCCGGTGTTGATGACCAGGGCGCGGATGTCATGCGTCGCGAGATGCTGCTGGCAGACCTGCACCGGCGCGGCGCAGAAACGGTTCTGCGTGAACACGCCGGCGACGCGGCTGCCGGGCGCCAGTTCGATCAGCGTCAGGTCGCGCCGGTTGACCTTGCGGATGCCGGCTTCGGCGATGCCGAGGCGGACGCCGGCGACGGGATGGAGTTGCGAGACGGAAGGCGTGGCGTAATTGACGGGCATGCTGGGCTGCTCCTGTAAGGATATGGATTCATTCGGGCGTAGGATCGGCCGCGGCTTCGGCGCCATCGGCGCCGAACACCTGGCGCCAGAGTTCGCGCACGGCGGCGACGCGTTCGGCGACGTCGGCCGGCGCGACGCGCGCCTTGGCGTTGTTGAGGCGTGCGCCGTGCTGCATGCGGCGGTAGTCGCGGTAGGCGTTGCGCACGGTTTCGGCGAGGTCGGCGGGGATCAGGCCGAGTTCGCCGGCGATCTTCAGCAGGGCGATGTTGCCGAGGTTGCCGGTGAGCCGCGGATGCTCGTGGGAATGGCCGAGCACGAGGTACTGGACGATGAATTCGACGTCGATCAGGCCGCCGCGGTCGTGCTTGAGGTCGAACACTTCGGTGCTCTGGTCGGCCGCGGTGGCGTGCGCGTCGACCATCTTCCGGCGCATTGCCAGCACTTCCTGCTTCAGCGTGGCGCGGTCGCGCGGCTGACGGAGTATTTCGTCGCGGATCGCTTCGAAGGCCGCGCCGATGGCCTTGTCGCCGGCCGAGAAGCGCGCCCGCGTCAGCGCCTGGTGTTCCCAGATCCAGGCGGCTTCGAGCTGGTACTTGCGGAAGGCTTCGAGCGAGCTGACCAGCAGGCCCGAGTCGCCGTTGGGGCGCAGGCGCAGGTCGGTTTCGAAGAGCATGCCGGCGGCGCTCTGGCTGGACAGCCAGGTGTTCAGGCGCGTGGCCAGTCGCGTGTAGTTCTCCGGCGCGTTCGGGTCGGGATCGTCCATCAGGAAGATCAGGTCGAGGTCCGACGCGTAGCCGAGTTCCTTGCCGCCCAGCTTGCCGTAGCTGATGACCGCGAAGCGCGGCGTTTCGACGTGGCGTTTGGCGATCTTGCGCCAGGCGAATTTCAGCGCGAGTTCGAGGATGCAGTCGGCCAGCGCGGAGAGGTGGTCGGCGAGCTTCTCGACCGTCAGCCGGCCATTGATGTCCTGCACCAGCAGGCGGAACACCTGGGCGTGATGGGCTTCGCGCAGGATGTCCATCTGCTGCTCGGTGTCCGGTTCGGCGGCCTCCAGCGTCTGTTCGAGGTGGCCGGCGAAGGCCGCCCAGTCGGGGGCGATTTCGAGGATGCCCGGGTCGAGCAGTTCGTCGAGCAGGATGGGATGGCTCTTCAGGTATCCGGCCGCCCACAGCGAGGCGGCTTCGAGCAGGGCGAGCTTCTGCAGCGCCTGCGGATACTGGAGCAGCAGCGACAGATAGGCGGGACGGCGGCTGACGGCTTCGAGCAGGTCGAGGATGCGCGTCAGCGCCTCGTCGGGGTGCGCCGTCGCCGCGCAGGCGTCGATGACCAGCGGCACCAGCGCGTCGAAACGGCTGCGCGTCGATTCCGGCATCTGCTGGTAGCGGCTGCCGGCATGGATCGCCGCAAGACGCGTCGCGGCCGCCGCGCCGTCACGGTAGCCCTGGGCGGCGAGTCGGGTGGCGGCTTCGCTCTGACCATTCTCGTGACCCGCGCCGATGCAGCCGTGCCAGACGCCGCCGTTGGCGTCGCGATCCTTGTTCGGATCGGCGAACACCTCTTCGAAATGCCGGGCGACGGCGACGCGATGGTCGTCGAGTTCGGCGAGCAGCGCGTCGTAGCTGGCATAGCCCATGGCGCGCGCGATGAGCGCCTGGTCTTCGGGCTTTTCCGGCAGGCTGTGGGTCTGTGCGTCGTCGAGATACTGGAGGCGATGTTCGAGGCGGCGCAGGAAATGATAGGCGGCATTCAGCTCGGCCACCGACTCTGCGCTCAGCTGGCGCCGCTCGGCGAGCAGCGGCAGCACTTGCAGGGTCGGCTTGATCTGCAACTGGCTGTCGCGGCCGCCACGGATCAGCTGGAATACCTGGGCGATGAATTCGATCTCGCGGATGCCGCCGGGGCCGAGCTTGATGTTGCCGGCCATGTCCTTGCGCGCGACTTCGCGGCGGATCTGCGCATGCAGTTCGCGCATGGCGTTGATCGTGCCGAAGTCGAGATACTTGCGGAAGACGAAGGGGCGGCGCAGTCCCTCCAGCTCGGCGGTCCAGGTCGCCCACGACGCCGATTGAACGCCGCACTGCTCCAGCAGGCCCGGCGGCGCCGCATCGGGCGGTAGCGGCCGCGCCTTGATCCAGGCGTAGCGTTCCCATTCGCGGCCCTGGGTGACGAAGTAGTTTTCCAGCATTTCGAAGCAGCAGACCAGCGGGCCGGAGTCGCCGTTCGGGCGCAGGCGCATGTCGACGCGGAAGACCTGGCCGTCGCCGGTGATCTCGGCGATGGCGTTGATCAGGCTGCGTCCGAGACGGGTGAAGAAATCGAAGTTGCCGATCCGCTTGCCGCTGCCGCCGGGCACGCCGGGCATTATGCCGTCGGTTTCGCCATCCTCGGGATAGACGAAGATCAGGTCGATGTCCGACGACACGTTGAGTTCGCGGCCGCCGAGCTTGCCCATGCCGATGACGATCATCCGCTGCGCCTCGCCCTGGGCGTTGCGCGGCGTGCCGTAGCGTGCGACGAGCGCGTCGCCGAGGACGGCCTGGGCCGTCGCCACGGCGATTTCGGCGATCAGCGTCATGCTCTCGGTGACTTCGGCGAGGCTCGCCAGTCCGCCCAGGTCGCGCGTGACGAGGCGCGCGTAGGCGCGCTGCTTGAGACGGCGCAGCGCCGGCTTGAGCATCTCCTCGTTGAGCGTGTCGGGCAGAAAGCCGCGCAGCGTCGCGGCGTCGAGCGGCTGATGCAGATACGCAATCACCTCGTCGGCCAGCGCCGGTTGCGCTTCCAGGAGGCGCGTCAGGGCGCGCGAACAGGGCAGGGCTTTGCGCAGGAGATCGGCGGGAGCGGCGGGAGCGTCAGATGTGTGCATTCAGGTAAAATCGAAAATTCCGGAATATTTCCGGACAAGACGCCATTTTAGTGCCCGTCCGCGGCAAAAGACACTCCGCGGCGACATGTCCCGGCCCCCGGCGCAAGGCAGCAATACGGGAGACTGGCATCCCCTTGGACGACGTCATCGAGACCAACCCCTCATTGCCGACAACAGCAGCCACGCAGCGCAAGGCTCCGCACTTGCGCCTGCCGTCGCGTCTGAAGCGTGGCCTGTGGTGGCTGGCGCTGTCCGCCTACTTCGTCTTCGCCCTGCTGATCATCACGTTGCGCTATGCCGTGTTGCCGCATATCGAGGACTATCGCGACGACATCGAGCGGGCGCTTTCCTCTTCGCTCAGTTTGCCGGTCGCCATCGCCAGCATCGACGCCCGCTGGCAGGGGCTGCGTCCGTATCTGGCGCTGCGCGGCATGCAGATACACGACCGCGAGGGCCGTCCGGCGCTGGCCTTCGACAACGTCGAGGCGGAACTGTCGTGGACGAGCCTGCTGGTCTTCGACCTGCGCCTGCATCGGCTGGAAATCTTCGCGCCGGCGCTGACGATCCGCCGCGACGCGCAGGGACGCATCTTCATCGCCGGTCTGCAACTCAATACCGAGATACCGGAGAGCCGGACGGATTTCTCCGACTGGCTGCTCGCCCAGCATCGTGTGATCGTGCGCGACGCCAGCATCACCTGGGTCGACGAATTGCGCGCCGCGCCGCCGCTGGTCTTGCAGCGTCTCAATCTTCATCTGCAGAACAACGGCAGCCGTCATCGCTTCGGCATGACTGCCGAGCCGCCGCCGCAGCTGGCCGCTCGCCTCGATGTGCGCGGCGATTTCAGGGGCGCCGATCTCGATGCGCTCGCGGAGTGGAAGGGCGAGGCCTACACGGAGCTCGATTACGCCGATCTCGCCGTCTGGCGTCAGTGGGTCGATTACCCCATCGAACTGCCGCAAGGCAGCGGCGCGCTGCGCCTGTGGCTGTCCTTCGCGCAGAAGACGCTGACGAGCGGCACCGCCGATATCGCCCTGCATAACCTGCAGGTGCGCCTCGCCAGGGATCTGCCGCTGCTCGATCTGGCCAGCCTGACCGGAAGGCTCAGCGGCCGGCGTCTGCCGAATGGCTTCGAGGCGGGCGGCAAGCGTCTCTCCCTGCTGACCCGCGATGGCATCCACGTCGAGCCAAGCGATTTCGAGTTCAACTGGAGCGAGGCGTCCGGCCGCAAGCCGGCGCATGGCGCCTTTTCCGCCGATGCCCTCGATTTCGATGCGCTCTCGCGCCTCGCCGCGCATCTGCCGTTCGAGGCCGCCACGCGCCAGCAGCTCGTCGACTTCGCGCCGCGCGGCAAGCTGTTCGAGCTCAAGACCACCTGGAGCGGCAGCGTCGACGCCCGGGGCGATCCGGTTGAAGCCAGGTACAACCTCAATGCGCGTTTCGAACGTCTTGGCGTGAATGCCCAGGGCGCCTTGCCCGGTTTCGCCGGCCTCAGCGGCAGCGTCTCTGGCGATGAGAACGGCGGCGTATTCAGCCTTGCCAGCCACGACGCCGCGCTGGAGCTGCCCCACGTCTTCGCCGATCCGAGCATTGCGCTGGGTGCGCTGAATGCTCAGGCGAGCTGGAAATCGCACAAGGAAGGCTTCGAGGTCGATCTGGAGAATGCCAGCTTCGAGAACCACGATGCCGCCGGCGGCGTCAGCGGCCGCTATTTCTATCCACGCGCCGCCGACGGCGGGCCGGGTGACATCGATCTGACCGCCCGCCTGACGCGTGGCGCTGGCGGTGCGGTGTGGCGCTACATTCCGCTGGCGGTCGGCCAGGACGTGCGCGAGTGGCTGCGTACCTCCATCATCGGCGGCCACAGCAACGAAACGACGCTGCGCTTGAAGGGCGACCTGAACCGCTTTCCGTTCGCCGACGGTTCCGGGATTTTCGAGGTCAAGGGGCGCATCCAGGGCGCCAGCCTGCGCTATGCCCAGGGCTGGCCGCAAATCGACAACATCGCGGGTTCGCTCGAATTTGTCGGCAATCGCATGCTCATCAAGGCGGACAGCGCAAGCATCTACGGCGTGGCGCTCCACGACGTCAGCGCCGCAATCGCCGACCTGTCCATCGCCGACAGCCAGCTCGTCGTCACCGGCAAGGCCAGCGGACCGACCGCCGATTTTCTGCGCTTCATCGAGCGCAGCCCGGTGAGCGCGGAAATCGACCATTTCACCGAGGACATGACGGCGCAGGGCAATGGTGCTCTCGAACTGAAACTGTTGATGCCGCTGCACCATACGGATGACACGAAGCTGGAAGGCGCCTACCAGTTCGCCGGCAACCGGCTCAAGGTCGATGCCGACCTGCCGCCGCTCGGCGAGGTTCATGGTCGCCTGCATTTCACCGAAAATTCGCTGCAAGCCGAGCGGGTGCGGGCTTCGCTGCTTGGAATGCCTTTGGCATTCGATCTGAAGACCGCGGGCAGCGGCGCGGTCACGGTCACCGCCGACGGCCAGCTGAACATCGCCGAACTGCGCAAGCAACTGAGCCATCCGCTGCTCGATCAGCTTTCCGGCAGCAGCCCGTGGCGCGGCACTGTGTTGGCGCGCAAGAAGAGCGCCGAAGTCGTCATCGAATCAATGCTGCTTGGCCTGTCGTCCAGCCTGCCCGAGCCTTTCAACAAGAGCGCCAGCGAGGCCATGCCACTGCGCTTCGAGCGCAAGCTGCTGGTCAAGCCGGCTGCGGCGCCGGGGCGCGCGGTCGCGATTGCCGCCAAGGCCGCAGCGGCGCCGCGCGACCAGATCGAGATTACGCTGGGCAGCGCCGGAGCGGCGCGCCTGATCCGCCGCTACGATGGCGAGTCCGCCGAGAAGGTGGTGATGGAACGCGGCGCCATCGCCATTGGTGAGCCGTTGACGATGCCGGACAAGGGCATGCTGCTGGCCGCGAGCATGAAGAGGGTCGACGTCGATCTCTGGCGCAGTCTGTTGAGTCGACCGGCGAACGGCGCCGCTTCCGCCGCTGGCGAGGCGCTGCCGCTGCCGATTACGGCGATCAGCCTGAAGACGCCCGAGTTCGAGGCGTTCGGCCACACGCTCAGCGATCTCGAAGCGCGCGCCAGCCTCGGCCGCGAGGGAAGCTGGCGCGCCGAGCTGAAGAGCCGCGACGTCAGCGGCGAGCTGTTCTGGAAAGGCCAGGGCAGCGGGCGGCTTGGCGCGCGCCTCAAGCATCTGGTGATCCACCAGGCGACGCCGCATGGGGAGCCCGGGGCGGCGCCGGCACAGGGGAATGGCAACGGCGACATGCTTAGCAACCCGGAAGATCTGCCCGGCCTCGACATCGAAGTCGAGCAGTTCACCCTGCGCGAAAAGTCCTTTGGCAGGCTCAAGCTTTCGGCGGATAACCGCGAGGGCGCCTGGGAGGCGCGCCTCGACATCGAGAACGACGATGGCAAGCTCGCCGGTTCGGGGCGCTGGCGGCCGCATACCACGCAGGCCGACACCCAGCTGAAATTCACCCTGACCGCCAAAAGCATCGAGAAGCTGCTGGCGCGACTGGGCTATGTCGATGCCGTGAAGCGCGGCCGGGCGACGCTGGAGGGCAATGTCTCGTGGAACGGCGCGCCGTTCGCCATCGACTATCCGACGCTCAGCGGCGCCCTCAAGGTCGATGCGGAAAACGGACAGTTCAACAAGCTCGAACCGGGCGTCGGCCGTCTGCTCGGCATTCTCAGCCTGCAATCGCTGCCGCGCCGCATCACCCTCGACTTCCGTGATGTCTTCAGCCAGGGCTTCGCCTTCGACAGCATCAACGGCCAGCTGACCATGCGCAATGGCGTCATCGAAACCGACAACCTGCAGATCAAGGGGCCGTCGGCGAAGGTGCTGATGAGCGGCAGCGCCAATGTGCCGGCGGAAACCCAGAACCTCAAGGTGCGCGTGCAGCCGGCCATTGGCGAGTCGATCGCCGTCGGCGCGATGATCGCCAATCCGGCGGCGGGCGCCATCGCCTGGCTGGCGCAGAAGGCGCTGCGCGATCCGCTCGATCAGGCGTTCGCCTTCGAATACGCAGTGACCGGCAGCTGGGCCGATCCCAAGGTGGAAAAGCTGGCGGCGCCGCCGCTGGCGAATGCGAACGCCGAACCTTTCGAGAAGAAGCACTGAGCGACCATGAACCCGACGACGCTGATTGCCGCGCTGCAGATGATTTCCGGCCCCGATGTCGCCGCCAATCTCGTCGAGGCCGGCCGCCTGATCGACGCGGCGGCAGCGCAGGGCGCACGCCTGGTGGCGCTGCCGGAATATTTTCCGTTGATCGGCGCCAGCGATGCGGCGCGTCTCGCCGCGCGCGAGAACGATGATGGCGACAGCCCGCAGGGACCGATCCAGTGCTTCCTCGCCGACGCCGCGCGTCGCCATGGCATCTGGCTGATCGGCGGCTCGCTGCCGCTGGTTGCCGACGACCCTGACAAGCTGCGCAACGCCTGCCTGGTGTACGATCCCTCCGGTCGTCGCGTCGCGCGCTACGACAAGATCCACCTGTTCGGCTTCCAGCGCGGAACGGAAAGCTACGACGAGAGTCTCACCATCGAGGCGGGTGGCGCGGTGGTTGCGTTCGATACTCCTAATCTCGATGGTATACGCCGCGTCGGTCTGGCGATTTGCTACGATCTGCGTTTTCCGGAGATGTTCCGCGCGCTGGGCGAAGTCGATCTGCTGGTGGTGCCGGCGGCATTCACCGAAACCACCGGGCGCGCCCACTGGGAGCTGCTGCTGCGCGCCCGCGCCGTCGAGAATCAGTGCTACGTGCTGGCGGCGGCGCAGGGCGGCCAGCATCCGACGGGCCGCATCACGCATGGCAACAGCATGCTCGTCGACCCGTGGGGCGAGATCGTCGCCCGGCTCGACAAGGGCGCCGGCGTGGTCAGCGGCGCCTTCGACGCGGCGCGCATCGCCGAGGTGCGGGCGAGCCTGCCGGCGCTGCGTCACCGAAAATTTTGACAATGGATGAACCCATGACGACAGATACGCAACGCAACTTCCGCACCGCCGAGAAATGCCTGCTGGTGCCCTACAACCTGACGCCGATGCGTCTCGACGGCATCTTCGCGCAGATGTTTGGCCACCAGGTGGACTACGCCGATCTCTACTTCCAGTACTCCCGTTCGGAAGGCTGGAGTCTGGAGGAGGGCATCGTCAAGTCGGGCAGCTTCAACATCGAGCAGGGCGTCGGCGTGCGCGCCATCAGCGGCGAGAAAACCGCCTTCGCCTACTCCGACGAAATCAGTCTGCCCGCATTGCAGGACGCGGCGCAGGCGACGCGCGCCATCGCCGCGCAGGGCGGCAAGGGCATCGCGCCGCTGCTGCGCCACGGCTCGCGTCTGCCGCCGATGACCGCGCTGTATCCGGCACAGGATCCGATCGCCGCGCTCGCCGACACCGAGAAGGTGCGGCTGCTGGAACGTCTCGAAGGCTACGCGCGCGCCGCCGATCCGCGCGTCGTCGAAGTGATGGCCAGCCTCGCCGGCACCTGGGAAGTCGTGCTCGTCGCGCGCAGCGACGGCCACATGGTCGCCGACGTGCGGCCGCTGGTGCGCATGTCGCTGTCCGTCATCATGGTCGACAATGGCCGCCGCGAAATGGGCTCGGCCGGCGGCGGCGGACGCTTCGATTACGCCTACTTCAGCGATGCCGTGCTGCAGGATTACGCGAAGAAGGCCGTGCATCAGGCCAGCGTCAATCTCGCCGCCAAGCCGGCGCCGGCCGGGTCCATGACGGTGGTGTTGGGGCCGGGCTGGCCCGGCATCCTGCTGCACGAGGCGATCGGCCACGGCCTCGAAGGCGACTTCAACCGCAAGGGCAGTTCGGCCTTCTCCGGCCGCGTCGGCGAGCGCGTCGCCGCCAGGGGCGTCACGGTCATCGACGACGGCACCATTGCCGATCGACGCGGTTCGCTGTCGGTCGACGACGAAGGCAACCCAACCCAGCGCACCGTGCTGATCGACGACGGCATCCTCGTCGGCTATTTGCAGGATTCGCTCAACGCGCGCCTGATGGGCGTTCAGCCCACCGGCAACGGCCGCCGCGAATCCTTTGCCCACCTGCCGCTGCCGCGCATGACGAATACCTGCATGCTCAACGGCAAGCACAACCCGCAGGAGATCATCGCCTCGGTGAAGAATGGACTCTACGCCGCCAATTTCGGCGGCGGCCAGGTCGATATCACCAGCGGCAAGTTCGTCTTCTCCGCCGCCGAGGCCTACCTGATAGAGAACGGCCGCATCACCACGCCGGTCAAGGGCGCCACGCTGATCGGCAACGGCCCGGACGTCCTGCAACATGTCAGCATGATCGGCGACGACATGGCGCTCGACCCTGGCGTCGGCACCTGCGGCAAGGAGGGGCAGAGCGTCCCGGTCGGCGTCGGCCAGCCGACGTTGAAGATCGACGGGCTGACGGTGGGCGGGAGCTCGATCTAGGGATACGCCGAACAAGTACCCGCCGTTCGGGTTGAGCCTGTTGAAGCCCTCGATTTTCGAGCACGCCTTTCGACAAGCTGTCCTGAGTTTGTCGAAAGGTTCAATGCGAACTGGAATTCGCAAAGTGGCCCGGAGATCGAGTATTGATGCGGTTCTCCAGTCATCGGACCTCGTGTGAGCCGCGCGGGGATTCCCTTCGGGCAAGGCTCCTTGGCCGCCAATGGCGGCGTGGCCGGATGTCGGAAGGCGCTTTCGGCTTTTTCGACCGACGCTCTGCGCGCTTGCCACCGATTCTTCATCAGATCCGACGATCCCGGCGGACTCTCGCGCCGCGAATATTCCACCCTCTTCCTCTTCCGCCCCGCGAAGCTGGCTATAATGAACTTTATGCCGAGAGGAAGTCGCCATGTTCGATTCGCCGTTCCAGATTTGTCCGGTCTGCAATGAGCCGGTGCTGCTCGACCAGACATTGCGCGAGTGCGCGGGGGAGCATGGTTGCGGCGACGGGCAGGGTTGCCCGCTTGCGCGTTGTTTCAGCGGCCACGATTTTTCAGTTCAACCAGAGATGAGGAACGAGCATGAGCAAACCCCAAGATCGTCGTGATTTCTGGCGAGCTCCGTTTCATTCGCTGGCGCGCCTGACCTGTGCCGCCGGCGTCGCCCGCGAGGGGCAGCTGCAGGACATTTCCCTGAAGGGGGCGTTGCTGGAGATGGTCGAGGACTGGCACGGCAACGCTGGCGATCACTGCCGGCTGCAGCTCGATCTTTCGCCCGAGGTGTCGATCCGCATGCAGACGACGGTGATGCATGTGGAAGGGCGGCGCATGGGCTTGCGCTGCGACGAGATCGACATCGACAGCATCACCGCGCTGCGCCGTCTGGTGGAGCTGAATTCGGGCGATCCCGAGCTGCTTGAGCGCGAGCTTTCCGCGCTGGTGCACTACGCCTAGCCCGCCCGGCGGGCCAGGACTCGCGTTTCAGGGCTTGGGCGCGGCGTCCGGCGTTTCCGCCTTGGTCTTCGCTTCCGGCGTGATCGCCGGGCTTCTCGCGCTGCCCTGAGCCGGATAGCCGGCGCCGTCGAGCAGGCGGTTCCAGGCGCTTTCCTCGAATCCGCTTTCGACCTTCTTGCCCGTTGTCAGTACGGGCAGGGTCAGCTTCTCATTGCCGGTGGCCTTGCGGTATTCGGCTTCATCCGCGGCGGTCCGGAGGATCTTCTCGCTGTAAGGGGCTCCGCGCCGGGCGAGGAAGTCGCGCGCCATCCGGCAGTAGTCCGTGCATTTTTCGCTCGTATAGAGCGTCAGGGGGGAGTTTCTGGCGGCCTGCCGGGTTTCGTAGGCGTAGGCGCCGCCGGTTTCAACGACATTGGCGCTCTTGAGCTGCCTGAGCTGCACGTCCTTGACCGCGGGCGGCGGCGGCTGGTCGGAGTAATGAACACGGCCGTCCTGGCCGACCCAGCGATAGGTGGTTTGTGCCTGGGCGCCGCCCGCCAGCAGCAGAACCGCCAGCGCCGAAGAGGCGGCGAGTTTGACGAAGCGTGAAACCCGGGTTTGCGAACGCATCGTGGACTCCCGAAGAATTCTATTCCGAAATCATACCATTGTGACGCAGCAGGGCATCGACGCTGGGCTCGCGGCCGCGGTAGGCGCGGAAGGATTCGAGCGCCGGCCGCGAGCCGCCGACGGCGAGGATTTCGCGCCAGAATTTTTCGCCGATCGTCTGGTCGAGCACGCTGCCTGAATGCACGGCGATTTCCTCGAAGGCGGCGTAGGCATCGGCGGAGAGCACTTCCGCCCACTTGTAGCTGTAGTAGCCGGCCGAGTAGCCGCCAGCGAAGATGTGCGAAAAGCTGTGCGGGAAGCGTTGCCATTCGGGCGGGATCACCACGGCGACCTCGCGGCGCACTTCGTCGAGTAGTTGCAGCACGGTTTTCGGACCGTCCGGGTCGAAGTCGCCGTGCAGCAGCAGGTCGAACAGCGCGAATTCGATCTGGCGCAACGTCGCCATGCCGCTCTGGAAGTTCTTCGCCGCCAGCATCTTGTCGTAGAGCGCGCGCGGCAGCGCTTCGCCGCTGTCGACGTGGCCGGTCATGCCTGCGAGCACTTCCCATTCCCAGCAGAAGTTTTCCATGAACTGGCTGGGCAGCTCGACGGCGTCCCATTCGACGCCGTGGATGCCGGAGACCGCGAGTTCCTCGACCTCGGTCAGCAGATGGTGCAGGCCGTGGCCGCACTCGTGGAACAGGGTGATGACTTCGTCATGGGTGAAGCAGGCTGGCCGCTTTACGCCATCCTTTTCGCCTACCGGGGCGGAGAAATTGCAGTTGAGGTAGGCCACCGGCGTCTGGATGCCTTCGGCAAGCTTGCGGCGGGTGATCGCCTCGTCCATCCAGGCGCCGCCGCGCTTTTCGTCGCGGGCGTACAGGTCGAGGTAGAACTGGCCGACAAGCTTGCCCTGGCGCTCGATGCGGAAGAAGCGCACCTCGGGATGCCAGACTGGCGCCCGGTCGGGCGCGAGGGTGACGCCGAACAGCGATTCGATGACGCGGAACAGACCGGCGATCACCTGAGGTTCTGGGAGGTATTGCTTCACTTCCTCGTCGGAGAAGGCGTAGCGCGCCTGCTTGAGCTTTTCCGAAACCCAGGCGAGGTCCCAGCTTTCGAGCTGGGCCATGCCGAGTTCCTTGCACGCGAATTCGCGCAGCTCGGCGATGTCCTTCTCGGCGAAGGGGCGCGCCTTGGCGGCGATTTCGCGCAGGAAGTCGGCGACTTGCCGCGGCGTCTCGGCCATCTTCGGGACCAGCGAGACTTCGGCGTAGTTGCGGTAGCCGAGCATGCGCGCGGCATCAAAGCGCAGCTTGAGCAGCTTGCCGATCAGCGGTGTGTTGTCGAACTCCGGCTTGCCGTGCTCGGAGGCGCGGGTCGCGTAGGCGCGGTACATGCGCGCGCGCAGCTCGCGGTTGTCGGCGTATTGCATGAGCGGGCCGTAGGACGGCGCGTGCAGGGTGAATTTCCAGCCGGGCTTGCTTTCGCGCTGCGCGGCTTCCTGCGCGGCCTGGCGGACGTCCGCCGGGATGCCGGCGAGTAGGGCTTCGTCGCCGAGGTATTCGCCATGGGCGTTGGTGGCGTCGAGCAGGTTCTCGGAGAACTTCGCTTCAAGGGCGGCCAGTTCTTCCTGGATCGCCTGGAAGCGCGGCTTGTCGGCCTCGGGCAGGTCGGCGCCGGAGAGGCGAAAGTCGCGGATGTCGTTATCGACGATGTGCTTCTGCGTTTCGTCGAGGCGCGCGTACTCGCTGCTGGCGCGCAGCGTCTTGAGCTTGGTGAACAGCGCCAGGTTCTGACCGAGTTCGGAGTAGAAGCGCGTGACTTCCGGCAGCAGTGCGTTGTAGGCCTCGCGCCAGGGCGGGATGTCATTGACCGAATGCAGGTGGCCGACGATGCCCCAGGCGCGACTCAGCCGCTCGCCGGCATCGGTCAGCGGCGCGACGAAGCCGGCCCAGGTGGCCGGTGTTTCGGGCTTTGCCAGCTGCTCGACGACGTGGCGATTCTCGGCCAGCAACTCACTGATGGCCGGCGCGACGTGCTCCGGCTGGATGGCGTCGAAACGTGGCAGGGTGGAAAAATCGAGCAGAGGGTTCATGTCGGGTCCAGGTTAGCGTGAAAGAACAATAGGGTGCTGGGTCAAATGAACGAGCGTAGCGAGCAAATCAGTACCCCGCCCCGGGGCGGGGCAGGGGTCGGGCAACTCTTCTTTTGCGTTCTTTCATGAGATGGGGTGTCGAGTGCCCTCACATGAGCATCAGGGTGGGCTTGCGGAAAATTCGGGCCATGCTATCAAATGCAAGGGGGGAATGGCAGCGATGCAGCCATTCCCCCCTTGCGTTCGAGCGGTAGCGCCGTGCTGCAAGCGTCACGGCAGCGCCTGTCTCAAGACTGGCCGGTCAGCCGCGTCAGTGCCTCGCGGTACTTGGCGGTGGTCTTGGTCAGGATCTCCTCGGGCAGCTTGGGACCGGGCGCCTGCTTGTTCCAGTCGAGCGTCTCCAGGTAGTCGCGCACGAACTGCTTGTCGAAGCTCGGTGGGCTGATGCCGACCTTGTACTGGTCGGCGGGCCAGAAGCGCGAGGAGTCGGGCGTCAGGGCCTCGTCGATGAGGTAGAGGCGACCGCCGGCATCGAGGCCGAACTCGAACTTGGTGTCGGCGATGATGATGCCGCGCACGCGCGCATGGGCCGCGGCTTCCCGGTACAGGCGCAAGGAGATGTCGCGCACCTGGGCGGCGATCTCGGCGCCGATCATCTTCTCGACGGTCGCGTAGTCGATGTTCTCGTCATGCTCACCCATCTCCGCCTTGGTGGCCGGCGTGAAGATGGGCTGCGGCAGCTGTTCGGCCAGCTTGAGGTCCGGCGGCAGCGGAATGCCACAAACGGCGCCGGTCTGCTGGTAGTCCTTCCAGCCCGAGCCGATCAGGTA
>CAZCPD010000057.1:0-14316 GCA_964500425.1 uncultured Rhodocyclaceae bacterium
CCACCCAGCCGAGATAGGAAGCGACGATGCAGATCGTCGTCAGGATCTCGACGGTGCGGTTGTAGCGCATGCGATAGAAGTCGCCGAGCGTCAGGATGTTGAGCTTGTAGAGATAGCGCGAGAACAGCACGCCGGCGATGATCAGGCACATCGAAGAACCGAAGGGATCGGCGACGACGCCGGTCAGTCCGTCCTTGACGAAGGTCGAGGACACCCCGAACACCGCCTCGGCGCCAAACCAGGTGGCGAACACCGTCGCGGTAACCACCGGCAGCGGCAGGCTACGCCCGGCGACGGCGAAGTCCTTGGCGCTATGCACGCGCGTCGCGGCGAGCAGGCCGATGCCGACCGAGACCATCAGATAGAGGATGACGAACCACAGCAACATCGACCGCTCCCGAATCAGAAGTATTGTTTGAACACCACCACCATGGCCAGCGCCGCGCAGAGCAGGGCTGCGCCGGCAAGACGCCGGCTGGCGGCCGCCTCTGCGCGCAGTCTGCCGAGTTCCTCGAACGCAGCGTCGCGCTTCTCGCTGCGTTCCAGCGCCTGATGCACCATCCGCGGCAGCGCCGGGATCAGCCTGGCCCACTGCGGCGCCTCGTGCTTCAGGTTGGCCAGCATGCCGCGCCAGCCGATCTGTTCGCTCATCCAGCGTTCAAGGAAGGGCTTCGCGGTGGTCCACAGGTCGAGATCGGGATCGAGCTGGCGGCCGAGGCCTTCGATATTCAGCAGCGTCTTCTGCAGCAGAACCAGCTGCGGCTGGACCTCGATGTTGAAGCGGCGCGAGGTCTGGAACAGGCGCAGCAGCACGCGGCCAAAGGAGATTTCCTTCAGCGGACGGTCGAAGAAGGGCTCGCAGCAGGCGCGGATCGCCGCCTCCAGTTCCTCGATGCGCGTGCCGGGTGGGGCCCAGCCCGACTCGACGTGCGCCTCGGCGACGCGCTTGTAGTCACGGTGAAAGAAGGCCAGCAGGTTCTGCGCGAGGTAGTTCTTGTCGACGTCGGACAGCGTGCCGACGATGCCGAAGTCGAGCGCGACATACTGCCCGCCCGGCGCGACGAAGATGTTGCCCGGGTGCATGTCGGCATGAAAGAAGCCATCGCGGAACACCTGGGTGAAGAAGATCTCGACGCCGTTGCGCGACAGCATCTTGAGGTCGATGCCCTGCTCGCGCAGCGCGTCGATCTGACTGATCGGCGTGCCGTGCATGCGCTCCATGACCATCACCGACTCGTCACAGAAGTCCCAGTAGACCTCGGGCACCAGCAGGATCGTCGAATCCTTGAAATTGCGCCGCAGCAGCGAACAGTTGGCGGCCTCGCGCATCAGGTCGAGCTCGTCGTGCAGATACTTCTCGAACTCGCCGACGACCTCGCGTGGCTTCAAGCGCCGGCCATCGGCCCAGACCCATTCCAGCAGCGTCGCAGCGGCCTGCAACAAACCAATGTCATGAACGATGATGTTCTTGACGCCGGGACGGAGGATCTTCACCGCCACCTCGTGACCGCCATCCTCTTCGCGCAGCGTCGCGAAATGCACCTGGGCCACCGAGGCCGAGGCCACCGGCTCGCGCTCGAAACGCGCGAACACTTCGTCGACCGGCTTGCCATATACCCGCTCCAGCACGGCAATCGCCTCGACCGCCGGGAAAGGCGGCACCTGATCCTGAAGCTTGGCAAGCTCCTCGGCGATGTCGGGCGGAATCAGGTCGCGGCGTGTCGACAAGATCTGGCCGAACTTGACGAAGATCGGCCCGAGCGCTTCGAGCGCCAGGCGCAGGCGCACGGCGCGCGGCGCAGCGAGCGAACCATCCGGGTCGCGCCAGAACTGGCAGGCATTGGCCAGGCGCAGCAAGCGCCCGCTCGGCTCGTGCTCCAGCATCATCTGGTCGAGACCGTAGCGACTGGCGATGCGGATGATTTTCAGCAGGCGGAGCAGGGACATGGGGAAGCAGGCAGCTTTCTGGGCGGGGCCCTGTCGGAAACCGATGGTGCGTCGGTTTGCATCGGTGGGCGACGGCAAGCGTCAAAACGCCGCATTTTCCCATAGGCCATGCAAACCTGAAAGAGCAAGGCCGATGTTTGCGCTTGCGCGACCCACATGCAAAAACACCCGGCGCCAGCGGGCCCGGGTGTCTCGGCGGTCTCGGTCATCGGTGCAGGCGGTCGCCTGCGTCCGTCATGGCGTCAGCACAACCTTGACAGAAGCATCCACGGCGGCCTTGTCGATATAGCCGATGGCGTTCGGATTGGCGGCGACGAACTTCTTCACCTCCGCGTCGTTGGCCATTTCCTTGAGCGGCTGAGCCTTGCCGGTAAACACCAGCTTCGCCCAATAGGCCTTGAGCTGGGCGCCGTCCTTGCCCGTCACCTTCTGATAGAACGCATCGCGCACGGCGTTGCCGTCGGGCAGGTCGAGCCCCGTCAGATCCGAGGATTTGCCAAGAAAGATGTTACTGACCTGCTCGGCGCTCAGACCACCGCCATGCTTGGGGTTGACGATCACCGCGACCGATTGGGCCAGCGCCGGCAGGGCCGCGCCCAGCAATGCCGCGGCCATCATCCAATGCTTGAGTGTTTTCATCGCCGCCCCCTCTCAGAACACGAAATCAAGGGCCAGCGTCAACAAATTCACGCTGTGGCCTTGCGTTAGCCAAGTGCTCCTCGGCGACACCGACAGATCGCGGTATTCATTGACGAACAGGCCACGGTTCGGCTGGTTCATCGCCGGCTTGCGGATGTGTTCGATCTGCGCCTTGAATGCCAGGTTCCGGTAAAAGTCGTAGCGTGTTCCGACGGCGATGGTGCTTTGCTCGCGCACGACAGTCAGCCCGGAATCGACCGTCGCGATGACCACCGTGCCGAACGCACAACCGGGAACCGCTCCGCAGCGAGTCGCATCCGGCCGGTTGAAGGGCCGCGGCATCGCCTGGATCTTGCTGAACGAGGCGTAGGGGGTGAATTTCCCGACACGGTAGCCGCCAAGCGCATACCAAGCCACCTGATTCGGAATCAGGATGTTACGGGCGCTGCTCTTCGCAAACTCGCTCTGCAGCAGCCAGGGGCCGTCGTCGTATGCGTAGCCGAACGTCCACATGCTGGAATCGTCACGCTGCAGTTTCAGGTTGCTGTCATAGTCCGGCGCCGCCGTCTGGTAGGCCTTGAGCGCGACATCGTAGAGATTGAATGCCGCGATATTGGTATGGACGCCAAGCCGATACTTGCCGTAGCCTGCGCGCAAGGTCGATCCACTGCGCTCGTAAGTCAGATTGAACAGCGCGGCCGGACCGGAAATGGAGGCGAAATTGCCGGACGCCTTGAACTCCGGCGTATTGATCGCGGCATACTCCATGGCCTTGCCCAAGGTCAGTTGGGCACTCAGGGTGCCGCCCGCCACCGCATATTGGGCGCCGATGTCACCGCCGTCCAGATGGGTGAGCGGGTTCATTTCGTAAACGTCGTAGGGTTGACGCACGGCCGTCTGTGCGAAGCCGACGTTGCGGTAATCCGAAACGAGGAACACCGGCGCCACGACGCGGCCGGCGCGGACATACCAGTTGGGCAAGAACTGGTACTTGAGGTTCGCTCACTCGAATTGAGGCCGATAGGTGTTGTCATAGTGATGGTCGGCAACGACCTGCACGACCGCCGACCAGCCATCGCCCATGTTGGCAGTCACCTGGGCGCCCGCCTTGCTATCGACACCGAACGCCCAAGGCTTGCTGACGCCAGCGCCGGCAGGCTGCACGATGCTGGCGCGGTAGTCCGCCATCGAGCTGCTGTTATGCGTTGCGGCGAGCGTGCCGAAGCCGCTGAAATTGAATTGCGTGTCCGCGCTTGCCAGACCCGAGGCCGTCAGGCCAGCCAGGCAGAACGCCATGACCATTTTCTGGTTTCTCATCACATCTCCCCGAATAGGAATTGAGTGTCAATGCCCGACGACGTTCGAGCCTCTTGCCCCCTAACGTCATTCAAACAAGCGTTCAGGATAACAAAGTCCCGAAAAGAAAGGCTAACCACGATCGCTCGCATCAGGACCGGAGCATGAAAATTCGTTTACCGTCAGCGAGTTATGACATGGGCTTGTAAACCCACTTGATATGTCGTCTACTCTCGATTTTTAGGAGATCGAGAGATGAAGGATGAAGGTGTAGCGGCGCTGGTTGAGCGTTTTTCTGGATTGCCCGATGGTCGAGTAGAAGGACGAACGGATCATGACTTGCTGGATATCGTGGTGCTGGCTTTGTGCGCTGTGATGTCTGGAGCGGAAGGCTGGGACGACATCGAAGACTGGGCGCGCGCGCGGGAAGAGTGGCTGCGAAAATACCTTCGACTGCGCAACGGCATTCCCGGCCACGACACGATCCGGCGCGTGTTTGAAGCGCTCTCGCCAGCCGAACTGGAAATACGCTTTGAGCAATGGATGGCCGACATCTGCCCGGCAATCAATGGAAGAGTCATCGCCATCGACGGCAAGGCCGTGCGCGGATCAGCGCGACCGGAACGCGGCTTGCGGGCCTTGCATCAGGTATCGGCCTATGCGGCCGAATACGGCCTGACGCTCGGACAGCGAGCGTGCGAAGAGAAGTCGAACGAAATCACGGCCATCGAGGCGCTATTGCCGACGCTCGCGCTGGAAGGCTCCGTGGTCACCATCGATGCGATGGGCTGTCAGACCGCGATTGCCCAACAGATCACCGACGGGGGTGGCGACTACGTTCTGGCGGTCAAGGATAATCAGCCGCATTTGGCGGAAGCGCTGAAGGATTTCTTCGCAAGCCTGAACGCACCGGGATATCCGAAGCGCTCGGTCTCGCTCCACGAGACGCTGGACAAAGGGCATGGACGTATCGAGACACGACGCTGTGTAGCCGTGGATGAACTCGATTGGCTCGATCTGCTCGGCCTGAAAGCGCGCTGGTCGAAACTCGCCTCGGTGGCCTGCATCGAATCGACGCGAAACATTGCCGGCAAGGTCGAAACCGAAAAACGCTATGTGATCAGTTCGCTACCTGCCGACAGCCAGCGCATCCTGCATGCCGTGCGTACGCATTGGGGAATCGAGAACTCGCTGCACTGGTGCCTGGACGTCACCTTCGGCGAAGACGCTTGTCCGATCCGCTTGCGCAATGCCGCTCTCAACTTCTCGTTCCTGCGGCGGCTTGCCATCAACCTGTTTCGCGCCGATACATCACGCACCGCCAGCTTGCCGAAAAAACGCAAGGCGGCTGCTTGGAATTCGGACTATTTGGCTACCGTGTTGAAGCTTCGGGAGATTTGATGCTCCGGCCCTGTCGCTCGCATTACTGGAAAAAATGCCCTTACTGGCGATAAAGCAATTCAGCAACAGTGAGTTAGCCAAAAACCCAATATGGGAAAAATATTCGGAAGCGCCCATGAAAATGCCCCCAGCCCCTTTACAGGGCGCCATTTAAAGTACTGGTAGCCTGTGCAGAAGCGAACCGACGACAAAGGAATCACGAGTCCCCGCGTATGTCATCTCATTACATGACGGGAACACAGAATCAAAATTGAAAAGGGGTTACAGGCTTTCGCTTGTAACCCCTTTGAAGTATTGGTAGGCCGTGTAGGGATCGAACCTACGACCAACGGATTAAGAGTCCGCTGCTCTACCAGCTGAGCTAACGACCCGATACTTGTGCTGCCGTTTTCGCCTCAATTGCATCGATAGTTTCGATGCAACGAACCCGAAAATTATAACCTGAACTTGCGGCTTGTTGATATTGCGTTTGCTGCTGAATGCCTGGTAGGCCGTGCGGGACTCGAACCTGCGACCAACGGATTAAAAGTCCGCTGCTCTACCAACTGAGCTAACGACCCAACGAAGGGGCGCATTATAGAAACTCGCGACCAGGCTGTCAAACGAATTTGAAATATTTCCCCGGCAACGATCATTCATTCGTCAGCAGGACGCGGCCGGAAGATGCGCACCATGCGTATCCGCCGGTCCTGCGCCTGAACGATTTCCATGGGCGCCTGGTTGATCTTGACGCTGAGGCCGGATTCGGGGATGTCCTGCAGGTGTTCGAGGATCAAGCCGTTGAGGGTCTTCGGGCCATCCAGCGAGAAATCCAGCCCGAGCGCACGATTCAACTCGCGCAGGGTGCGGGCCCCATCGACCATGACGCTTTCAAGCCCATCCTCGCCGGTCTCCCAGGTCAATTCGGCGCTGCTCGGCACGCCGGTGGTGAACTTGCCGATGATTTCCTCGATGATGTCTTCAAGGGTCACCAGTCCCTGTATTTCGCCATATTCGTCGACGACGAGACCGATGCGCTGGCGATTCTCCTGGAAGAATTGCAGCTGGGCGTAGATCGTCGTGCCGGCAGGAATGAAATAGGGCTCGGCGAGATGTTCGCGCAGCGCCGCCTGATCGAGCGCCCCGGCAATCGCCACGGACAGCAGGCGGCGCTGATGCAGGACGCCGACGACATTCCCCGGATCGCCGTCATACACCAGCAAGCGGGTATGAAAACTGGTGGCGAGCTGTTGATGAATCTCCTCCAGCGGGCTCTGCAGGTCGATGCCCTCGATTTCGCCGCGCGGCGTCATGATGTCCTCGACCGAGATATTCTCCAGATCGAAGAGATTCAGCAACATCGTCTGGTGTTGCGGCGGAATGAAATGACCGGCCTCAAGCACCATCGCACGCAGATCCTCCGGGGAGATCCGCGCCGCTTCCTGACCAGCCTGCGGCTTGAGGCGCAGGAGCCTGAGCAGCGCCGTGACGAAAAGGTTGGTAAACCAGACCACCGGATAGCTGATGCGCAACAGCGGCGTCAGCACGTAGGCGATGCGCTGGGTGATCGCATCCGGGTGGGTCGCGCCGATGACCTTGGGCGTGATTTCGGAAAACACCAGCAGGCAGAAAGTCACGAACAGGGTGCCCACTTCCAGCGCCCACTTTTCGGCGCCGAACACGGCCAGGGCGATGTGGCCGGTGAGCATCGCAGCGGCGGAGTTGAACAAGGTATTGCCGAGCAGAATGACGCCGAGCAGGCGATCGACCTTGCTGAGCAGTTGCGTCGCCAGTTGAGCGCCCCGATTTCCTTCCCTGGCCAGGTGACGCAGGCGGTGCCGATTGCTGGCCATCATGGCGGTCTCCGCCATCGAGAAGAAACCGGAAACCACCAGCAGCATTGCCAGCAGGCCGAACTGTGTGGCTAGGGACATCTCGTCCATCTAGAAACCGGCCTCGGAGGGGCCGCGCCTAGGCCATCCGGCCGAGGATCACTTCCATGACGAAGTGACTGCCGATATAGGCCAGCAGCAGCGCGGCGAAGCCCGCCAGCGTCCAGCGCAGCGCGAGACGGCCGCGCCAGCCGCGCAGGCGCCGACCGACCAGCAGGGCGGCAAAGATCAACCAGGAGACGAAGGCGAACACCGTCTTGTGACCCAAGGTCATCGCCTTGCCGAACAGGGCTTCGGAGAAGAACACGCCGGAAAGCAGCGTCAGCGTCAGCAGGAAGAAGGCGATGTGGATCAGGCGAAACAGCAACGCTTCCATCGTCAGCAGCGGCGGCAGACCGGCGAGCAGCGGAGGCAGCCGGCCGCGATGCAGGCTCTTTTCGGCGACGGCCATCAGCAGGGCATGCAACGCCGCCAGGGTGAACAGGCTGTAGGCCAGCATCGCCATGATGAAATGAACGCGGAACCCCAACGTATCGGTGTTGGTCAGCAGATGCGGGCTCGGCAGGATGGCGGGCAGCAAGACGCACAGGGCGGCGAGGGGAAAGCCGAACATCTGCAGACCTTCCATGCGCGCATAGAAACTCTCGACCCAATACACGGCAATCGCCAGCCAGAGCATCATCGACAGCGCCAGGGAGAAGCCAAAGCGCATCGCACCGTCGGCAAAGATACCCTGATTAAGGACGACGCCGTGCACGACCAAAGTGGCCAGCAGCAACCCGCGTTCCCAGCCGCGCAGGCCGGCGAGGGGCTGATCGAGGGCGGCGCCGCGCCAGCGCGTGCGCCAGAAGTGGAGGGCAAGACCAAGATAAAGGGTTGCCGCAAGCAGATGCAGTAGAATCATCGACATTTATTCAGTTTACCCTATCCGCAACCAATTCCCGCCATGCTCGACAACCTCACCCAACGCCTTGCCAAGGTCGTCAAGACCATCCGCGGCCAGGCGCGCCTGACCGAAGACAACATTACCGACATGCTGCGCGAGGTGCGCATGGCGCTGCTCGAAGCCGACGTCGCGCTGCCGGTGGTCAAGGATTTCATCGCCCGCGTCAAGGAAAAGGCCGTCGGCCAGGAAGTCATCGGTTCGCTGACGCCCGGCCAGGCGCTGGTCGGCGTGGTGCATCGCGAGCTGACCGAGTTGATGGGCGGCGCCAGCGCCGGCCTGAATCTCGCCACCCAGCCGCCCGCCGTGCTGCTGATGGCCGGTCTGCAGGGCGCCGGCAAGACCACCACCACCGCCAAGCTCGGCAAGTGGCTCAGGGAACGGCAGAAGAAGAAGGTGCTGGCGGTCTCCTGCGACGTTTATCGCCCCGCCGCCATCGAGCAACTGAAGAGCGTCTCGGCGCAGGCCGGCATCGACTTCTTCCCTTCGTCGGGCAGCCAGAAGCCGGCCGACATCGCCGCGGCAGCGCTCGACTACGCCAGGAAGCATTATTACGACGTGCTCTTCGTCGACACCGCCGGCCGCCTGGCCATCGACGAAGCGATGATGGCCGAGATCCAGCAGCTGCATGCCCTGCTCAAGCCGATCGAGACGCTGTTCGTCGTCGACGCCATGCTCGGCCAGGACGCCGTGAATACGGCGAAGGCCTTCAGCGAGGCGCTGCCGCTGACCGGCATCATCCTCACCAAACTCGACGGTGACGCGCGCGGCGGCGCGGCGCTCTCGGTGCGCCACGTCACCGGCAAGCCGATCAAGTTTTCCGGGGTCGGCGAAAAGCTCACCGGCCTTGAGGAGTTTCACCCCGAACGCATGGCCTCACGCATTCTCGGCATGGGCGACATCCTCGGTCTCGTCGAGGAGGCGCAACGCGGGGTCGACCAGGAAAAGGCGCAGGCGCTCGCCCAGAAACTCAAGTCAGGCAAGGGCTTCGATCTCAACGACTTCAAGGATCAGATCGGCCAGATGCGCAAGATGGGCGGGATTTCATCGCTGCTCGAAAAACTCCCCGCGCAATTCGCCCAGGCCGCCCAGCAGGCCGGCAGCGGCGTCGAGGACAAGGCGATCCGCCGCATCGAAGGCATCATCAACTCGATGACGCCACAGGAGCGCAGCAAGCCGGAACTCATCAAGGCCAGCCGCAAGCGGCGCATCGCCGCCGGCGCGGGAGTGCAGGTGCAGGAAGTCAATCGCCTGCTGAGTCAGTTCGAGCAGACGCAAAAGGTGATGAAGCAGTTCTCCAAGGGCGGCATGCAGAAGATGATGCGCGGCATGAAGGGGATGATGCCCGGCATGCGCTGAGCGCCACGCGTCCGGCTCGCGACGCTACCAGGTCACGGCTCACGCATCTCCCAGCGTCGCAATCACCGGCGCATGGTCGGACGGACGTTCCAGCCTGCGCGGCGCCTTGTCGATGCTGCTGGCACTGCACTCCGCGGCCAGCGCCGGCGACAGCAGGATGTGATCGATGCGCAAGCCGTGATTGCGGCGGAAGCCCATCATGCGGTAATCCCACCAGGAAAAGCTCTTCTCGGGTTGCTCGAAGCGGCGGAATGCATCGCTCAGGCCGAGTTCAATCAGGCCGCGAAAAGCCGCCCGCTCCGCCTCGCTGCACAGCACCTGGCCCTGCCAGGCCACCGGATCATGCACATCGCGATCCTCCGGCGCGATGTTGTAATCGCCGAGCAAAGCCAGGCGCGGATACTTCGCCAGTTCATCCGCCAGCCAGTCGCGCAGCGCGGCAAGCCACTGCATCTTGTACTGATATTTGTCCGAATCGACACTCTGTCCGTTCGGGATGTAAGCGCAGACGATGCGCATGTCGTCGATCGTCGCGCTGATGACACGCTGCTGCGGATCCTCGAAGCCAGCGATGCCGCGTTCGACCGCCCGCGGCTCGCTCCGCGCCAGGATGGCGACGCCGTTGTAGGTCTTCTGCCCGCTGAACACGGCACGATAGCCCGCCGCCTCGATCTCGGCATGAGGAAAGGCCTTGTCCTCGAGCTTGGTCTCCTGCAGACATAACACATCCGGGCGCTGCTCCGCGAGCCAGTCGAGTACCTGCGGCAGGCGAACCTTGAGGGAGTTGACATTCCAGGTGGCGATCTTCTTCATGGACGGTTCGGAGCGGTGCCAAAAGGCCAGGAGTTTAACGCCAAAGGCCAACGCTGCCTCGACGGAAGCGGGCCAAACGGTACCCGGGGGCTTGCCGGCAATCCCGGCATTTTCTTGTCATGTAGAAACAACATCCCCGTAGATACCCCGACGATATTCGCGTTTTCACCCAGGCTGCCGGGATGCCCCATGACGGCCACAGGACAACGATCCAGCATTTGAAAACGGAACAAATGCCGTCAAACATGGTGCTTTCCGTGGTATTTTCCGTGCATCGAGAAATTTCGCACGTTGCCCGTCCCACGGTCGCGATATAACATGCTCTGCTAATCTGAACGGGATCATGATTTCGCCCGGCGGCGACGGGTGACGGGCGCCAGGATGCAAGAATAGGGGGAGGCAGGGTAGATGGCTAGGGACAACAAGAGCGGCACAGTCAAGGAACACATCTTCACCTGGGAAGGCAAGGACAAGACCGGCAAGCTGGTGCGCGGGGAAATGCGCGCCGGCGGCGAAACGCTCGTCCGCACCACTCTGCGCCGCCAGGGTGTTCTGGTGACCAAGATCAAGCAGCAGAGAGTTGGCAAGCTCGGCAAGGTTACCGACAAGGATATCACCCTGTTCACCCGCCAACTCGCCACCATGATGAAGGCCGGCGTTCCCCTGCTGCAGGCTTTCGACATCGTCGGCAAGGGCGCGAGCAACGCTGCGGTAGGCAAGCTGTTGATGGACATCAAGACCGATGTGGAAACCGGCTCCAGCCTGACGACCGCCTTCCGCAAGTATCCGCTCTACTTCGACGCCCTTTTCTGCAACCTGGTGGGTGCTGGCGAGCAGGCGGGTATCCTCGACTCCCTGCTCGATCGCCTGGCCACTTACAAGGAAAAAATTCAAGCCGTCAAGAGCAAGATCAAATCGGCGCTGTTCTATCCGGTTTCCATCATCGTGGTCGCCATCCTCATCGTCGCGGTGATCATGATTTTCGTCATTCCCGCGTTCAAGGCGATCTTCAAGGACTTTGGCGCCGACCTGCCGATGCCGACGACGGTGCTGATCAACATCTCCGACGTCTTTGTCGATTACTGGTACATCATCTTTGGCACCCTGGGCGGCGGGGTATACGCCCTGCTCGAATCATGGAAACGTTCCAAGGCCGTGCAAATTGCCATGGATCGACTACTCCTGCGGTTGCCGGTATTTGGCGACCTGGTGCGCAAAGCCACCATCGCGCGCTGGACGCGGACGCTTGCCACGATGTTCGCCGCCGGCGTCCCGCTCGTCGAGGCGCTAGATTCGGTGGCGGGCGCCTCGGGCAATCATGTGTACTTTACCGGCACGATGGACATCAAGGGCGAAGTCAGCACCGGCCAGAACCTGACCGTCGCCATGCAGAACACCAACCTGTTCCCCAGCATGGTGATCCAGATGGTCTCGATCGGCGAAGAATCCGGACAACTCGACGCCATGCTCGGCAAAGTCGCCGACTTTTATGAAGCCGAAGTGGACGATGCCGTCGAAGCGCTGTCCAGCCTGATGGAGCCTGTCATCATGGTCGTGCTCGGCACGCTGATCGGCGGCATGATCGTCGCCATGTACCTGCCGATTTTCAAGCTCGGCGCGGTGGCAGGCTGACCGTTTCGAACAAAGAACGAAAAGACGCAGCATGCCCGCATCTCTCGCCGACCTTCTCGCCCAGCCAGGCTACATGGCTTTCGCTTGCCTGGTGCTGGGCCTCATGGTCGGCAGCTTTCTCAACGTCGTCATCTACCGCCTGCCAGTGATGATGCAGCGCGAATGGGACGCACAGTGCGCCGAACTGCGCGGCGAACCGCCGCCAACTCATGAGAAGTTCAATATCGCCGTGCCGCGCTCGCGCTGCCCAAAGTGCGGCCATGCGATCAGCGCCTTGGAAAACATCCCGGTCATCAGCTGGCTCGTCCTGCGTGGTCGCTGCCGCGGCTGCCAAGCGCCGATCTCGCCGCGCTACCCGCTGATCGAGGCGCTCTGCGGCTTGCTCTCGGCCTATGCTGGCTGGAAATTCGGCTTCACCCTGATGGGGCTGGGCGCGCTGCTCTTCATCTGGGCCATGATCGCGCTGACCTTCATCGACTTTGACACCCAGCTGTTGCCCGACGACATTACCCTGCCCCTCCTCTGGCTCGGCCTGCTGCTGAATCTCGGCGGCCATTTCACCGATCCGAGGAGCGCGGTAATCGGCGCCATGGCCGGCTACCTGGCCCTGTGGAGCGTGTATTGGGGCTTCAAGCTGGCCACCGGGAAGGAAGGCATGGGCTACGGCGACTTCAAACTGCTCGCCGCGATCGGAGCCTGGTTCGGCTGGCAGATGCTGCCGATGACCATCCTGCTTTCCTCCATTGTCGGCGCCATCGTCGGCATATCCCTGATCGTGTTCACCAAACACGGTCGCAACACACCGATTCCTTTCGGCCCCTATCTGGCTGCAGCCGGCGTCATCGCCTTGTTCTGGGGCAAGCCGCTGAGCCAGATGCTGCTACCCATGACTTGAACTCGGCAGCGCCTGGCGAACCCGAGGCACCGCAGAATAATTTTTGCCGCTGCGACGCTTCCTCCCCTTCCTTCCCAAGCCGAAACCCCGCCCTGCAATTGCCGCGCATGGGCCGATTGTGCTTCTGCTAGAATTTGCGGCTGACTTGCCGGAGCGCTGTGCCGGTAGGATTATCGGCTGTTTCATCCACTCAATATCGATCCTTCGGATTTCTCTTCGCGCAGAGCCGTCGCGGACAGAAACTGCATGACCACAGGTGTCTCCATGAAACGCTTCGCTTATCTGATCGCGGCAGTTGCCGCCACCCTGCTCCTGAACGGTTGTCTCGGCGGCGCCTTCGATCTCGGCAGTTCTGCCCCCGCGCCAACCGATGTCCGCGCTGTCGCCGGCGACAGCAGCGTCACCTTGACCTGGACCGGATCACCGAATGTCGAATACTGGGTCTTTGCCGCACCTGGCTCGAACGTGACAACGGCGAACTGGGATTCGATGGGCGGATCCGCCTTCCCCAAGGTCACTTCGCCGCATGTGGTCTCGGGACTGACCAACGGTACGACGTATTCATTCACCATTAACGGCAGAATCGATGGCGGCCCCGGCGGTCCCGGCAGCACGACGATTTCCGCCGTGCCACGGCTGGCGGGTGCAAGCTGGAATGTTGATAGCGCGCTCGGCAGCAGCAGCCTGAACGGGGCAACCTTCGGCGCCATCTTCGTCGCGGTCGGCAACGATGGCGTTCTGTATTCAAGCCCCGACTTCAACTCATACACTCCGGCGACCTGGACTGCGCTGACCAACCCCACGAGCAGCCCACGCGCGAATCTCTATGCGACGATCTATGGCGGCGTTTACCTGGCCGCGGGCGCCGGCGGCGCGATGCTGCGCAGCACCGACGCCATCACATGGACACAGCACGACGCGAACAGCAGCGGCAATGATCTTTACGGACTGGCAACCAATGGCATTGGCGGATATGTGGCCGTAGGACAGAACGGCGCCATCGTTACCAGCGTCGATGGACAGAGCTGGACCCGGCAGACTTCCGGCACAAGCAACGACCTGCATGCCGTGGCCTTTGGCAATGGTGTCTGGGTTGCGGTTGGCAAGTCGGGCATCGTATTGACCAGTTCGAATGGCTCCACGTGGACGGCCATCGCCTCGAACACCAGCCGCAATCTCAAGAGTGTGGCCTACGGGATCGCCGTGAATACCGCGACCTCGACCACCAGTCCGGTGTTCATCGCGGTAGGGGCCGCGGGTACGCAGGTGACGAGCACCGATTATGGCGCCACATGGACCGCCGGCGTAATCAACAATGGAGTGAACAATCTGAACGCCGTATCCTATGGCCGACAATTCATCGTTGCGGGCAGCAATGGCGCACTATTCACCAGCACGGACGGGGCGAACTGGACGGCGCAGGCCGCAGGCACTAGCAATGATCTGAACGCCATCGCGCACAGCACGACCAACATCTCGGTCGTTGGGGCGTCGGGAACGAACCTGTCAGCCCTTTAACG